>CAYZAW010000003.1:67806-76515 GCA_964476505.1 uncultured Oscillospiraceae bacterium | reverse complement strand
CACATCGTTGCACAGCTTGTCGCCGATGTACAGCTCGCCGGAGGTGATCTCCTCCAAACCGGCAACCATGCGCAGCGTGGTGGATTTACCGCAGCCGGAAGGGCCAACCAACACAACGAACTCTTTGTCCTGAATGTCCAGAGAGAACTCCTGCACCGCTACAACGTTTTTGTCGTAGACCTTCTTGATGTCTTTGAGAGATACACTTGCCATGTTACCGACTCTAAAGGGCAGAGCATCCGCTAACCACCCCTTTCACCATAGCAGGCAAAGCTGCTGTGGCATTACGACAGGTCTCCACACTGCCGCACCGCGAGTCTTGCGGGATAGAATTGCCTCCTCACTTTTCGTACCTCGGCCCAAACTGTGGAGTGGGCAGAAGCCGTATATTATTGGACAGAAGCCCAAAATGAATTCTGTGATAAGCATGCACAAAAAAACAAACGTTTTCCCGTTTCCAACAGGATACCAAAAGAACGAAAAAAACGCAAGATATAATCTCGCGCTTTTTCCATTGTTAAAAGCCAATACAGCCGTCTTTTCGAGGAGGGGTGCTCTTAAATGAAGAGCCTTGCGATATTGGAGAAGACGAAGCAGATCACAAGCCCGATCACGGTAGGGATCAAAAACGCCAGCACCGTCCATTTCCAACTGCCGGTTTCCTTTTTAATGGTCATCAATGCAGTGGAGCAGGGCCAGTGCAGCAGGGAGAACAGCATAACGCTGATGGCCGTGATCCACGTCCAGCCGTGGTCGACAAACAACTGCTTCATCTGCGCAAGACTGTCCAGCTCCAGTATACTGCCCTGCGCCAGATATGCCATGATGATGATGGGCACCACGATCTCGTTTGCGGGAAGCCCCAGAATAAAGGCGATCAGAATAACACCGTCCAGTCCCAACAGCCTTGCAAAGGGGTCTAAAAACGTTGCGCAGTGATTGAGAATGCTTACATCCCCAACGGTCACGTTTGCCATGAGCCAGATGATGAGCCCGGCAGGGGCGGCGACGGCTGCTGCGCGTCCCAGCACAAACAGCGTGCGGTCGAACACGGAACGTACGATCACCCTGCCGATCTGCGGCTTTCGGTAAGGGGGAAGCTCCAGCGTAAAGGAGCTGGCGGTGCCCTTTAAAAGAGTGCAGGACAATAGCTTTGTTACCCCAAAGGTCATCATAACCCCAAAGAGAATGACCGCCGTTAACAACAGAGCAGAGAGGGCGGAGGAACCGGCAGCCGCCTCCGTGCCAACAAAAAACATGGTGAGTATGGCAATCAACGTTGGAAACCGGCCGTTGCAGGGAACAAAGTTGTTGGTCAGTATCGCCAGCAGCCGCTCCCGGGGAGAGTCGATAATTCGGCAGCCGATGATACCGGCAGCATTGCAGCCAAAGCCCATACACATGCATAGAGCCTGCTTGCCACAGGCGCGGCAGCGCTGGAACGGTTTATCCAAATTGTAAGCCACCCGGGGCAGATACCCCAAGTCCTCCAACAGGGTAAACAGCGGGAAGAATATCGCCATCGGCGGCAGCATAACGGAAACGACCCATGCCAGCACCCGGTAGACCCCAAGCACCAGCATGCCGTGTAGCCAATCCGGCGCGTTCATAGCATGGAACAGCTCCGTTAAACGCTCCTGCAGCCAGAACAAGCCGTCCGCAAGCCAAGCGGAGGGGTAGTTTGCGCCGGTGATGGTGATCCAGAAAATCAGCGCCAGCAGAAGCAGCATGATCGGATACCCCGCCCATTTACTGGTCAGAATACGGTCGATCCTGCGGTCGGCAGAGCTGTAGGTGCTTTTCTCAAATACCACCGTATCCCGGCATATATCCTCCGCCCGGCGCACCAGTGCGGATACCACCATGTCCTTTAGCGCATCCTGCGCGATGCCTGCGTCGCTTAAAATGCTTTTTGCGCGGGCAATGGCCGTGGTCAGCGCCTCCGCCCGTAGAAAACCGTCTCCCAAATATGCGGTGATCTCCTTTTGCAGCGTTGGATCGTCGTCCAAAAGCTTCAGGCTGAGCCAGCGGCTGTTGATGCGCCCTGCAAGCATGGGTTCCAGCACAGGCTGTATCGCTAAAATGGCTTGCTCCACCGGTTCGGGGTAGCGTACCGGCGGCTCCTGTATTGCGTTTGTCGTACGGTCAGCCATGGCATCCATGGCCTGTAGCAGCGGGGTAAGCGTTTTCTTTTTACGGGCGATCGCGCCAACAACGGGCACACCCAGCCAGCGGGAAATCTCCGAAAGGTCTATTTTGATGTGCTTGCGCTTTGCTTCATCCATCAGGTTCACGCAAACGATCGTTTTTTGGGAGATCTCCAGCGTTTGCAGTACCAAATTGAGATTGCGCTCCAAGCAGGTGGCATCGCACACCACCACCACCGCGTCAGGCTCCCCAAAGCAAATGAAATTGCGGGCAACCTCTTCCTCGGCGGAATGCGCCATCAGCGAGTAAGTGCCAGGGATATCCACCATTACATAGGAATGGTTTTTTCCGGCGCAATAGCCCTGCGCATTGGTCACGGTCTTACCCGGCCAATTCCCCGTATGCTGATTCAAACCGGTCAAGCTGTTGAACACCGTGCTTTTTCCAACGTTGGGATTGCCCGCCAGTGCAACCACCAAGTCCGCAGGAGATTGCTTTTTGATAATCAGCCCGGAATCCACTGCTTTTACGCCCATTGCAGCATTGGTCAGCCCCATAGCCCCTCCTATTCTATACGCACAGCAGGATATCCGCGCAGTCCTCGGCGCGAATGGCGATCACCGCACCACGGATCAAAAACGCAGAGGGGTCGCCACCAGGGCTTCGCCCCAAGCATTCAACGGGCGTGTTTTCCACCAAGCCGATGTCCAGCAAACGGCGGCGCATGGCGCCTTTGGTGTGTAACTCCTTTACAACAGCCCGTTCATCGGGCTTAAGATACATCATTGAGATCGGTTCGCGCATAATCATATCCTCTGAAAAATAGATTTAGGATAAGGAAACTCTTATTCCTAATACCATGATATTCTCCGTGCGGAAAAAGGTTCCGGGAGGGCTTATATAAGTAAGAGGTGCTATATGGATCAAAATGAACGGTTCTATACCTTGAAGGGCTATCAGCGAAACGCAAAATCCAAGCTGACGCCTGCCATGGAGGACTATCTGGAAATGATATGCCGCATGCTGCAAAACACGGATGTGGTACGCATCGGCGAACTGGCAAGAGCGCTGAACGTGCAGCCCTCTTCCGCGTCGAAAATGATTCGGCACCTGATGGAGCAGGGCTTTGTAGACGCGCCAAAGTACAGTTATATCCGTCTGACCGATGCTGGCCGGGCAGAGGGGGAATATCTGCTGTACCGCCATGAGGTGCTGCTGCGCTTTTTGCGCCTGATCTGCGAGGAGGACAACCAACTGGAGCAAGCCGAAAAGATCGAACACTTTTTTGACCGGGCAACCATTCAGAATTTAGATACGCTTACCCGGCAGCTGCAACCGTAGCGCAATCGAAAAGCAACTAAAGAAATGCAAAAGCCACCCGTGAGACTCGGATGGCTTTTGCATTGAACAACCGTATCGATACGTTCGAAAATGACAAAAAATAAGTGCGGCGGTTAGGGAACGATTCTTACGCTGTTACGCTCCTTCACCTGTGTAGCGATGGCCACCTTTACGGGGCCGGTTTGCTGGGTGGTAAATATGGTGTCGCCGGCGTTGATTCTGCGGTGTAAAAGGAATACCGCAAACTCACCGAGGCGTTCCTTAAAGGAGTGCATGGTGGTAATGCTTGGGTCCACCATCTCGCAAATGGGAACATCGTCGAAGCCGATAACGGAAACATCGTTCGGCACGCGATAGCCGTGGAGCATCAGCGCGCGAATGGCGGCAGCCGCCAGCACGTCGTTTTCTGCAAAATATGCGTCCGCGGGCTTGTTTCCGGCATCCAGCCATTGGCACATATCGGAATAGGCGATCTCGGAGGAGATGTCTACCTCAATGGTTTGAAGCGGCGCAGGGTTCAAATTTGCGTGCTCCTCCAGCGCTAAACGGATGCCAACGTCACGATCCTCGAAATTTGCGATACGCTGCTTGGAGCGCAGGTAGCCGATTCTTCTGTGCCCGCATTTTAGCAGGTACGATACCGCGGACTTTGCGCCATACATATTGTCGTTGCCAACGCAGTCCACATAGGAGGCAAACAAGAAGTTATCCACCATAACGATAGGAATGCCCATGTCCTTGGGCAGCTGATCGTTTAACATATCGCGCTGGGCTTCGGTGATATCCGTTCCCAACAGCACGATACCGGCGGTATCCTGCAAAATATTGTGCATCTGCTGCTCAATGGGGTGGCTGGAATAAAAGTAATGCACCACCACCCGGTAGCCGTAATTCTTAGCCGCGGCATCCACGCCTTGCAGCACGAAGGTGGAAAAGGAAGTCTGCGCAGCGATGCCGGCACCTACATATATTACGAAGCTGATGGTCCGTATAGGCTGCTTTCTTTCCCGATGCGCGCGGGGCGTGCTGTAACCGTGCTTTCCGGCTTCCGCTAAAACACGCTCGCGTGTTTCTTCGCTTACACCGCGCTTCCCGTTTAATGCCATAGAAACCGCAGCCGCCGAGATTCCCAAATGCTCGGCAATTTCTCTTGCCGTTACATGTGCCACAGGAAGCCTCCTTTATATAATAGTTGAAATGAACAAGCTGAAAAGAAAGCAAATTCATTTATTAATTAAGTTCCTTATGATTATATCAAGAATACCGAATTTGTCAATTTATTTCTAACTTAACCAATAAATACGGGCGTTTTACGTATCACAACACTTTTTTGGCAGAACTTAATATTTGGATATTGACATTTTTGGAAATAGGTTTATTATAAATTTGCAAGCTTAAAATTATGTAAACAAAGATTAATAACTAGAATAAAATGTAAATTCACAAATCAGAGGCTTCGGTATCATTCAACTACACCACTTATGCAATACAGAAAGGCGGCAATGGGGCAACACATGATCTGCGCAGATTTACGAAAACGTTAAAGTACGCGCCAAGCTCTCTACGGGCGGTTGTAAAGCCCTTCTAAATTGTAAGCAGGATGTTAAGCCACGGTATTCGGTATTGCAAAAGGTACCAGATAGTCCAGATCATCGCGAAAAAAGCTGAGGTGCGGTAGCCTGCAGCGTTTCGATAAGGGTGTCGGCAGTTCTCAGGATTTCCTCCTCTGTAGTATGTCGGCCAAGGCTGATGCGGACGAAGCGGCGGGCTTCGTCCGCAGAAAAGCCCAAGGAAAGCAGTACATGGGAAGGCTTCCCGTCATGGCTGGCGCAGGCTGCGCCGCCGGAAAGGCAAATGCCCGCTAAGTCCATAGCGGCGATCACGGCCTCGCTTTGCACAGCAGGCAGTATAAGCGCCGCGATACCCGGCAAACGCTCTGAAGCGCCGCAAACCTCCCGCGCTTCCGGCACGGCCCGCAAAACGCGTTGCACCAGCAAATCCCGAAGAGCGGCTTCCCGACTGGCGCGGACGGATAGATCCTCCGCCGCAAGCGTTGCAGCAACCCCAAACCCGCAGATGCCCGGTACGTTTTCCGTTCCGGCGCGGAGGCCCTGCTCCTGCCCGCCGCCCGCAAGCAGCGGCGCGGGGGAGAGACCGTTTCTTACATATAATAGTCCCACGCCGCGCGGCCCGTACAGTTTATGTGCGGAAGCGCTCAAGTAATCGATGTGGCAGGCGTTCACGTCGACGGGAATGTGCCCCGTGGCCTGTACGGCATCGCAATGGAAGGGAATGCCCCGGCTGTTTGCGAGAAGGCCGATCTCCTTCACAGGCTGGATGACGCCGGTCTCGTTATTGGCAAGCATCACGCTGATCATTGCCGTATCGGGCCGAAGCGCCGCCTGCACCGCCTCCGGCGTTACAATGCCGTTGGCATCCGGCAGCACCTGCGTAACGGTACAGCCAAAATGCGCTGCTGCAAGCAGCACGGATTTATGCTCCATGGCGGAAACGACCACATGCTTCCCGGCGGCCTGAAAAAGCGCCCAGTTGTTGGCCTCCGTACCGCCCGAGGTAAAATGAATCTCCTGCGGGGTGCAGGAAAGTAACGCGCTGACCGCCTGCTTTGCCTCCCGGATGACCTTTCGAGAAGCACCCGCGTCCGAATAAGCGGCGGAGGGATTGGCGTTACAGTCCGCCATACAGCGGCACACGGCGTCGATCACGGCAGGCTCCGGCGGTGTGGTGGCGGCATGATCCATATTGATATGTGGGGCGGATGTAAAATGCATAGCGGCTCCATTCCTTGACAACTGAATAGTAGTTAATTTTTTACAGACCGCATACGGGTGTTTACAACGCCCGTATCCCCGGTAACAAGAGGCGTATGTTGCACAAATTATATCTCATTGTGCGGCAGAAATGCAACGTGGATTGCGAAATATGACCATAATGTAACTTACTCTTGACGAATATAAGGTTAACTGTTAAGATTAATTATGGTTAATATTTTGTGATAAATAACCAAATAAAGTAGGAAAGAGGAAAGAAGAAAAATGAAAAAGCTAGTCGCATTGCTCCTGACCCTGGCCATGGCATTTGCTCTGGTTGCCTGCGCTGCCCCCGCAGCTCCCGCAGCAGAAGCTCCTGCCGCTGAGGCTCCCGCCGCTGAGGCGCCTGCCGCTGAGGCTCCCGCCGCTGAGGCTCCCGCCGCTGCCGGCAAAACCGTTCTGAACATCATGGCGTTCACGGACGAAGTTCCCAACATGGTAAACCGTTACTGCGAGCTCCATCCGGAATTCGCCGAGAAGTACGAGATCAAGACCACCATCGTGGCTACCACCGACGGCGCTTACCAGCCCGCTCTGGACCAGATGCTGGCCGGCAACAATGCGGACTCTCCTGACATTTACTGCGCTGAGGCTGCTTTCGTTCTGAAGTACACCCAGGGCGATGCCAGTGATTTCGCTGCTCCCTATAAAGATTTCGGCATCGACATCGACGCCAAACTCGCGGAAGCTAAGATCGCTCAGTACTCCGTTGATATCGGCACCAACCCCGCTGGCGACGTAGTCGGCCTCGGTTACCAGGCTACCGGTGGTGCGTTCATCTATCGTCGTTCCATCGCGAAGGACGTTTGGGGCACCGATGATCCCGCTGTTGTTGCTGAGAAGATCGGCGCAGGCACCCAGGGCTGGGATAAGTTCTTCCAGGCTGCTGAAGAGCTGAAGGCCAAGGGCTACGGCATCATCTCCGGCGACGGTGATATGTGGCATGCTGTTGAGAACTCCTCTCCCACCGGCTGGGTTGTGGATGGCAAACTGAACCTCGACCCGAAGCGTGAAGAGTTCCTCGACCTCTCCAAGAAACTGAAGGACAATCAGTACCACAATGACTCTCAGGACTGGCAGGATGCTTGGTTTGCTGACATGGCCGGCACTGGCCCCAAGGGCATCCTCGGCTTCTACGGCCCCGCTTGGCTCATCAACTACACCATGGGCGACAACTGCGGTGGTAAAGCTCCTGGCGAAGGCACCTATGGCGACTGGGCAGTTTGCGCTCCCAACGTAGGCTTCTTCTGGGGCGGCACCTGGCTGCTGGGCAGCAAGACCGCTGCTGCGGATCCCGCAAAGGCCGCTGGCGTTGCTGAGATCCTCAACTGGATCACCCTCGATTGCACCAAGGACGGCCTCCAGTACATGTGGGCCAACGGCACCACCTTCGGCGAAGGCGGCACCAAGGACTGCGTAGCTTCCGGCACCGTTCTGGAAATGTCCAATGGCGAACAGCCCTTCCTGGGCGGTCAGAACATGTTCGAAGCCTTCGTACCTGCTAACCAGTATGCGAATGGTAAGAACCTGACCCAGTACGACGAGACCATCAACCTCCAGTGGCGTAACTTCGTACGTCTGTACACCGCCGGTGAGATGACTCGCGAAGAAGCTCTGGCTGGCTGGAAACAGTATATTGCCGACAACCTGGATATCGTGGTAGAATAATTACACTGTAGATTATTGAACACGATCAATAGGCACAGGTAACGTAGTTATGCGGGGTAGGTGGATAGTATTCTGCTATCCCTTACCCCGTATTCATTTCCCAAGTACCTTTTAAGGGGTGATCGGTTATGAACAAACACATCAAGGGCTTCAGCTACGCAAAGTACGGTTATTTATTCGTTATTCCGTTCGTTCTGGCTTACGCGATCTTCTGGCTGTATCCAACGTTTTACACCGCGATACTTTCTTTTACCAATTGCAAAGGCCTTGGCATGTCTAACTGGAAATTCCTCACGGAGGATGTTTTCCTGAACTATAAAACGGTGCTTGCCAACAAGACCTTTCAGGAATCCTTATCAAATACGGTTATCATCTGGATCATGAACTTTATTCCGCAGATGCTCATGGCACTGCTGCTAACGGCATGGTTCACAAACAATCACAATCGAATCAAAGGACAGGGCTTCTTTAAGGTCGTGTTCTATATGCCTAACATCATCACGGCGGCTACCGTTGCTATTTTATTCAACGTGCTGTTCCAGTTCCCAATGAGCCCCATGCAGGACTTCATTAAAACACTGGGGATATCGGAAACAGGAATAGAGTTTCTGCAAAAGGAATGGGTGTCGCGCGGTATTGTGGCATTTATCCAGTTCTGGATGTGGTACGGCTACACCATGATCCTTCTGATTTCCGGTGTATTGGGCATCAATCCCGAGGT
>CAYZAW010000003.1:0-67796 GCA_964476505.1 uncultured Oscillospiraceae bacterium | reverse complement strand
GAGTATATCCATTCGCACGCGCAGGAACTCGACATCAATCCCGAGGTATTCGAAGCTGCGGAGATCGATGGCGCCAATGGCTGGCAAACCTTCTTTAGGGTCACGCTGCCCAACTTAAAAACCATCATGCTGTTCACATTGGTCACAGCACTGATCGGCGGCTTGAACATGTTCGATATTCCAAAACTGTTCTTGCAGGGCGGCCCCGGTACGGCAACGCTTACCACCAACGTATTTATTTACAATCAGGCGTTTAGCGGCAGCTACCTGTATGCTCGTGCTTCTGCCGCCAGTATGATCATGTTTGTGATCATCGCGATTGTTTCCTCTATGCTGTTCTTTGCCCTGCGGGATAAGGACGAAGTAGCGGAAAGAAGAATGAAAAAAGAAATCAGAAAAGAACAGCGGCTGCAGGAAAAAGAAGAACGCAAGCAGGCCAAAGCGTTAAAGGAGGCTGCCGTATGAACAAGAAAAACTCTGCGGGCAAGATCGCATTCAAAATCGTTGTATATGTAGTGTGCATCATACTGGCGATCTTAAGCATTCTGCCCTTTGCCGTTATGATCGTGAACGCTACCAGAAGTACGCCTGAAATTCAGGCGCATGCTATGTCGCTGATACCGTCAACGTTCTTAGCGAACAACTTTGAGATCTTAACGAGCAAAACCTTTAACCCGTGGCAGGGCTTCATGAATTCCGCTATCATTTCTGTTGGCGCAACGGCCTGTGCCGTGTATTTCTCTACGTTAACAGCCTATGCGCTGGTGGCCTACGAGTGGAGGCTAAAGCGTCCGTTTTTCACCTTCATCCTCTGCGTAATGATGATTCCTTCCCAGGTCATCATCATCGGCTTCTATCAAATGATGTATAAGATTGGCATGACGAACAACTTCTTAGCGCTGATCTTACCCAGCATTGCGGCGCCGACAACGGTATTCTTTATGCGGCAGTACATGATTCCTACGCTGCCCATGGATATCGTGCAGTCGGCACGTATCGACGGTGCGGGCGAGTTCAGAACCTTCAACCAGATCGTGCTGCCCATCATGAAGCCGGCCATTGCCACGCAGGCCATCTTCGCGTTTGTAAACAGCTGGAACAACCTGTTCCTGCCGCTCGTTTTGTTGACCGACAGCGACAAGTACACCATTCCTATTATGGTAAGCCTGCTTCGCGGCGATATTTACAGAACCGAGTACGGTGCGGTATACCTTGGCTTAACGCTTACCGTTGTTCCGTTGTTTATTATCTACTTCCTGCTTTCTAAGTACATCATCGCGGGCGTTGCCCTCGGCGGTGTAAAGGGGTAATCACTGAACGATGAAAAAACTCTTTGCGGAGGATAATCCGGTCATGCGGTTCCTGCGGGAGCTGTGCGATTTGATACTGCTCAATGTGTTATGGGGGCTTTGCTCTCTGCCTGTTATCACCATGGGTGCGGCAACGTCAGCCATGTATGCCGTGACCTTAAAAAAGGCAAGGAACGAAGAAAAGAGCATCATCAAAGAGTTTTTTCATTCCTTTAAAACGAACTTTTTACAGGCGACCCTGTTGGAATTGATCGCGCTTGCGGTAGGCCTCATCGTATATGGAGACTTTGTTTTTGCACAGGCGCAGGAGGGCACCTACCGCACGTTGTTTTTAACGGTCGCAACCATCGTCGCTTTGCTGCTGCTGATTTATCTCACCTTTACCTTCCCACAGCAGGCGATGTTTCAAAACACACTAAAAAAGTACATCATCAACGCATTTGCATTGGCGTTTTGCGCACCCTTTCGAATGCTGTTGATCTGGATCATTTGGGCGGTGCCCATTGGATTGATCTTGCTTTGGCCGCAGATGTTCATTAACCGACTAGGGTTTGTATGGATGATGTGCGGCATATCCGGGTCGGCGTATCTGTGCTCTTTTGTTTACCGAAAGATATTCGACAGGTTCCAAAAGCCGCAGCCCGGTGGTAATGACGATGCGCCGGAGGCAGAGGCTGCGCCGGATGACGATACTACGTCTGCTTGATTGGATCAGGCACTGTTAACATGGAATGAACGATAAGGCACAGATGCGTTTCCACAGCAACAGCGGAAGCTTGTTCGCCTTATGTTTAACATTAGAAATACAAAAGGGCTTCAGTAAAGGAGACTATTATGTTTGATCGTGAGGAAGCGGTAAAAAAGGCGAAAGCTTTGGTGGAGCAAATGACGCTGGGAGAGGCGGCAAGCCAGCTGCGTTACGATTCCCCCGCCATAGAGCGATTGGGGATACCGGCGTATAACTGGTGGAACGAGGCGCTGCACGGGGTCGCGCGCGCGGGCGTTGCCACAAGCTATCCGCAGGCCATCGGTATGGCGGCAAGCTTCGATCCGGATTTGATCGAGCGCTTGGGCGACGTGTCTGCAACCGAAGGGCGCGCAAAATACAACATGTGCGCCAAGGAAAACGATAGGGATATTTATAAGGGCTTGACCTTCTGGTCGCCCAACATCAATATTTTCCGCGATCCCCGCTGGGGGCGCGGACATGAAACCTACGGGGAAGACCCGTTTTTGACCTCGCGGCTGGGCGTAGCGTATATCAACGGCTTGCAGGGGCAGGGGCCGGTTATGAAGTCCGCCGCCTGCGCCAAGCATTTTGCTGTGCATTCCGGGCCGGAGGCGCAGCGGCATTGCTTCAACGCCGTTGCTTCTCCGAAAGACATGGAGGAAACATATCTGCCCGCATTTGAAGCCGCCGTAAAGGAGGCGGATGTGGAGTCGGTCATGGGCGCGTACAACCGCACCAACGGCGAGGTGTGCTGCGGCAGCAAAACCCTCTTGGTAGACCTGCTCCGCGAGAAATGGAAGTTCCAAGGACATATCGTATCGGATTGTTGGGCGATTCGGGATTTCCACGAGCATCATATGGTCACGGACACATTAGAGGAATCCGCCGCGTTGGCGCTGAAAATGGGCTGCGATCTAAACTGCGGCAACGTTTATATCTACATGATGAAGGCGTACCAGCAGGGGTTGGTCACGGAGGAGCAGATCAGAACTGCCGCCGTGCATCTGTTTACCACCCGGTATCTCTTAGGCATTATGGACGGCAGCGAGTTTGACGGCATTGCCTACGATGCCATCGAGTGCAACGCACACTTAAAGATCGCGGAGGAAGCAACGCAAAAGGCATGCGTGCTGCTGAAAAACAACGGTATCCTGCCGCTGGATCGCGATCGTATCAAAAACATCGCCGTGGTTGGCCCCAACGCCAATAGCCGCGCGGCGCTTATCGGCAACTACTACGGCACCTCGTCTACCTACATCACGGTGCTGGAGGGTATCCAGCAGGAAGTGGGAGACGCGGCGCGGGTGTACTACGCCGAGGGCTGCCATATCTGTCAGGACAGAGTGGAGATATTGGCGCAGGCGGACGACCGTTTGGCAGAGGCCAAGGCGGTAGCCGAGCTTTCGGATATCGTGATCGCCGTAGTCGGCTTGGACGAAAGCTTAGAGGGCGAAGAGGGCGACGACGGTAATCAGGCGGCCTCCGGGGACAAGAACGACCTGCTGCTTCCGGCTTCCCAGCAAAAGATGCTGGAGGCTGTGCTTGCTACCGGTAAGCCGGTGGTGATCTGCCTGATGGCGGGCAGCTCCATCGATTTAGGAACAGCGGGAGAAAAAGCGGCGGCGGTGCTGCTGCCGTGGTATCCCGGCGCGCGGGGCGGCAAAACCGTGGCGGATATTTTGTTCGGCAAGGTATCGCCCTCCGGTAAGCTGCCGGTCACCTTCTATCATAACGAGGCGCTGCAGGAAATGCCGCCCTTTACGGATTATGCCATGCGTGGCAGAACCTACCGCTATTACAACGGAGACCCCATCTATCCCTTCGGCTTTGGCTTGACCTATGGGGATGCCTTTGTACTCTCCGCCGATGTAAAGGAGGAGAGCGGTACGTTGGTTGTGGAAGCCATTGTGACCAACGCGGGCAAGGCGGATACGCAGGACGTGGTGCAGGTGTACTGCCAAAACGAGGCCAGCGATTATGCCCCCGTGCACGCAAGGCTTTGCGCGTTCCAGCGGATATTCTGCCCCATTGGGCAAAAGGTGAACGTAACGCTTCGCATTCCCAAGGACAGCTTCCTTGTGGTAAACGAGGAGGGGAAGCGCATGATGGACGGCAAGCCCGTGCTGTACGTTGGCATGGGGCAGCCGGATGCGCGGACCTCCGCGCTGACGGGGCATAATGCCGTAAAGCTGCATTGCGAGGGCTTGGTGTAAGCATTGATTTTCGCGCCGTATGGCGTTGAGAATAGCCAGCAGAAGGGCGCTTTGGCGGCAATGCAGTTGCTGCCAGAGCGCTTTTCTGAAGGGCGGGCACTTTAAAAAAGCGGGGTATACGTCGGGTACGCTAACGGTGGCTGGGCGCTTCGGTATGGCAGGAAAAAGCTCTTTACAATCCCGAAGAACCGTGCTATCATATCCGAAAGTCTTGAAGGAGCGCAGTATGATGCAGCAACGTTTCGCAGCTTACGCCAGCTATTATTACTATCTGTACGCGGTGCAGATGGTTATTGGCGTATAACTGCGTTTAGAAGGCTTTCTGTGTTAAAACAGCCTCGCAGTACACGCTGCGGGGCTTTTATTTTGAAATAATCGGGAGGAAACGCACATGATCGTTGTATTAAACCCCAATCCGGATCAAAACCAGTATCAAAACCTGGTGGACTGGCTCCACAGCCTCAATTTGCAGATTCATATGTCGCAGGGCACCCAGCAGACCATTATGGGCTTGGTGGGGGACACGTCTGTAGTGGATATGGACTTATTACTGGCACTGGATATCGTGAAGGATGTAAAGCGCATCCAAGAGCCCTATAAAGACGCCAACCGTGCGTTTCATCCGGAGGATACCGTGGTGGAGGTGCGCGGCGCAAAGGTGGGCGGCGGCAACTTCTTATACATCGCAGGCCCCTGCTCCATCGAAAGCGAGGCGCAGATCTGCGAGGTGGCAAAGCTGGTAAAAAAGTCCGGCGCGGGCATGCTTAGAGGCGGCGCGTTTAAGCCAAGAACCTCTCCGTACGCTTTCCAAGGGCTGCACGAAAAGGGCTTGGAATTCCTGCTGGAAGCAAGAAACGCCACTGGGCTTCCGGTAGTCACGGAGATCATGGATCTTTCCCAACTGCCCCTCTTTGACGATGTGGACGTGATTCAGGTGGGCGCGCGAAACATGCAGAATTTTGAAATGCTGCGGGCGCTCGGTAAAATCAGAAAACCGATTTTACTAAAGCGCGGCTTATCCAGCACCATCGACGAGCTGTTGATGAGCGCTGAGTACATCCTCTCCGGCGGCAACGAGCAAGTGATACTCTGCGAGCGGGGCATTCGCACCTTCTCGCAGGAAACCCGAAACACGCTGGATCTTTCGGCGGTGCCGGTGCTAAAAAAGGCCACGCACCTTCCCGTGATCGTTGACCCCAGCCATGCCACCGGTAAATCCGAGCTGGTGCTTCCCATGGCGCTGGCGGCGGCTGCCGCTGGGGCGGACGGGCTGATGATCGAGGTGCACAACGACCCGAATCATGCGCTTTGCGATGGGCGACAGTCCCTAAAGCCGGAGGATTTTGACAATCTGGTTAAGGCAGTGGAGCATATCCGGCCATATGCCTTTCATGCCAAGCTGGCGTAGCGGGAGGACGGTATGAAAATCGGCATCATTGGTTTAGGCTTGATCGGCGGCTCTATGGCGCGGGCGTTCCACAACCGAACCGGGCATACGGTGTACGGGGTGGACATGGTAAAAAGCGTGACGCTTGGCGCAAAAATGATAGGCGCTATCCATGAGGAATTAACGGACGAGCGCATTCCTAGCTGTGATTTTATATTCGTTTGCCTGTACCCGAAGGACACGGTGGAGTATATCAAACGCATTGCTCCGCTCATCAACAAGGACGCTATTGTATCAGACACCTGTGGCGTAAAAAAGCAGGTGTGCGACGGCGTGCAGCCTATTGCAAAGCAGTACGGCTTTACCTTTATCGGGGCGCACCCAATGGCAGGCGGCACGGGCGGCGGCTTTTCAGCCTCCAAGGATACGCTGTTTGTAAAGACCCCCATGCTGTTAACGCCCTATACCGGCACCCCCATCGCGGTGGTGGATCGTCTGCGGCGGTTGCTGTCCGAAATTGGCATTGCGCGTACCCCGGTGTTTACGCCGGAGGAGCATGATGATAGAATTGCGTATACCTCCCAGTTGACGCATGTTTTAGCAAGCGCTTATGTTAGAACGCCCCGCTCCGTGGAATGCGGCGGGTGCACGGGCGGCAGCTTTCGGGATGCGACCCGGGTCGCCAAGCTCAATGCGGACATGTGGACAGAGCTTTGTATGGAAAACCGCGCGGCGCTGATACAGGAAATCGAAGGACTGACCGCACGGCTAAACGAATACAGCACAGCATTGAAGCAGGCGGACGAAAAAGCGTTTGCGGCCTTGCTGGAGGAAGGCGCAGCCTTTAAAACGCAGGCGGATGCCGCAAGAGGCGTTTCTTAGGAGGAAGTAGCATGGAGCGGGAACGAAGAGTACGGGTAAACGCATCCCGGGAGTACGATGTGGTGATCGCCTCCGGCCTGCTTAGCGACTGCGCAAATAGCATACGGGCGGTGGCTGCGTCCGCAAAGCTTGCGGCTATCGTAACGGACGATACGGTAAACGCTCTGTACGGCAAACAGGTGCAAAACGCGCTGGAAGGCGCAGGCTTTACCGTTTGCTGTTATGTAATGGAGCATGGCGAAAAGAGCAAAACCATGCAAACGTTCGCTTCTATCCTGCAATTCCTTGCAGAAAATGAGCTTACAAAATCGGATGTGATCGTTGCGCTGGGCGGCGGCGTGCCCGGGGATATTGCCGGGTTCGCGGCAGCCTGTTACCTTCGGGGAACGCCGTTTGTACAGCTTCCCACCACATTGCTTGCGGCGGTGGATTCCAGCGTGGGCGGCAAAACGGCAGTTGATCTTCCCGCAGGCAAAAATCTGGCGGGTGCGTTTTGGCAGCCAAGGCTTGTGCTACACGACACAAATACCCTTTCCACGCTGCCGGAGGCGCAGTTCTCGGAGGGCATGGCAGAAACGATCAAGTACGGCGTGATCTGCGATAAAACGTTATTTGAACAAGCAGCGGGCGGTAACTGCCGAAAGATTGCGGCGGCGTTGATCGAGCGCTGTGTAACCATCAAGGCGAAGCTGGTGGAGCAGGACGAATTCGATTCCGGCTGCCGCCAGTTATTGAATTTAGGGCATACCTTTGGGCATGCCATAGAAGGGGCAAGCGGGTTTGCGGTATCCCACGGGCAGGCTGTGGGCATGGGCATGCTGCTGGCGGCGCGGGCGGCGGAAAAGCTGGAAATAGCAAAGGAACCCTGCGCCAACAAGATCAAAGAAGCGCTGCAGCATAACGGGCTGCCAACGGTTTGCGGTTTTACGGCAAACGAGCTGCTGCCCTTTGCCGCAAACGATAAAAAACGGCGCGGGGATACCGTTACGCTGATATTACCGGAAACGATCGAGCAATGCATTTGCCATACCATCAAAACGGAAGAGCTTCCGGCTTATTTTGAAGCCGGGCTGCGGTAATAGATATGCAGTGCATCATACAACCGGCGGCGCTTACGGGCACCGTACAGGCCATCTCCTCCAAGTCGGTACTGCACCGGCAGTTGATTTGCGCCGCTTTATCCAATGCACCTACAAGGATCGTGGGCTGTACGTTCTCGGAGGATATCCAAGCGACCATCCGCTGCCTGCAAGGCTTGGGCGCGGATATTCGCCAAACGGATACCAACATGATCGTAACACCGATTGATCATACGCCCGCTTCTCCATTACTGGATTGTGGGGAGAGCGGCTCCACCCTGCGTTTTTTATTGCCGGTCGCGGCGGCGTTAGGCGGGGCAAGGTTTACGGGCGGTGGCAGGCTTCCCGCCCGCCCGCTGGATGCGCTGATAGAAACCATGGCGTCCCACGGCGTACAGGCGAACGGTGTTCGGCTGCCCGTGAGGATTACGGGCGGTTTGCAGGCGGGCACTTACATGCTGCCGGGCAATGTCAGCTCCCAGTACATCACGGGGCTGCTGTTCGCCCTGCCGTTGTTGCAGAAAAACAGCCGCATCCTGCTTACAACACCGCTTAGCTCCCGGGGCTATATTGACATCACGCTGGATGTATTACGGCAGTTTGGCATCCATATCGACATAGAGCCGGATGGGTTCCAAATTACGGGCGGGCAGCGGTATCACACGCCCGGCTTGTTAACGGCGGAAGGGGATTGGTCAAACAGCGCTGTTTTCTTAGGCGCAGGGGCGCTTACAAATACAGTATCCGTACAAGGGCTGCAAGCAACAAGCAAGCAGGGGGATCGCGCCATCTGCAGGCTGCTTTCGCAGTTCGGCGCGGACGTATCCGTTTTGGAATCAACGGTCACGGTACAAGCAAGGCCGCTTACCGGATGTATGATAGATGCAGATGCAACACCGGACTTGGTGCCTGTTCTGGCAGTGATAGCCGCGGGCGCACAGGGAGAAACAAAAATCACAAACGCAGCGCGGCTTCGCCTAAAGGAAAGCGACCGCCTGCAAACCACGGCTTTGATGCTGCAAGCCCTTGGCGGGGCTGTAACGGAGCAGCCGGATGGCTTAACCATACGAGGCAGCGGCATCCTTCGGGGCGGAACGGTCACGGGCGCGGGAGATCACCGCATCGTAATGGCGGCGGCTATGGCTTCGGTTTTGTGCCGGGAGCCGGTCATCATTACCGGCGCGGAGGCAGTCAATAAATCCTACCCGCAGTTTTTTGCGGATTTTAACAGGCTGGGAGGAAACGCTATATGTCGTCCATGATAGGAAAACGGCTTCGCATCAGCATATTCGGGCAGTCCCACGGCGCGGGAATCGGCGTGGTGATAGACGGGCTTCCTGCCGGGGAATCCATCAATCTTGACGAAGTGCGTGCGTTTTTAGCAAGGCGCGCACCTGGCGGCGCGCTGGCTACCCCAAGGCAAGAATCGGACGAGCCTGAGGTGCTTTCCGGCTTATATCAGGGCATGACCTGCGGCGCGCCGCTTTGCGCGGTGATCAAAAATACAGACACGCGCTCGGAGGACTATGCGGCGCTGGAGGCGCTGCCAAGGCCGGGACATGCGGACTATCCCGCGCACGTTAAATATGCCGGTTTTCAGGACGGGCGCGGCGGCGGACATTTTTCAGGAAGGCTTACGGCACCGCTGTGCTTTGCAGGCGCAGTATGCAAACAGATACTTGCGCGGCGCGGCGTTACCGTTGGCGCGCATATCAAAAACATCATGGATGCGGCGGATACGGGGTTCGATCCTGTTACGGTATCGGCTGATGAATTGAATCAGGTGGGAGAACGGGACTTTCCCGTGCTGAACAGTACGGCAGCGGAGCGCATGAGAAGTATAATAAAAGAGGCGATGTCGCGCCGTGATTCCGTTGGCGGCAGCATTGAATGCGCCGCCGTGGGCATGCCTGCGGGTGTGGGCGAGCCCATGTTTGGCGGTGTGGAAAACCGCTTGAGCGCGGCGTTGTTCGGCATTCCGGCTGTTAAGGGGATCTCCTTTGGGGACGGCTTTGCTGTGGCGGGCATGTATGGCAGCGAAAACAACGACGCGTATGTGATGCATGACGGCGCTGTAAAGACACAAACCAACCATTGCGGCGGAATACTGGGCGGAATCACCACAGGCATGCCGATTCTGTTTACGGTAGCTATCAAGCCAACGCCTTCCATTGGCATGCCGCAGGATACGGTTCGGCTTTCGGACGGTACGCCCGCAAAAATCACGGTAGCTGGCAGGCATGATCCGTGCATTGTGCCAAGGGCGGTACCCTGCGTGGAGGCAGCGGCGGCGCTGG
Organism: uncultured Oscillospiraceae bacterium; assembly: GCA_964476505.1. Taxonomy (GTDB): domain Bacteria; phylum Bacillota; class Clostridia; order Christensenellales; family CAG-138; genus CAYZAW01. Next base: position 57,898 of record CAYZAW010000003.1, on the reverse strand, counting down.
TGCTTCTAGACATGCTGCTGGCGGCGGGAAAATAGGAGGGCGCTATGGATGAAAAGAGCTTGGACGTATTACGAAGCGAGATCGATCAAATAGACGATGCGATTTTGCGCTTGTTTCTAAAGCGCATGGATACGGTGGCGGCGGTGGCGGATTATAAAGCGCGACATGCCGTTCCCGTACTGGATACGGGGCGGGAGGAACGGATACTGGCGCGGGTGGAACAAAACGCTGGGGATACCTATGCGAAGGATGCGCGGGAACTGTTTTGCCTGCTGTTTCAGCTTAGCCGGAACGCCCAGAACAGGCGGCTGTAATGCAGTACGGGCTCATCGGAAAAACGCTGGGGCATAGCTTTTCCCCGGAGATACACGCCATGCTGGGGGCGTATGCCTACGAACTTATCAGCATGCCGGAGGACGCGCTGGACGGATTCATGCGCGAAAAGGCCTTTTGCGGTATAAATGTGACCCTCCCCTACAAGCAGGCGGTCATTTCCTATTGCGATTCATTGTCAGATATCGCAAGGGAGATCGGCGCGGTAAACACCGTTGTAAACAGAAACGGAAAGCTGTTGGGGGACAATACGGATTTTTACGGGCTGACTGCGTTGATACGCCGCCAAGGGATCGACCCGGCAGGAAATAAAGCATTGGTCTTAGGCGGCGGCGGCACCAGCCGCACGGCGCAGGCAGTTCTTCGGCACATAGGCGCGAAGGAAATCGTTGTGGTATCCAGAAGCGGGCCTGTTACCTACGGCATGCTACAGGAGCATCACCGGGATGCGGCGCTAATCGTGAACACAACGCCCGTTGGCATGTACCCCAATAACGGCGAAGCGCCGGTGGATATTTCTATATTTCCTGCTCTTTGCGGCGTGGTGGACGTGGTGTACAACCCCTTATCCTCTGCGCTGGTGCTTGCGGCAAACAAACGGGGCATATCCGCTGCCGGCGGGCTGTATATGCTTGTTTCACAGGCGAAAAAAAGCGCGGAGCTGTTTTTAAACACATCTATGCCAAACAGCCGAACGGATGAGATCACTGCCGCGCTGCTGCAAAAGCGGAAAAACATTGTACTGATCGGCATGCCGGGCTGCGGCAAAACCACGGTGGGAACGCTGTTGGCAAAAAAGACAGGCCGAACGCTGATCGATACGGACGATCTCATTCAAGCGGCGGTGGGGGAGGAACCGGCTTCGTATCTTTCCCGGGTGGGAGAAGCGGCCTTTCGCAAAACGGAAACGGAGGTCATACAGGAGGCTGGCAAGCGCACCGGCGTTGTGATCGCTACAGGCGGCGGCGCGGTACTGCGGGAAGAAAACCTTGCGGCGCTAAAGCAAAACGGCGTGATATACTGGCTGCAAAGACGCTTGGAAGCGCTGCCTGTGGCGGGGCGTCCGCTATCCGTAAAGCAGCCGATCACCGCATTGTACGAAGCGCGCCGTGCGTATTACGAGCGGTTTTCGGACGATGTGATCACAAACGACTGCCCGGCGGAGGAAACCGTGGGGCGGCTATTGGAGGCGTTTTATGCGAATACTGATCGTTAACGGGCCAAACATAAACATGCTGGGCATTCGAGAGCCGGAGATATACGGCAGGCAAACCTATAAGGATTTGGAGCAGGCCGTTTTAGGTTGGGCAAAGGAGCTAAACGTAGAGGCGGAGCTGTTTCAGTCCAACCATGAGGGGGCTATCGTAGACGTTATCCAGCAGGCATACGGCGTGTTTCACGGCATCGTGATCAACCCTGCCGCGTATACCCATACCAGCATCGCTATACTTGACGCTTTAAGAGCGGTGTCGATCCCGGCGGTGGAGGTGCATATTTCCGATGTTGGCAGTAGGGAAGCCTTTCGGCAGGTTTCCTATGCGGGCATGGCCTGCGAAAAAACCGTTATCGGGCACGGGTTTATGGGGTATCGGGAAGCCATGGCGTATTTAAAAAGCCGGTATGGGAATTGACGGGAATACGGGGCTTATAGTATAATGCCAACAACGGCGTAACGTATACGCCATCCGTGTTCTTTGAAGGAGCGCGGCGCTTTTGAAAAAGCGAAGGTCGATCGGTCAATGATTACTGGAATAATGTATTGCCACGAAGGCGATCGGTTCCCGGCAGGGAACAGACTCCTTTGGGGCATTTTTTATTGGAGGTACGCCTTATGCATATGGCAGACGCGTTATTGTCCCCGGCTGTGGGGATCACCATGTGCGCCGTCAGCACAGGCATGATTGGCCTTGCGTCGGCAAAAGTACAAAAAAGTGAGCTGGGCGAAAAAAAGCTGCCCATGATGGCGGTGGCGGGGGCATTCGTGTTCGCTGCGCAAATGATCAACTTTACCATTCCCGGCACGGGCTCCAGCGGGCATATCGGCGGCGGGATACTGCTTGCCGCCATGTTGGGGGGATACCCGGCGTTTTTAACGATTTGCGCGGTGCTGCTGATTCAATGCCTGTTTTTTGCAGACGGCGGGCTGCTGGCCTTGGGCTGCAACATATTCAACATGGGGGTCATTCCCTGCCTTGCGGTGTATCCGCTGCTGTTCAAGCCGCTGCTGCATAAGGGCGTTACAAAAAAGCGGTTAACGACGGCGTCCGTTTGCTCTGCCGTTGTAGCGCTCCAGCTTGGCGCCTTTGCCGTGGTGTTGCAAACGCTGTTGTCCAGCATTACGGCGCTGCCGTTTGGTGCGTTTGTGTCGGTCATGCAGCCTATCCACCTTGCGATCGGCTTGGTGGAGGGGCTCATCACGGCGGCGGTGCTGTGCTTTGTGCAGCAGGTGCGGCCGGAGCTGTTAGAAAGCGCTGCCATGCGGCAGACGATACCGCAGGGCGTTCCCATGAAGCGGGTGGTAATACTCTTTAGCGTGCTGGCGCTTTTAATTGGCGGCGGTTTATCCCTTGCGGCCTCTGCCTACCCGGACGGGCTGGAATGGTCTATGGAGAAAACGGCGGGAACGGCGGAATTACAGGCGGAGGGCCGTCTGTTTGAGGATGCGGCTGCCATACAGGAACAAACGGCGCTGCTGCCGGATTATGAGTATCCCTCGGGAAGCGACGGAAAAGCCGTATCCGGCACAACGGCGGCGGGGCTTATTGGCACCGCCATGACATTTGTGCTTGCGGGCGGCGCGGGCTTGCTTATTTACATTATTAAAAAACGAAAACACACGGCAGAATAATTCATTGGGAGAACTATGGCAGACATTCGGCGTACAATCAGCGAGATATATTCCTTAGAGCAGCTTGCACAGGGGGGCACGGCCATACACCGTTTGCACCCCCTTGTAAAGCTTTTGGGCTGCATCACCTATATCGTATGCGTGATGTCCTTTAGCCGTACTGCCGTGTTTCGCCTTGCGCCTTATGTGTTTTACCCGGTGCTGATCATGGCGCTTGCGGAGGTCCCTCCGGGAATGATTATAAAACGCACTGCCATCGCGTTGCCGTTTTGCCTGTTTGCGGGGGTATCCAATCTGCTGTTTGACAGGGGCGCATGGATGCAGATAGGCGGCGTTACGGTCAGCCTTGGTGCGGTAACGTTCGTGATGATACTGTACAGAACGTTTTTATGCGTATCCGCCGTGCTGCTTTTGGTCAGCGTAACGCCCTTTTCGCAGTTGACGGGGCAGTTAAAGCGGCTGCACCTGCCGGTGTTGTTCATCACGCTGTTCGAAATGACCTATCGCTATGTGGCGGCGCTGTTGGAGGAGGCTTCCTCCATGTTTACCGCGTACCGCCTCAGAAGCGGCGGCGGGCGCGGAGTAGAAATGCGCCACATGGGCAGCTTTACCGGGCAGCTATTGCTTCGAAGCTTCGACCGTGCAGAGCGCATTTATAACGCCATGCAGTGCCGGGGGCAGGGCCTTCCCGGTGCGTATACAAAAAAACGACCGCTGACTGCCGCCGATTATGCGTATCTGTTATGCGCCTGCGGGCTGCCGGTGCTGTTTCGGGCGGTAAACGTGTTTGATTGGATCGCGAGGTGGTAACATGCTGGCATTGACGGATTGCACCGTAACCTATCCGGATCATACGGTAGGGCTAAAGGATATCACGCTCACCGTGGGTTCCGGCGAAAGCGTGGCGCTTATTGGCGCAAACGGCGCGGGGAAAACCTCGTTTATCATGGCAACGGTAGGTGTACTGCCCGCATCCGGCAGCATCACCGTAGACGGCATACGGCTAGGTAAAGACACGCTTGCAAGCATTCGCCAGCGTGTAGGCGTGGTGTTTCAAAACCCGGACGATCAGTTGTTTATGCCAACGATTTACGACGATATCGCCTTTGGCCTCAGAAACCAAGGCGTTTCGGAGGAGGAGACAGAGCGCCGGGTGGACGCTTGTTTAACGGCGCTTGGCATCATGCATCTAAAAGGCCGCACATCGCTGCGCCTCTCCGGCGGCGAAAAGCGCATGGCGGCGCTGGCAACGGTGCTTGTAATGGAGCCTTCGGTCATCCTTTTAGACGAGCCCAGCGCCTTTTTAGACCCCAAGGCACGGCGAAACCTCATCCATATTTTGAACAGCCTGCCCTGCACCAAGGTGATCGCCACCCACGATATTTCCTTTGCGGCGGACACCTGCAATCGGGCGGTGCTGCTAAAGCAAGGCGCATTGTTTGCAGACGGCGCTTCAAAAGCGCTGTTGTATGATACAAAGCAAATGGACGACTGCGGCGTAGAGGCCATTGGCGTTGGAGGAGAAGCGCGATGACGTTACAGGCGTTTTTTCAGCAGAACCCTAGGGCTGCGCTGGGGCTGTCCGGCGGGGTGGATTCCGCGTATCTTTTGTATGCGGCAAAGCAATGCAAGGCGGATGTGCAGCCTTATTACATCAAAACGGCCTTTCAGCCCGCCTTTGAGTTGGAGGATGCCAAGCGAATAGCGCAAGACTGCGGTGCAAAGCTTATCATCATCGAACTGGATGTACTGGCGCTGCCGGAGGTGGCGGCAAATCCAAAGGAGCGCTGTTACCATTGTAAAACCGCCTTGTTTTTAGCTCTGCAAAAACGGGCGCTGACAGATGGGTACACCCTGCTGTTGGACGGCACTAACGCCTCTGACGATGCCGGCGACCGCCCGGGCATGCGGGCGCTGCGGGAGTTGGGCGTTTGCTCGCCGCTGCAAGCATGCGGGCTCACCAAGCCCATGATACGCACACTTTCCAAGGAGGCGGGGCTGTTTACGTGGAATAAGCCCGCCTATGCCTGCCTTGCCACCCGCATTCCAACGGGAACGGGCATCACGCAGCAAATGCTTTACTGCGTGGAGCACGCAGAGGCGGCGCTTATGGAGCTGGGCTATCAGGATATACGTGTTCGCTGGATGGAGCAGGCCGCAAGGCTGGAGGTCAGGGCGGAGGATATGGAACGCGCGGTACGCGAACGCGAAGCAATACAAAAAGCATTGGAACCGTATTTTGCAACCGTAACGCTGGACTTAGCCGGGAGGTAACGCATGAACAAGCAGGAATTGGAGCAGATATTGCAGCAGGTGGCGGCAGGTACGCTGCTGCCGGAGGATGCGGCATTAAAGCTGCGTACCGCGCCCTTTGAGGACTTGGGCTATGCCAAGCTGGATCATCACCGGGCCATGCGGCAGGGTATCCCCGAGGTGATTTACGGCGCGGGGAAAACCCCGGAGCAGATCATAGGCATTACAAAGGCACTGCTGCAACAGGGGCAGGAAACCGTGCTGATCACCCGGATGTCGCCGGAGGCGGCAGAAACGGTGCGGCAGCAAATACCCATAGAATACGATGCGCTTAGCAAAACCGGCGTTGCGGGAGAATTGCCAAAGCCCGGCGGACGGGGCACCATCGTGATCGCAACGGGCGGTACCAGCGACATGCCGGTGGCGGAGGAAGCGGCGATCACGGCGGAGGCCTTAGGAAATTCCGTACAGCGCCTGTATGACGTGGGCGTTGCCGGGCTGCACAGGCTGCTTGCGCATGTAGAGGATATCATGCAGGCATCGGTCATTATCGCCATCGCCGGCATGGAAGGGGCGCTTGCCAGCGTGATCGGCGGCCTTGCGGACTGCCCCGTGATCGCCGTACCTACAAGCGTTGGCTACGGCGCGTCCTTTGAGGGGTTATCCGCGCTGCTGTCCATGCTGAATTCCTGCGCAAGCGGGGTCAGCGTGGTCAATATCGATAACGGCTTTGGAGCCGGATACTTGGCAAGCATGATCAACCATATTGGGGTGAAGGTATGAAAACACTGTATTTAGAATGTAATATGGGTGCGGCGGGAGATATGCTGATGGCGGCGCTGTTGGAGCTTTGCCCGGAACCTGCGGCGTTTATTGCCCGCATGAACGGGCTGGGTCTGCCCGGCGTGGCGGTACGCGCCGTTCCCTCCGTAAAATGCGGTATCTCCGGCACGCACATGGAGGTCACGGTACACGGCGAAGAAGAGCTTGCGGATAACGACGGTCAAAACCGTGACGGCGAACATCACGAACACCGCCATATGCATACCCAAGAGCATGCGCACGGCACGGGGCTTCCCGGCATCCGGCATATGATAAGTCATCTTGACCTGCCGGAAAAGGTGAAGCAGGATGCAATAGCCGTGTATACGCTGATCGCCGAGGCGGAGGGGCATGTGCACGGCAAGACCGTGGAGCAGATACACTTCCATGAAGTAGGCACTATGGACGCGGTAGCGGATGTGGTGGGCGTTTGCCTGCTGATGGATATGCTTTCTCCCGAGCAGGTGATAGCGTCTGCCGTACACGTTGGAAGCGGAACGGTTCACTGCGCCCATGGTGTGCTGCCCGTTCCCGCGCCAGCAACGGCATATTTATTGCAGGGCATTCCAGTTTACAGCAAAGAGATACAAGGAGAGCTTTGCACGCCCACCGGCGCGGCGCTGTTGAAGTATTTTGTTTCTTCCTTTGGAAGCTTACCGCAAATGACGGTACAAAAAATAGGCTACGGCATGGGCAGCAAGGAATTTCCTGCCGCAAACTGCCTGCGTGCGCTGATAGGCAGCACGCAGTCTCAAACGGAGCAGGTCGTGGAGCTTTGCTGCAATTTAGACGATATGACCCCCGAGGCCATCGGCTTTGCGCAGGAGCAGTTGTTTTTAGGCGGTGCGTTAGAGGTGTATACTGTGGCGGCAGGCATGAAAAAAAGCCGCCCCGGGGTGCTGCTGTACTGCATCTGCCGGGAAAGCAGCAAGGAGCAACTGTTAAGGCTTTTGTTTTTGCATACCACCACCATTGGCGTGCGAGAATACCTGTGCAACCGGTATACGCTGGCGCGAACAAGTAAAAGCATAACAACGCCTGACGGAGAAGTTAAAATCAAGGCAGTATCCGGCTGGGGCGTAAACAGGGAAAAGCCGGAGTATGAGGACTTGGTGCGTATCGCCCGGGAAACGGGGCGCTCGCTGGAACAGGTAAAAGAAAGCCTATCGGCATATAAAAAACAGCAAGAGTAACAAACGCAACAACGCCCCGGCAATACAGCCGGGGCGTTTTCGTACCTGTAAGCAACCGTTATGCCCTTCCGAGCACCTTGCCAAGCCCGCGCAATACATGCCCGTTTAACAGGTCTACCAACCCGATGATCTTGCCGCGGGTGATTCCGTCCGGGCCGGAAAGGGTGATTTGCCGCAGGGGCATATCGTCCAGCATGGCGCGAAGCATAATGGCGGCGTCGGCATTTTCGTCGCAGTTGAGCATTTTATTGATCTCCCGCTGTATGCCGTTGTAGATCATGCGACCAAGCCAGCACACGCGAATATCGCTCAGCGTAGAATTCAGGGAGAAGGGGCGTATCTCGGGCAGCGGGTCTACGGGGTGGCCTAACAGCGCCTCAAATTGCGCCTGCGGTACGTCGAAGGGCTCGCCTGTAAGCGTATAATACGCGGGCGCGGCGCTGTGATAATCGGGAACCGTGCCAACCTGCGCGCTTACGATCTCAACGGTATCCGTTAGCCGGATATCCCGGCTGGACGCGCCGATCTCAATTTGGTAGTTGCCGCTTTCCACGAACCAGTCGCTTACGTTCACGTTGTAATACGCAAACGCCCGGCGTTCCAACGTAAAGGCAACTTCCTTGCTTTCCTTCGGCTCCAACTCGATCTTCGCAAACCCCCGCAGCTCCCGTACCGGCTTGAAGACGGCGCTTTTTGGCGGCGCAACGTACAGCTGCACGACTTCCTTTCCGCGCATGGTACCGGTATTGGTTACGGTCAGGGTAACGGTAAGCGCCTCCTGATCGGATATCAGCTTTTTGGAAAGCTTGATATCGCTGTACGCAAAGGATGTGTAAGACAGCCCATATCCAAAGGGATATGCCACGGCTTTTTCCGCTTTATCGTAATACCGGTAGCCCACGTAAATGCTCTCCCGGTATTCTACGTTCCCACCCGTGCCAAAGTGCGCGTTGCAGGGGGTATCCGCAAGGGAAAGCGGCCAAGTTTCCGCCAGCCTGCCGCTGGGGCTGTGATCCCCGTATAACAGATCGCAGGCGGCGCTGCCGCCGTTTTGCCCGGGAAGCCCCATCAGCAGGATGGAGTCTACACGGTCGCGCCAAGGCAGCTCCACCGGGCTGCCTGTGTATAGTATCGCAACAACGGGCACGCCTGTTTCGATCAGCGCATCCATCAGGGCGTTGTGCGCTTCGGGCAGACGCATATGGGCTCTGTCAAAGCCCTCGCTTTCGTAATAATCCGGCAGCCCAACGCAGGCAAATACCACGTCTTTGCCCCGCGCCGCCGCAACGGCTTCCTGTATAAGCGATGGGTCGGCGGTATCCTGCGCGGTGGAATAGCCTGCGGCATAGGTGTAATCCCGCCCTACGGCAGTCATAGCGTCGCATAGGGAGGTGATGCAGGTGGGAACGATGCGGCTGCTGCCTGCGCCTTGATAGCGGGGCGCTTTTGCAAGCTCGCCAATAATGGCGGCCTTTGCACCTGTGCTTGCGGGAAGGGCAGCGCCAAGCTTTAACAGCACGGCGCTTTCCCGTGCGGCAAAGCGTGCCAGATCGTTATGCTGCGGGATGTCGTAGCTGGCGCGCGTGGTCTTCATGGACTGCAAAATCACGGCGGTGATGCGCTCCACGCAGTGATCCAGTAATTTCTCGCTTAGGGTACCGTTTTGCACAGCCTTGATGATCTCTTCGTCGGAATTGGGGTTGGGCCCCGGCATTTCCAAGTCCACCCCGGCCTTTACGGCTGATATGCGATCGTTTAACGCGCCCCAGTCGGTCACCACCATGCCGTTATAACCCCATTCGCCGCGGGCAACGTCCGTCATAAAGCGCTTGCTGTCGGAGGCGTAAACGCCGTTGATTCTATTATAAGAACACATGACCGTCCAAGGCTGCGCTTCTTTGATGGCGGCTTCAAAGCCCGCCATATAGATTTCGCGAAGCGCGCGTTCGTCGATCACGGAATTGGAAACCAGCCTTGCCTTCTCCTGATTGTTTGCCAAATAGTGTTTCAGGCTGGTGCCAACGTTTTTGCTTTGTATGCCGTTGATAATGGAGGCGGCGGTTTCGCCGGTTACAAACGGGTCTTCCGAGATGTATTCAAAATTCCGTCCGCAAAGAGGGCTTCGCTTGATGTTCGCGGCAGGCCCTAAAAGCACGGCAACTTCTTCCTGTATGCATTCCTGTGCAAGCGCTGTGCCTATTTCATACAGCAAATCGCGGTCAAAGCTGCAAGCGGTGGTGGCGGCGGTAGGAAAGCAGGTTGCGGGCACGGAGGCGTTGATGCCTAAGTGATCCGAATCGGAGGATTGCTTGCGAAGGCCGTGCGGGCCGTCTGTAACCATCACGGAGGGAAGCCCAAGCCTGTCTATGGCATGCGTGTGCCAGAAATCGGTACCGGCACATAACGCCGCCTTTTCCTTGAGCGTCATTTGCGCGGTCAATTCCTTCGCCCGGGGCAGAACTTCTTCAAACGGATTGCCAGCCAGCCTTGTCATAGGAACCCCCTCCTGCCATCTGATGAATTGAATGTATGAATACTGGGGAAAAACAAAGAATCAGTTGTGTTTGGGTGCGATACAAAAGATACGCCTTAAAAACAGTACAGGGAAAGTATAGCAATTTTTCGATTCTATTACAATATTTTTCCCGGAATCATTACACCGTTCCCGGGAATTAGATAAATCCCGTTAAATAGAACCCAAAGCCCCCAAAATCTGCCTGCGGTCATGCGCGAACATCATAGATGCAAACGCCGTCGTTTTCAAACGCAACGGGGAAGCGAGAGAGATAATAGCTTTCATCGCAGGCGTATGTGTAGCGTTCATAATCGCTAAACAACACATAGGAAATGCCGTACTGGGTGCGAAGCTGGTCAAAGCAGGCATCCGGGCGCTCATACATGCTGCGAACATGCTCCTCTCTGGCGCTGTAATCCACGCCGTGAAAGTACAGATAAGAGCTGGTGCCGCAAACGATGTTTCTGCCGGTAAGCGCGGCAACAGCGTTGTTGTGATTGGTGGCGGTCAAAAACACGGCACGCGGGTCGGTATCCGCCTCAATGTAACCGGCAGCCTCCACGGCTTCGCTTGAGAACTGCTCGTATTTTCCAACAACCTCCCGCCCAAGCGTTAATATACCGGAAAGAAACAGCAGCGCGCAGGTAACGGCAGCCAGATACCGGCAGCCGACTTTCCCGCGATATGCGGTAAAAGCATCTGTAAGCAGGCTCCCAACAGCGCCGCAGATATAGGCAAACACCACAAACAGCAGCTTGTTGTTATCGTAGGGATTGGGCTGGAATTGGATGCATTCTGCCAGCAGCCAAAGGGCAAATGCACCGTAAAGATAGCGGCGCTCCGCTTTGGGAAAACGGAGTACGGCAACGGGCAAAAGCAGGAACAGCAGCCCCCAGTTTTTGATGTAAAACCAAAGGAAGGAATCGCTTTCATTTGCCCAGTTGAAGCGTAAGGTCAAAAAGCTTTCTGCCTGCCGGAAGGTAAAGCACAATAGCTGGGGCGCGGAAAGCAGCAGCGCAACGCCCGCGTATGTAAGCCAAAGCTTCCATTGGTTGCGACCTTCCTTGGACGCAAGTGCCTGAAACAGGTATATGGCGGAAATGACGCCCAGCGCCAAGAAGGAATGAGTATGCACCAAGGGCATACAGCCCGCGATGATCCCCAACGCTAAAAATGCCGCCTTCTCCTTTTCGTAAGCCGCCCGGCGCAACAGGTACAGGCAGGGAAACAGCAGTGCCCAGCCAAACAGCGTGGCGCGTTGGGGAATCAGCATGTCCGCAATGGGATTGACCCAGCGAACGCCCATAGCGGTATAGTTGGTAGGCGTTTCGTAAAACGCGGTGAATATACGCGTAAGATTCTCTGGGTCTTGCTGTAACAAATCAAAAAAGTACGCAAAGCCGAACCCGCCGCCAATGAAGAACAGCAGCGTGGAAAACACGGCTTTGCCGGGCGTTTTCAGCCAACGCTCGAAGAACAGATATACCCCTAACAGCACCAGCCCATAGGCAAACACCGCGGGCAGCAGCATGGAAAAGCGCAGCGTTGCGCCAAGCACGTAAAAGGTTGCGCTGATGCTGTCGCATAAAAACGGATACCCTACGGCAACGCCCGGGCAGATGGAGTACATAGGCGGGAACGTACCCTGCCGGGCAAGGCTAGTCACGAACCCCAGATGCAGGGGGAGGTCCCCAAAGGTGGATTGGCCGGAGTAGAGCGCGCCGTCAACGGGCATCAGCGTATGGGTGCAAAACAACACCGTCCCTAAAATGAACAGGGGCAGCAGCGTACATAACAGCGGCAGCTCCGCCTTCCAAGGCGTTTTGCTTAAAACCTGCTTTTTCCCAAGGAAAAGTGCAGATGCGCCGATTGCCGCACATACTAAAAGCGCTATGTATTGCGCCGCTGCCGTAAACCCCAAAAGGAAGGAGAACAGCGCCGGAAGCCACAGCAATAGCAGCAGCGAAAAAACGCCGCCCAGCCAAAGCCGTACAACGGTACGTTCCCGAAAGAACACCCGGCGGCTGAGAAGATATCCGGTGCATGCATAGATGATGAAGTAAATAACGGATACGATAATGCCCATAACAGACCCTCCCAACTGTTCCATTATACCCAATCCTGTATCGACAGGAAAGGTTTTGGGCATACATGAAAACACAAAGGAGGGAATCCAATGCAGTTATGGAAGCAATACGGCAGATGGATACTGCTGGGAACGATATTGGTGGTCACAGGCCTTTTGATAGGCCTTATCATTCAACTGCCGACAGATAGGCAGGAGCCGCTTGCCGTGGAAACGCTCCCTGCGGCAGAGGTGGCAGAGATCGGAGAGAAAAGCATTTTGCCGCAAACGGAGATCACCGTTCGCTATACCTTTTTAAAGTGCGGGCATATTTTGGAGCAGGCGTATGCCAACCGGGAGCTTGTGGGGCTGACCGGGGCGCAGGTGGAAACCCTTTGGAACAATGCGCACATAATGGAGCTGGAAAAGACGCATGCGCTTATCGAGCGGGAAATGCCTGCCTGCTGCCCGGCGCATTATCTGCTGCAAACCAAAAAGGACGATTCCCTTTGGTACAGCAAAACCGATCAGCAGGATTATACCCGGCAAACGGAAACGGAGATCCCCTTTGACGTATCCGTTTTGCATGAGGATGTGCAAAAGGCGCTGCAGGAGGGTATCGTGTTCGACCGGCTAAACGAGATCGATGCATACCTAGAGGGCGTGGAAAGCTAGTTAGGAAATGAAGATCACGTAAGAGAAGCAGGCTCTGCCCGTATCGTACCCGGGCGGAGCCTATTATTTTATCGGGAGAATTGCGAAACACAGGGAAGCGTTGTATACTAATTGCAGCATACGGTTTTGCCGTATGCCCCAATAAATAAGCGAAAAGGGCGGCGGTTTTATGCAGATCAAAGAGCAGGCAACATTGGCAAAGCAGGCATCCTATCAAATGATGAATCTGCCGCTGCCCGTTAAAAACGCGGCGCTTTTTGCTATGGCACAAGCGCTCACGGAAAATACAAAAGCGATCGTTGCTGCAAACGAAAAGGATGTAGAGGCTGCCAGAAGCAACGGTAAGCCGGAGGCAATGCTGGATCGTTTGCGCTTAACGGAGGCACGCATTGCGGGCATGGCAGAGGGGCTGAAAAAGGTGGCGGCGCTGCCCGATCCCGTTGGCAGCGAGGAAGGCACCGCGAAGCGCCCCAACGGCTTGATGATCTCCAAGCGCCGGGTGCCCTTGGGCGTGGTAGGCATCATTTGCGAGGCACGCCCCAATGTAACAACAGACGCCATCGGGCTATGCGTAAAATCCGGCAACGCGCTGGTTTTGCGGGGCGGCTCGGAGGCCATCCAGTCTAACATCTGCATCGTGAACGCGGTATTGCAGGCGGCAGTTGAAGCAGGGCTTCCGCAGGGAGCGATACAGCTTATAACAGATACCACACATGAGGGCGCACAGGAGCTGATGCGCTTAAACGGCCTTGTTGATGTACTGATTCCTAGGGGCGGCGCAAAGCTGATTCAATCCGTGGTAAAAAACGCGTCTGTGCCGGTCATCGAAACGGGTGCCGGTAACTGCCATGTATATGTGGACGCGGGCGCGGATATCGAAATGGCAAAGCGCATCATTTATAACGCAAAAACCTCCCGCCCGGCGGTATGCAACGCCATCGAAACGGTTTTGGTGGAGCGCTCCGTGGCAAACGCATATTTGGCGGAGCTTTTAGCGCCGCTTGCAAAAAAGCAGGTGGAGCTTCGCGGCTGCGAGGCATGCCGTGCCATTCTGCCGGATATGAAGCCTGCAACGGAGGCGGACTGGGCAGAGGAATATGACGATTACATTTTAGCGGTCAAGGTGGTAGAGAACGTTTCGGAGGCGATCTCTCACATCAATCGCTACGGAACGCATCACAGCGATTGTATCGTAACGCGTGACTATGCCCGCGCGGAGCAGTTCTTAAACGAGGTGGATTCCGCGGCGGTGTACGTGAACGCCTCCACCCGGTTTACGGATGGAGAAGAATTCGGCTTTGGCGCGGAAATAGGCATCAGCACGCAAAAGCTGCACGCCCGAGGCCCCATGGGCTTAAACGAATTAACAACGGTGAAATATGTGGTTCGCGGCGGCGGACAGGTGCGTTGAGGAACAGCATGAAAAAGAGCATTGCGGGGCTGCTGGCGGTGTGCATCACGCTGGTTTTTACCGGGTGCGCAAAGCCGCAGCAGCAGGAAGCCGCGAAAGCCACGCCAATACCAACGCCCACGCCCGAGGCGGCTATTGAAAAAGACCCGGAAAACCCGGTCAAGCTGTTTGTAGACCTGTTCAATGCCGCAAGCGTGGAAGCCAACGCCGCAGCGGATGCGGCGGCGGGAGAGGCGCATACGCTTTTGCCGGAGCTTTTAGCCGCGCAGGGCCATGTGTATGCGCTGCAAAGGCTGCTGTATGGCCCCACCAACCTGTTATACACCTCGGAAAACCTGTTTGACGGCGGCATTTACGGTCTGCTGCATGGCACAGGCAGCGTATGGCAAACGGACGAGGAGATTTCCTTTTCCTGTACGCTGGGCTCCGGGGATACGGTGCGGGGCACATTAAAAGACGGAGTTCTCAACGTCCGGCAAACCAAGGAAATACCGTCTGAGGCAGAAACAGAAACGCCGGAAGAAGAGGAAGCAACGGTGGAGGAGCAACCGCCGACGGAACAGCTGATCGCAGGCGGCTGCATCGTGCAGCGGGAGGACGGCTGGTACTCCTACTATTACGAGGGCAGCGATACCGTTCCCTCTATGCTGTATCTGGGTGATGACCGGCTGGTGTTTACCCGTTTTGCGGATGTGGATATTTCAACCGCAACGGCATGGCTGGATACGCCCCCGGAGCAGTGGGGCGAAACCTCATTGATCGCAGAGGGGGATACCGTGCGGCTGTATACGCGCGAAGTCACAGAAGAAACGGATATAACGGAATAAGAACAACTATGGAAAAAACAGAGTGAGGCCGCCAAACCGCGGGTGCAAAAATGGGCGGAGCGCATTGAGACCCTGCAATAACGAACAGTATCGTTTTTCCTTCTGAGGGCATACTCAAGAATGAGTATGCCCTTTTTAGGAGGAGAACGACCATGCGAAAACTTTGGAATCACTACGAACAACTGCCGGAATGGGAGCCCGAGCCGCAAACGCCCGAGATCGACCCGGAGCCGCGCATGCCGGAAATTGGCCGCCCGGTCAAAAACCCGTATAAAATAGCGGGCAGGCTTCTGTCAACGTGGCAGCAGATCAAGGGCTGGCTTTTTGTAACGGAACCGGAGGATGCATACGAGGAAGAAAGCGAGCATGCGCCTGTTATGTATCACGCCGCGCAGGAGCGCACAACTTATGAGGACGATTACACGCTGGAACAGCGAAAGCGGGACGTGGAGCATGCGCTTACCCAGTGGAAGAACGCCAAGGTATTTTTTGAAAACGTAACAGACCCAACGCTGGTGGACTATGCGGTGTTTGAAATGGAAGCCGCAAAAAAGCGTTACATTTACCTGCTGCAGGCCGTGCGGCAAAAAGAGGAGGAAAACGCGGGCATGCCGGAGGGTATATAGCGTTTTTGCGGAAGTGCAAAAAGAGCGGTTGCGCCACAGCCGCTCTTTTGTTTTGCAACAGAATGGAGTATAATAACTTCCATCAAGTCGATTGGGAGGATTTTTGTTATGCAAAATCCAAGCCGTGTTGCGTTCACGATATTCGGAAAAGATATTTACTGGTACGGTGTATTGATGGCGCTGGGCATTTTGCTGGCGGTTCTGCTTTCCACCGTTGAAGCAAAGCGAAAAAAAATGAAGCAGGACTTTGTGCTGGATATGTGCTTGGTGTTGATTCCAAGCGGTATCGTTGGCGCACGGTTGTATTACGTGCTCTTTGAGTTGGAGCAGTATTTGGCAGACCCCATCCGCATCCTGTATATCTGGGAGGGCGGCTTAGCGTTTTACGGTGCCATGATTGGCGGGCTCATCGGCATGTTCGTGTATGCAAAAGTGAAAAAGTTGCGCATGCTCAAAATGATGGACATCTTTGCGCCGGGGCTGGTGCTGGCACAGGCCATTGGCCGCTGGGGCAACTTCTTCAATCAGGAAGCCTTCGGATTTGCCGTAACAGACCCCAACATGATGTGGTTCCCCTTGGCGGTCAAGATCGACGGGCTGCATTATTTCAATGGCGAGATCTGCACAAATCCGTATCACCTTGCCACGTTCTTCTATGAATCCTTATGGTGCCTGCTTGTATTCTTGGCGCTGTGGTTTATCATCCGCAAGCGTACCAAGCACGACGGCGACGTATTTTGCTGGTATCTGCTGCTGTACGGCTTTGAACGGATGCTGGTGGAGCCGCTTCGGGGCGACAGCCTGTGGCTCATCCCCGGCGTCATCCGTGTTTCGCAAATGCTCTCCCTCCTGTTTGTGGTGGGCGTTGCCGCGTTCTTCCTGATTCGTAAAGCCCGCGAGAAAAAACTCGGTAGGCTGATTTGGCCAACGCCGGAGGCCATACCGGAGGAGGCTGGCGAACAAGCGGCCAAAGTAACTGCGGATACGCCTGCAACAGAAACGGAGCAGCCGGCGGAGGAAACAGCGAAAGCGGCTGAGGAACCCGCCGAGGAGTCCCCGGCAAAAACCGAGGAGCCCACCACAGAGGAATCCCCGGCAAAAGCCGAGGAACCCGCCGCTTCGGAAGCACTAAAAGACCCCGAAACAGAAGCATAACGCGAAAGGCTGGAGTGATACTATGCGAAATCTAACGATGCTGACGGATCTGTATCAGCTAACGATGATGTACGGTTACTATAAACACGGCATGTCCAACAACGAGGCCGTATTCGACCTGTTTTTCAGAAAGACCCGGGAAAACAGCGCCTATGCCGTGATGGCGGGTGTGGAAAGCGCTATCGAGTATATCAATGAGCTGCATTTTTCAGAGGAGGATCTAAACTATCTTCGCTCGCTGAAGCTGTTTGATGAATCCTTCATGCAGTATTTAAAGGAGCTGCACTTCACCGGCGAGATATACGCCATGCCGGAGGGTACCATCGTGTTTCCTTACGAGCCGCTGCTACGCGTAAAAGCGCCTATCATGGAAGCACAGCTGGTAGAAACAGCGCTGTTGAATTTGATCAATCATCAAACGCTTATCGCCACCAAGGCAAGCCGTGTGGTGTATGCCGCAAACGGAGACTCCGTGCTGGAATTCGGCCTTCGCCGCGCCCAAGGGCCGGATGCCGGTATTTACGGCGCAAGGGCAGCCATCATCGGCGGCTGCGACGCTACCAGTAACGTACTGACCGGGCAGATGTTCGATATCGCCGTGAAGGGCACCCACGCACACAGCTGGGTGATGAGCTTCCCAACGGAGCTGGATTCCTTCCGTGCGTATGCAGACGTGTTCCCGGATACCTGCATGCTGTTGGTGGATACCTACGATACGCTTAGAAGCGGCGTGCCAAACGCCATCAAATGCTTTGACGAGCTTCGTCAAAAGGGTTACGAACCCATTGGCATCCGCTTGGATTCCGGCGACTTGGCGTATTTATCCAAAAAAGCCCGCGCCATGCTGGACGCTGCCGGGTACGAAAAAGCCAAGATATTCGCTTCCAGCGACTTGGACGAAACGGTTATCCGCGATCTTAAGGCGCAGGGTGCGTGCATCGACGTGTGGGGCGTTGGAACAAGGCTCATCACCTCAGACGACTGCCCGGCGCTTGGCGGCGTTTATAAAATGTCCGCAGAGGTGGTCAACGGCGTAACGATTCCCAAAATCAAAATCAGCGATAACCCCGCTAAGGTAACCAACCCCGGCTATAAAAAGGTGTATCGTCTATACCGAAGAAAGAACGGCAAGGCCATTGCGGACTTGATCGCCTTGGCAGACGAAGTGATAGACGACACAAAGCCCCTTCGCATCTTCGACCCCGTGCAAACGTGGAAGTCCATGGTGCTGACGGACTTTACCGCAAGAGAGCTGCTGGTGCCCATCTTCCAAAACGGCAAGCAGGTGTATGAGTCTCCGGACATCAAAACCATCCAAAGCTATGCCAAGCAGGAGCTTGCTACCATGTGGGAGGAGTATAAGCGGCTCTTGAACCCCCATGTGTATAAGGTAGACCTTTCGGACAAGCTGTACGACCTGAAGCAGGGGCTGTTACGGAGCTGTCAGCCCACCGTGGAAGAGTAATGAAGCGCGGCTGCCATTCAATTTTGCTGATACTTATAGCCGCTCTTTTGGCGGCGCTGCTTTCGGGCTGCATATCACAGCAGCCCGTGTGGGCAACTGCGCCAACGCCGTCGCCATCGCCCTCGCCAACGCCTATGCCGCTGTCGCAGAGCATCACGCCGGAGCCGCGCCCTACCGATGCGCGTGGCAGCGTGGTGTATACGGAGGATCATTACCTGCAATACCTGTCCTTTGAGGAGATTCGCGTATATGAGTACGGAGGCGGCACGTATTTAGACGGCGTGTGCAACAGCACCTATCCCAAAACGCTGTTCGGGCAAATGGGCATGGCCTTTTTTGACGAGGACGGCACGGAGGTAGCCAATACCGAGCTGCATTCCGCACAAAGCTTTGGGCTGGTGATCTATCCGGGCAAGAACCATATCTATGCGCAGATCGGTACCGATATGGATGTGCAGATGATGGATTACACCTTTACCGTGATTACGACCTTTATGCCGGAATAGGCTTTTACAAAGGAATACGCCAAAGAGGAGAGAACGCAGCATGCCTAAAACGGCGCCAAACGCATTCTACCAAAGCCTCTTAAATAACCTTTCCCAAAGGGAATTCCTAAAAACGGCGCAGATCACAAAAAAGGCGCTGCTTCTCCTGTTGCGCGAGCAAGACTTTAAGAACCGCGTTTCACAGTATCGCACCGGCACGCCGGTCACGGCTGACGCGGTTCTTTCCTTATGCCGTCCGGTAATGGAGCTGTACGCCAAGGAGCCGCCGGAGGGGTGGCTAAACTATCTGTATCACGACCTTGTGGAGCAGTTGTTCCCGTCCGACCCGCCAAAGAGCCGGGATACCCAAATGAACCGCGCGGCATTGTTCTTTCTTTTGACGTACCGCACTTTTTTACAGGCGGAGGAAGCAGAAGGCGAGTTTGACCCGCATACATGGTTTGCGCTGGCGCAGCCGCAGGAGTTGGAGAACAGCCAAACAAAGGATGCGTACGAGCGCTTTTTAAAGCTGTTGGATCGTTCCTTTGTGCAAGAGCTGCTGCATATCGGGCGGGAGATCATGCCGTTTGATACGCTGGGGCATATTGCGGGCGTGCATCACGTTGCCATGCATACGGCGCGGCAGCTTATCAATACCGAGGCGGCGGTAGACCTGCCGCTGGTGTCCGCGGCGGCGCTGTCGCACGATATCGGTAAATTCGGCTGCAAGGGCGACGAAACCGCCCGCATTCCGTACCTGCATTATTACTATACGGACGAGTGGCTCAAGCGTTACTCTTTGGATGGAATCGCGCATATTGCCGCCAACCATTCCACTTGGGATTTGGAGCTGGAAAACCTGCCGGTGGAATCGCTACTGTTGATCTACGCGGATTTTCGCGTGAAAAGCACGCACGATGCTTTGGGCAAGGAACAGATACGGGTATATACGCTAGACGAATCCTATTCCGTTATACTTTCCAAGCTGGATCATGTAGACGATAAAAAGCGCCGCCGGTATGAGCGCGTATACCGTAAGCTGCACGATTTTGAGGATTATATGGTGTCGCTCGGCGTGAATACCGACCCGTTTTCCAACGTGCCCGGTCAAGCCGTCAGCAAACACCCCGCCCTTATGACGCCGCAGGAGGCCGTGCAGGGGCTCAAGTTCTGCGCCATTCGGGAGAACCTGTCGCTCATGCGGCGCTTTAGCTCCGAAACGGCCTTTGTGGATATGCTGGAGGCTGCCCGCACGGAAAAGGACTGGAAGCATATCCGCGCCTATATCAACATACTGGAAGAGTATTTTACCTACATGACCCAGCGGCAAAAGCTGATCACCATGCGGTTTTTATACGAGCTGTTCCTGCACAACCAAGGGGATATCCGGCGGCAGGCGGCAGCGCTTTTAGGTAACATCCTCACCCATTACGATGTGGAATACCGCAAGGAGCTGCCCCGCCATGCAAGGCCGTCGCCGGTTGGGGAAACCAGCTTTGACCTATGGGCACAATACATAGAACGGATATTGAATCCGGATCACAAGGTGGCGGCCAAGCACCGGGTATGGATCGGGTATACGCTAAAGATCGTATTACAGTCTATCCTAGAAAATTGCAGGCCGGAGGATGCCGAGCGGTATCTGGAGCCGTACCTTGCCTGCTTTACGCAGGAGCGGTACCGCACGGAGGCGTACCCCTTCGTGTTGCTGGACAGCCTGTGTATGGTGCCGCTGCGCTATTTATCAATCAATAACTTAATAGGCCCCTTTGCGCTGGCGCTGTATGTGATGCAGCACACGCAGGAACGCCGCAATCACGCCGTGGCGCTGCGGTTCTTGCAATATGTGCTGACAGATGATGAAATTCGGCAGGGCATGCGGCTGCAAACAGAACAAATCATACAGGCGCTGCCGGAGAAGCAGGATATCAGCATCCTTTACCTGCAGTATTGTATTTATAGCATGCTGCCGGGCATGGAACGGCAGGCGGAGGCCTGCAACAGCGCGCTCATCGCCTCCGATTATGCGGGGTTGTTTTTAGACAATTTAAAAACGGCTACACCGTGGGTCATTAAGGAGATCAACATCGAGCTATTACTGTTCCACCTGCGAACGGAGGAGCAGGATAAAGCGCTGCAGGTAGCCACGCACCTTGCTAATTTGGTGCGCGTGAGCGAGCGAATCACCGTGCGGCATGCGGCGGGAGATGCGCTCATTCGCATTGCCGGCCGCCTAACGCTGGAACAGCGAAACGAGATCGCCATTGAGCTTACCAAGGGGCTGGAAACGGCAGAGTACGAGTTTTCCAAGTATATTCCCCGGTATTTGGGGCGGTTTGCCTTATACCTGCACCCGAAAGAGCTGGACGAGATCATAGACGAATTCCAAAAGTACATCAAATCCGCAAACGAACGCGCCGCCTGCGTTACCATGCCAACGCTTGGCGTGCTGCTGCTGCATTACGATGAGGAATACCAAGCGCGCTTTCAGGAGGATAACGATACCTTTACCGCCCGCCGGGATCGCATGCTGGGGCTGTTGCTCTCCGGGCTTGCGCATTATAACGATTCGGTATGCCAAGAGGCATTTTTAGTAATCGGCAAACAGCTGTTCGGAAGCGACCTGTTATACGAACGCAAGCGCACGCTGTTCAAGCGCATCCATAAAAAGCTGCTGACGCTGCTGTACGAGCAGCGGCAGGATACACTTACGTTCTTTAACAGTGCGGCGTCGCTGAACCATATTTACCGCTTTATCACCAACGCAACGGTGCGCTTCGGCCCGTTCCAGTTCCCGGAATCCAAGGGCGTTGCGTTCTTCCCGGGCACCTTCGACCCCTTTTCCTCCAGCCATAAGGGCATTGTTAAGGCCATACGCGATCTGGGCTTGGACGTGTATCTGGCGGTGGACGAATTCAGCTGGTCAAAGCGCACCCAGCCTCATGACGTGCGGCGGCGAATCGTGAACATGTCTGTGGCGGATGCGTTTTCGGTGTTCGTTTTCCCGGACGATATTCCGGTGAATCTGGCAAACCCGGAGGATCTGGTACTGTTGCAGCGGCAGTTTCCGGGGCAAACGCTGTACATCGTTGCGGGAAGCGACGTGATACTAAACGCCTCCTCTTACCGCAAAGCGCCTACGGCGCATTCCATCCATCACCTGCCCCATGTGATTTTCCGCCGTAATATGGAAGACGGTGCATGGGAAGAGCAAAAGCGGGTCATTCGCTCCCGTGTGAAAAACGAGATCATTGAGCTGGCGCTGCCTACCTATCTGGAGGATGTGAGCTCCAGCCGCATTCGCGAGAATGTGGACTATAACCGGGATATCTCCATGCTGGTTGACCCGGTGGCGCAAAATTACATTTACGATAACGGCCTGTATCTGCGGGAGCCGCAGTATAAGGAGCAGCTGCCGTCGGAAACGCTATCGTTCAGGCGGCGCAGCCCGGACGACGGCGCACTGTTGGATCGCGTGATGGCTGTTGCCGCCGAGGGGACGGACATGGAGCCCCAGCAGCTTGCGCAGGTGATACAGTACAGCCTAAGCCGCCCCAACGCGTATGTAATGGAAATGGTGGACGAGGCGGCGGGGGACAGGCCGCTTGGCTGTGCATGTGTGTATCGCACCAACGGAGCGGAGCTGTTCCGCGAGTTTGGCAGCATTGCGCTGTCGGAATATGTGCGAAGGCATACCTCCGGCAAGATCGCTGTACTGTCCGGCATATTTGCGGCGGGCGTGTACCGGCGGGATGTATTCCGCCTGCTGTTAACAGAAACGCTGGCAAGGCTGCTGGAACAGGATTATACCTATGCCATTTATCACGGGAACGGCGTTTCGGACGACGCGAAGCTTCGCGGCACGCTTTTAAGGCAAGGCTTTGTGCAGCTGCCGGGAGAGGAGGAGCGCGAGCACATCTATATCGTGGATATGCGAACGCCCATCGCCCTAATCGAGGATGTGCAGCAGGGCATCAAAGCGCCCCTAAGAGATAGGCCTGCCGTGGAGCAGGTGCTAAACGATACGCATAAGAGCTTTTCCAAGGCAATGTCGGAGCTGTATCCGGGGCGGCTGGTGCTGTCCTTTCACGCGGGGCTTTTGAACCACGCGCTTACCCAAAAGATCATTGCGGCAAACGGAAACGTTACAGCAACAGACGGCTCCCGCCCGCTTGGCGAATACATGTGCGTACCGTACGGGAAAATACTGCGCGGCGTTGTGGTGCCAAACACGGTCACAAAAGGGCTGCACGCCGAAAAGATATACGCGCCGGACGCAAAATCCTTTACCATTACGGAATACCCGGGCTATTCCAGCCTGATGAATCAGATTCGGGTCATCCATTCCTTCCGCCGTCCCGTCATATTGGCGGACGACCTGCTGCATAAGGGCTACCGCTTAGAGGCGCTCGATCCGCTATTTGTTGAGGCGGGCCTGTCCATCAAAAAGATCGTGGTTGGAATCCTGTCCGGCAGGGGCAAGGACTTGATGGCGGTACAGGGGCGCGAGGTGGATTGCGTGTATTTCATTCCCAATCTGCGGTACTGGTTTGTGGAAAGCATGCTGTATCCCTTCTTGGGCGGAGACAGCGTGCTTCGAGAAAGCGCAAGGCGCAGCCTGCATACGCTGCCCTCCATCAACCAGATATTGCCCTACGCGTACCCCGGCTTTATATCGGATGTGAGTCAGGAGGCGGTATACCGGCTTTCGCTCACCTGCTTGGAAAACGCGAGGGCGATACTGGAAACGCTGGAAAAAGAGCATCAACTGCTGTATGAACGCAACTTAACGCTCAACCGTTTGGGTGAGGCACTGCTGTGGCCAAGGGTGCCGGATCGGGGCAGCTTGTCTTACGATGTGAACCTGCCGCCTTCGGTGTATGTTACAAGCGATATTGAAGCGCTGCTGCGCGTTGGCGACATGATAGAACGAGGGTAATATGCAAAGCGAGCAATACAACGGGCAAACCGTATTCATTTTAGAGCAGGCAAAGCGTTCCTCCATGGGATCGTTTTGCGTCACGCGCCCATGGCAGCTTACCGAAGCTGCGGGCATTGCATGGCTCAACGAAACCGGGCATACACAGGAGGTATCGCTTACGCCGGCCCAGCAAAGCGCCATTCGTAACGGCACAGCCCGTGCGGTGAACAACTGCTGGGGCTGTACGGCAAAAATGCCTTCCGTACCGTTTTCGTCAGGGAAAAAACGGATGCATCTGCTGGCACTGGGAGACGTAGGAGCAACGCTGTTAACGGGGCTGGTGCTGTTGGGCGGAGATGTGATAGAGCGTATCGGCATTTACGACGTAAATCAAGCGCAGATGCAGCGCTATGCCTTTGAAATGAACCAGATCGCTTGGCCGCGAGCGTATGATGCGCTGCCCGCCGTGCATCCCTTGCAGGCGGAGGAGCTGTTTTCATGCGATGTGTTCATTTTCTGCGCCTGCAAAGCCGTGCCGCCGCTTAGCACGCAGAAAACGGACGTGCGCATGGCGCAGCTTGCGGGAAATGCGGCGATCATCAAGCACTACGCAAAGCTGGCAAGAGCGGCGCGGTATCAGGGATTGTTCTGTGTGGTGTCTGACCCGGTGGATGTGCTGTCCCGCGCGGCGTTTCTATACAGCAATCAAAACAAAGCGGGCGAGTGGGACGGGAACGGCCTTCGTCCGGAACAGATACAGGGCTTTGGCCTTGGGGTAATGAACGCCCGCGCCGCGTATTACGCAAAAAAGGAGCCGCGCTTTCAATCGTTTTTATCGGAAGGCCGCGCGTACGGCCCTCACGGGCAGGCGCTAGTGATCGCAAACAGCCTGTCGGCGTATGATGATGTGCTTTCCCGTGAACTGACGCAGCAGGTGGTGCAGGCCAATCTGGCGCTTCGCGAAACGGGCTTTAAGCCGTATATCGCCCCGGCGCTGTCCTCGGGGGCGCTTTCTATCCTTGCCGCCATCCGGGGAGACTGGCATTATAGCGCTATCCCCTTGGGAAACGCCTACTTTGGCTGCTATAACCGGTTTACACAAGCGGGTTTGGATTGGGAAGTGGAACCTATACCGGAGCCGCTGATGGCGCGGCTTAAAAACGCGTACGACACATTGGTGCAGCAGGAAAGCTTGCTATGACGGAATCGGGCAAAAAACTGATCGTATGCCAAATGGGCGCGTCCTCTAAGCGGCTGGACGGCCTTTTGGCGCATGCGCTTATGAACACCCCGCACACGGCGGTGGAGCATCCGGCGCATATACAGCCTGATAGCACCGTGCTGTTTGCGGCGGCGTTGGAAGTAGGCGGATATAACCCCGCTTTATACGAAAGCATGGCTTGGCTTCGCAGGCATAAGGAAGCGCTTGCGGGCTGTACCGGCGGTATCGTGATAGATGGGCAGGAGGAGCTGTATACCAAGGATTGCGCCCGCGCCTTTGTGCTGGCGGCAAACGCAGCCGGCTGCGCCTTTGTGGGGCGACCTCTTGCGGAAGGCACGGGAACGCTGCACAACTACCGCGTTGTGGCAAATTACAGCGGTATCATGCCGGAGGAGGCGTACCGTGCGGAAACGGCGGCGCTTGTGGAGCGGCTGACCGCTGCGCCAATAGAAAAAAGGCCTAACCCAAAGCTGCTGGTGCTGCACGCCAGTAACCGCACCACCTCTAATACGCTGTTGTTGTGGAGCATGGTAAAGGAGCGTTTGCCGCAAGAAATCCAATTGCAGGAAATTACCCTTCGTAACGGCGCGGTGGTGGACTGCGTGGGCTGTGCCTATACCACCTGTATGCATTTTAGCGAGCAGGGAAATTGCTTTTACGGCGGTGTGATGGTGGAGCAGTTGTATCCGGCCATTACGGAATGCGACGGGCTGCTGCTGCTGTGCCCCAATTATAACGATGCGCTGGGCGCAAATTTAAATGCGTTCATCAACCGCCTCACGGGGCTGTTTCGCAGAAGGCGCTTTTACGAGAAGCAGTTGTTCGGTATCGTGGTGTCCGGATATAGCGGAGGAGATATCGTAGGCATGCAGCTCATCTCCAGCCTGAACATGAACAAAGCCTTTTACCTGCCGCCCGGATTTTGCATGCTGGAAACCGCTAACGATCCCGGCGAGATACAAACGCTTCCCGGTATTGAAAAACGGGCGGCGGCATTTGCAGAGAATATCAAAAAAGCGCTTCTTTAAGAGGCGCTTTCCTTTTCCAGCCAAGCCAGCAGCAAATCCACCATTTCCCCGTAGCTTTTTACGCCGCTTTCCTGCCGGTTGTATTTCAGGTAATTGTCGTTCATTTCCGTCATGGCCTCCTCCACGGGGCCTTCGTAAGCCTTCCAATAGGCGTTGTAATGCTTGATGTCACGCACAACGCCCTCCGAATAAGTGGCAAACAGCCGGTCATAGGCGGCCTCGTCGCTGTCGTGCAGGGCGTTGCCGCTGTTGATGAGCGCCAGCATCACGCCGGAGTACTGCAAGGTCGTGTCGGAACTGTACATACAGGCGAGAAATCCCACGAAATTTGCCTCATTTTCCGGGGCAATGCCGCAGGCATGCGCATTTTCGTGTGCGGCGGATACGGGAATCATTAAAAGCGGCTGATGCACGTTTAAGTTGGATTCCGCCGTAAACGGCACAAAGATGCCGGAAATGCCTGCCCAGCTCATGGCCTCCGAGGCCAGCACATACTTTGCTTTTGCCGGTGCGTAGGTAAACATGGGATACTCTTTTCCAAGCGCGGTATAGGAATCGGCAGCCTTTTGGAAGCAGTCCGCAAGGGTCGTGCCTGCGGGCAGCGTAAATACGCCTGTGCTGTCCTCGTTTACTTGCGTCCGCAGATCGTTTGCTGCCTCCGCCAGAGAATAGCAAAGCGTTTCCAATTCCCGCTGGCTGCGTTCGTGTACGTTTAGCTCCATGGCGTTTGCAATGGACGGGCGGAAATAATTGAAGCCCCACGAAAAATAAAACAGGTTGAACAGTACGCCAAAGGCAATGCCAAGAGAAACCAGCTTGTTTACGAACCGGTGCACCGGCATACTGCCCGTAATCATACGAACAACGCTTACGATCACAAACAGCGCAAGCCCGATGATCAACCCGTATAACACCAGCTCCACAACGGAAAAGGGCGCAAAGGAGAATATGGTTCCCACGATTTGATTTATCACGGGATAAATGCTCTTTGCGTAGATATCCTCAATATACTGCGGGTTACGGGAGGCAACATGCGCCAAGCACATGGCAAGCGGTATCAAAAGCAGCCACGGCAGGCGCAGCAATACAAACCGCCATTCGGGCGACAGGCGTTTTTTCTGTTTTTGTTTTTGCATATCCTGTTGTTCCATACCGCACAGTATAACACAAGGAAGAAATACGCGTAAACGGCTTTCACAAAATCGGTTTTTTTGATATACTGCATGGCAGTATGAAGGGAGGACGCAGGCATGGAATTGGGGATATCTACCGCAAGCTTGTTTGCGCGTTTCCCACTGGAAGACAGCTTTTCGCAAATCAAGGCTTGTGGCGCGTCCGTTTGTGAGGTATTCTTAAATACGTTTTCGGAGTACGAACCGGCGTTTATCTCGTTGGTAGACCGGCGAATAAAAGAAAGCGGGCTAACGCCGTACAGCGTTCATCCCATGGGCGTGCAGTTTGAGGCGCAGTTGTTTTCCATCCACCCCCGCCAACGGCAGGATGCGTGGGCGCTGTACGAAAAGGTGCTGCAAGGGGCAAAAACGCTGGGCGCAAAGTACTATGTGTTTCACGGCAGCGCACTTTTACGGGGTGCCGCAAGAAATTTGGAGCTCACGCGAATTGGCCCCATCACCCGCGATCTGTGTGCGCTTGCGCACAGCTACGGCGTAACGCTTACATGGGAAAACGTAAGCTGGTGCCTCTTTTCAGAGCCTGCGTTTGCCGCCCGTATTTTAGATGCCGCCAAGACCGACTGGTTGTATTTTACGCTGGATGTAAAGCAGGCGGCTAGAAGCGGGCAGGAATGGCCCGGCTACCTTGCCGCCATCGGCGATAAACTGGCAAACGTACATCTGTGCGATTACCGCATCGAAAAAGACCGCGCCGTTCCCTTACTGCCCTTTGAAGGCAACTGCAACTTTGCGGCGCTAAAGCGTGCGCTTGACGATATGGGCTATACCGGCCCGGCATT
This sequence comes from uncultured Oscillospiraceae bacterium, assembly GCA_964476505.1. Lineage (GTDB taxonomy): Bacteria > Bacillota > Clostridia > Christensenellales > CAG-138 > CAYZAW01. Next base: position 30,082 of record CAYZAW010000003.1, on the reverse strand, counting down.
CGTGGAGGTGTACAGCGACCTGTACGGTGATATGGACGCATTTACGAATAGCTACCGCCGTTTAAAACAGGTGTTTCAATAAACCAAAGCCACGGCTTTACAGATACACGAAGGAGGAACGTATAGAATGAAAAACTATGAGAACAAGGCTTGGCAGGAGAGCATGCGGCTTCGCGTGGACTTCAATAACATGATGTTCGATACGATGGGTGCGCATGGCATTACCGCGTCGGAGATCGAAGCCTTAGCGCCGCGCCTTGCAGCCGCTGCAAAAGCGGTGGAGGACAAGCGCTGCAACATGAAATGGCGTGAGCTTCCGTATATGGACGAAGCGATTGTGTCCGCCATTGAAAAGGCAGCGAAAGAGGCGGCCTTTGCGGAGAATTTTGTGGTACTGGGCATTGGCGGCAGCGCCCTTGGTCCCATCGCCGTACAGCAGGCGCTGAACCATCTGCATTATAACGACCTGCCCCGGGAGCGGCGGGGTGGCCCGCGCCTGTTCGTGGAGGACAATGTAGACCCGGAACGCATGGCGGCGCTTTTAGACGTGATCGACGTGAAAAAGACCGTGTTCAACGTGGTCACCAAGTCCGGCGGCACCAGCGAAACCATGTCGCAGCTGTTGATCGTGACCGACCTGTTGCGTAAGGCGGTAGGGGAAGAGAATCTGAAAAAGCACCTGATCGCCACCACGGACGAGAAAAAGGGCAATTTGATCAAGATCGCCAAGCAGCTTGGGCTTACCACCTTCTATGTGCCGGACGGCGTTGGCGGCAGGTTTTCCGAGCTGTGCCCCGTTGGCCTTGTGGCGGCGGCGGTTTGCGGAATAGATATTCGCGGGCTCTTGGCGGGCGCGGCGTATATGGACGCGCAGGTGAAAACGGCGGATGTTTGGAAGAACCCGGCATACATGCTGGCAACGTTGCAATACATCGCCATGCAGAAGGGCTGCAACATTTCCGTGCTGATGCCCTATGCGGATTCGCTCAAGTATATGGCAGACTGGTATGCACAGCTTTGGGCGGAGTCCTTAGGCAAGCGCTTTGATAACGCCGGTAAGGTGATCAATGCCGGGCAAACGCCCGTAAAGGCGCTTGGCGTGACGGATCAGCACAGCCAAGTACAGCTGTACACGGAAGGCCCCTTTGACAAGGTCATCACCTTCCTTGGCGTAGACCGTTACCGCAGCGAGATCGCGATTCCGCAGGGCTTTTCGGATATCCCGGACGTTTCCTTCCTGTGCGGGCACAGCCTGAATGAGCTGATCCACGCGGAGCAGATGGCTACCGAGTATGCCGTGCAAAAGAGCGGTCATATGTCTAACAGCATCACCCTTCCCGAGGTGAACGCCTTCACGGTGGGCGAGCTCTTATATCTTCTGGAGGTGGAAACCGCGTTTGCTGGCGAACTCTTGGATATCAATGCCTTCGACCAGCCCGGCGTGGAGGAGGGCAAAAACGCCACCTATGCGTTATTGGGCAAGCCCGGCTTTGCGGAGAAGAAAGCGGAGTTGGACGCGCGTCCGGAGAAGAAGCCCCAATACATCATATAAACGATACGGATAAAGGCGGAGCGATCCGCCTTTTTTTGTGGGGAAATACAGATGAATACAGGTTTTATTTTGACTTGGCTGTGAATTTCAAAGCTGGCGGGGTGACAGATTGGGCGCTTTGCGGTAAAATGTATTGGATTCGTGTGGGACGTTGTGCCCATATGGGAGGATTGCAATGACATTCCGTAACGGTAAAAAAACACTGGTATGGCTGCTGCTGGTTTTCTGCATTATGGCGGCTGTGTTTGGCTGCGCCGCGCCCGTGGGGGAACAGGCGGTGCAGGAGACTCCCGAAGCCGAACCCGTGCAAACGCCTATGCCAATTGTAGATCGCAGTGTTTCATCCACGCTGGTGGGCTTTGTGATACCGGATGACGGTTCCATGGCGCAGTATACGGTGATGCACGGCTTTTTAAAAACGGCGGAGAACCTTGGCTACCCCGCAAAGATCTATCGCGCTGCTTTTGGCGCAAAGGCGGAAGAAGCGGTGCAGCAGGCAAAAACGGACGGCTGTGCCGGGCTGTTGATCTGGAATCCCGAGGATAAAAACACGGCCGCTATCACCCGTGCCAAGGAGCTGGGGCTTCCAACGGTACTTCCCTACTACGGCACACAAAACGAGGCTGCAAACGCCAGCGTGGTAACAGACCTCATCGGTTACACCGAGGAGGTTGCCCGCGGTGTTGCGGAGCGCATGGTAGAGCGGGAATGCAAGGCAGGGAAAATACTCGTATACGGCAAACAGCCCACAGCCTGCTATCAGGCGTTTGTTACCGCCATCAACAGCTACTATCCGCAGTATCATGTGGATTACTTTGTAAGAACGGCGGTTTTGCCGGAGGCCGCCGTGGACGAGCTTGCCAATCATATCCTTTGGAACAGAGATATCAAGGGCTTGTTTTGCACCGATGAAGACGGCGCAGCGATTGCCGTAAAGGCGCGCGTGAAGGCCCAGCGGGAGTATAAAGCCAACGGTGCGCCGGAGCTGGCAACGCCCAACCCCAAAGCCACGCCCACGCCTGCTCCCGCCACGCCGATCAACGCTGTTCCCGGCGCTACGCCCGTTCCGGCGGGGTTAATCAAATCCATCACCATTTCCGTGGCAGGCGTGGGTATTTCCGATGAAAACATCGCGCTCATGGAGGAAAACGATATATACGCATTCGTAGAGGAGCCCTATTACGAGGCGGGCGCACAGGCACTGATGCTGCTGGATCGAATTTTAAACGGAGAAACGGTGCCGGAAACTACCAAGCTGAATATGCCCATCGTTCGGATGGACACGCTGGATAAATACCGCCTGATCTATCAGCAGGTGCAGGACTGGTTCTCTCTTACACCCCCGGCACAGCCGCAGGAGACAACTTGAAAAACGAGCGTTCCACACGCGCCAAGGCGCAGAATATCGATTGGATCACGATCATCCTCGTTCTGGGGCTGTTCTCTTTTGGCTTGGTCACGATCGCAAATGTGTGGGCAGACCCCTTTACCGGCTCGGAAAGCGGCATTTCAGGTATCATGGAAAAGCTGAATCTGGAATATGTGCAAAAACAGGCCGTCAATTTTATGGTGGGCATAGCCGCATGCCTTGTGATGCTGGCTGTGGATTACAACATGTTCTCGCTGGTGATCAAATGGATCTATGTTGGCAACATCATTCTTCTGGGCATATTATTGGTTGCGGCGGGCAGCACGCGCGGCGTACTTGGCTGGTTCAACATCGGCACAAGGGCGTTTCAGCCCTCGGAGATCTGCAAGATCACGCTGATACTCTCCCTTTCTAAAATCTGTTCCGACGCTTATGAGCGAGACGGTTCGATCAAAGCGCCCAAGGACATTCTGCTTGCCGTGGGCTGCTTTGCCATTCCCTTTGGCCTTGTGGTATTGCAGCCGGACTTTGGTACGGCGGTGGTGTTCCTCGCCATATTTGTTTGCATCCTGTTTATCTCTAAGATCAGCTGGAAATACATCATTTCGGCGCTGGTGGCCTTGGCGGCTATCGCGCCGTTAAGCTATTACTATATTTTGAGCGACTCGCAAAAAGGGCGCATCGACGTATTTCTTGACCCAACGCTTGACCCAACCGGCGCGGGCATGCATGTGCTTCGCAGCAAGGAGGCAATCGGCTCCGGGCAGATGACCGGAAAGGGTTATTTTACGGAGGGCACGCTGGCGCAATTAAAATATGTGCCGGAGCGCCATACGGACTTTGTGTTCTCCAGCATAGCGGAGGGCATAGGCTTCGTTGGCGGCGTGATACTGATCGCGGTGTTCTTTTTACTGCTGTTCCGCTGGCTGTGGGTGGCGCTTCGCTCCAAGGATCATATGGGCACCTGTATCGCCATCGGCGCTATGGGAATGCTGCTCGCGCATGTTTTTGAAAATATCGGCATGACCATCGGCCTGATGCCGGTAACGGGCATTCCGCTGCCCTTTATCAGCTACGGGGGCTCTAATCTTCTAGCCAATATGATGGCGGTGGGGTTGGTTTTAAACGTGTGGTTCAGGCGAAATCAGCGGCGGCAAATATAGCATTCTAAAGTGTAATCCTTCGTCCTCCTGCATAGACTGTATCAACAATGCAAGGGGACGATTTTTATGCGCCAAAATATCACGCTGCATGCCTTTACCGTACAGGAGCCGTATGCCAAGAGACCAACGCGGCGCACAGGGCGGAGCCGCCGTGCCCGCCGCAGAAGAACCCCGCAGGATATACACGCCGGGTCGGTACTGGCAAAAATCGGCCTGTGCGCCATGGCGGGGCTTTTGGTGCTGGCGCTCAATGTGTTTGGCGACCCAGAAAACGGCCTTAGCGATTCCGCACGGGCTGTTTTGGAAGCGGAAATGCAAACGGACGAAACCCTGGGTAAGCTGCAATTCGTGGAGCTGCCGGGGGCGATCTCGGTATTTTCTCCGTCCAAGGAAAAGCTGTCGCCGCCGGTGGAGCAGGAAACTGCGTTGGTGGAAACGGGCGATAGCATGACGGTATGGAACAGCGGCGCAAACACGGAGGTCATGGCGGCGGCGGCGGGAGAGGTGCGAGGCGTTGGCAGCGACGCAAGCTTTGGAGAGTATGTGCGTATCGCGCATGCGGACGGCTTAGAAACGGTGTATTACGGCTTTGAAAGCATCCAAGTGGAGGTGGGGCAGCCGGTGCGAGCGCAGGATACTCTTGGAACGCTGACGGAAAGCGGTGTGCTGTGCCTAAGCGTTCTGGAATCAGGCAGGCCGGTGTCTGCTGCGGCGTACTTCGACCTAAACTGATATGAAGCTGTGTACGCTTGGCCAAACGCAGGTACGGGTGCATCTGCTGGTGCTGCCGGTGCTGGTGCTTGCGTTTTTGACCGGCTGGCAGGATCGCTTTTTAGAAGCGACGCTGGCGGTCGTGCTGCATGAAGGCTGCCATGCGGTCACCGCAAAAGCCTTGGGCTACCAAATCGCGTGCGTAGAGCTGCTGCCCTTTGGGGGCGTTGCCAAAATGGTGCAGCAGGATGTTTCTCCCACTGCGGAATTCACCATTGCGCTTGCAGGGCCGGTTTGCAGCTTTGTGACCGCGGCGGCGCTGTCAGCTGCCATGCGGGTGTTTCCGGCAACAGGCGCATACCTGTCCGGCTTTTTTCAAATCAATATGGCGCTGGCGGCTATCAATCTTTTGCCCGCGCTGCCGCTGGACGGCGGTAAAATGCTACGCGCTCTGCTGGAAAAAAGAAAGCGCGGCAGCCGTGTTGGCCGGGTAATTGCGTGGTCGGGTGTTTTATTTGGCGCACTTTTGTCAAGCGTTGGCGTGTGGCTGCTGCATGCTGGGGTCTATAACATATCGCTGTTGTTGTTTGGGCTGTTTTTGCTGCTGTCGGCGGTGCGGGAGCTTCGGATGCTGCCGGAGCATCGCCTGCACGGCATGCTGAAACGGCAGGATGCCATCGACCGGGGCGAACAGGTGCCCATCCACCATTGCGTGATGTTAGGAAGCGTGCGTGCGGGAGATGTGCTGCCGCTGATTCCGGAAAACCGCTATACGCTGATTCGTGTACTGCGGCAGGGGAAGGAGCCGGCGGGCGAGCTCAGTGAAAAGGAGCTTATTTCCGGTATTACCAAATACGGCAGCAACGTTACATTGGAGGAGCTGCTGCAAAACGCCTTTTCACGTTGACCCCTCGTCTGCGTTGGTGATACAATACTAAAGCATCATGAGGAATACTATTGGAGGAAGCCTTTGAACGAATTAGATACAAACCGCATTCTTACCTCGGTGGAAAAGCCGGGAAGATATACCGGAGGCGAATGGAACAGCATCGTAAAGCCTGCGGCGGCATTTCGCTTTGCCCTTTGCTTTCCGGACGTGTATGAGATCGGCATGTCTCATTTGGGTTCCCGCATTCTGTACCATGTGCTGAATGCCGAGGAGGGTATTGCCTGTGAGCGCGCCTACGCGCCTTGGACGGATATGGAGCAGGCGATGCGTAAGGAAAACCTGCCCTTATATTCTCTGGAAACCAAGCGCCCAATAAAGGAATTTAATATCGTTGGGTTTTCCCTGCTGTACGAAATGTGCTATACCAACATCCTGACCATGCTGGAGCTTTCCGGCATTCCGGCGCTGTCGAAGGAGCGGGGCGAGGACGCGCCGCTGATCGTATGCGGCGGGCCTTGTGCCTGTAACCCGGAGCCTGTTGCGGACTTTATGGACGCGGTGATGATTGGCGACGGCGAGGAAATAGTACTGGAGCTTGTAAGCGTATACCGCGCCGCCAAACAGGCGGGAAAAAGCAAGCAGGAAACGCTTGTTGACCTGTCAAAGATCAACGGGATATACATTCCGTCCCTGTATGAGGCTACCTACGGCGAGGACGGTCTGTTTACCGGGCTTATTAAGCTGGACGAGCGTGCGCCGGCGCGCGTGCAAAAGCGCGTTGTGAAGGACTTGGAGCATGCGGCGTATTTAGGCAAGCCCATCGTGCCCTATATGGATATCGTGCACGACCGTGTGGCAATAGAGCTGTTTCGGGGCTGCACCCGCGGCTGCCGGTTTTGCCAAGCTGGGTTTATTTACCGGCCTGTACGGGAAAAAAGCAAGGAAACGCTGCTGCTGCAGGCTAAGGAACTGCTGGCATGCACAGGATATGACGAGATCTCCCTGTTTTCCCTTAGCTCCAGCGATTACTCCTGTATCCATGAGTTGGTAACGGAGCTGTTGGATATGACGGAGGGCGAGCGGGTATCCTTATCGCTGCCGTCGTTGCGCATCGACAGCGTACTGAAAAGCGATCTGGAACGGATGCAGTCGGTCAGAAAAGCCGGATTGACCTTTGCACCGGAGGCAGGCACCCAGCGCTTGCGGGATGTGATCAACAAGGGCGTGACCGAGGAAGACCTGCTTCGGGTGGCCGGGGACGCATTCCGCTCCGGTTGGAACGGCATCAAGCTGTATTTTATGATCGGCCTGCCAACGGAAACGGATGAAGACGTGCTGGGCATTGCAGAGCTTGCCCGCAAGGTGAGCCGCGCGTATTATCAAATCCCCAAGGAAGAACGGGGCAAGGGCCTGCGGCTTACGGTTTCCGTATCCTCCTTTGTACCAAAGCCGCATACGCCGTTTCAGTGGGCGCCGCAGGATACCATGGCAGAGCTGCAGAGAAAGCAGCGGCTCATTAAAGACGCTATGAAGGGCATCCGTGGGGCGGAGTATCATTACCATGCATCAGAAACCAGCATGCTGGAGGCAGCATTTTCTAGGGGAGACAGGCGGCTTTCCAAGGTGCTGTTGGAGGCCTACCAACGCGGCTGCCGGTTCGATTCTTGGGCGGAGCATTTTAAACCCGAGGCGTGGCGGGAGGCCTTTGCGGCTGCGGGGCTCACCGTGGACGAATATGCGTACAGAGATCGGAGCCTGAACGAGCTGCTGCCTTGGGCGCATATCGATATGCTGGTAACAGAAGCCTATTTTAAGAGCGAATATGAGAAAGCACTGTGCGGCGATATAACAAAGGACTGCCGAAAGGGCTGCAACGGCTGTTTTGGAGAACGTTATGCGGATTTTTGCAAATTATCGTAAAGGGGAGCCCATGCGCTTCCTGTCTCATTTAGATATCCAGCGGCTGCTGCAGCGAGGCCTTCGCCGGGCGGGCATGCCTGTGGCGTATTCACAAGGCTTTAACCCGCACCCGCAGTTATCCTTTGCCTCGGCGCTGTCCGTTGGGTACACCAGCGATGCGGAATGGGTGGATGTACGCTTGGAGCAGGCGATCGACCCGGCGGCGTTTGCTGCCCGCATGAACGCAGTGCTGCCGGAGGGCTTTTCCATACTTGCCGCGCTGGAAGCGCCGGAAACGCTTCCTACCCTTACGGTGCTCACAAAAAGCGCTGTGTATGAGGTGACGGCGGTAACGGATGCACCTGTGGATTCTGCTGTTTTACAGGAAAAGATAAACCAACTGCTCTCCGGGCAGATCATCGTGAACAAGCGCACCAAGGCGGGTATGCGGGATGTGGACATCTGCCCGCTGGTATTGGGGCTGGCTCTGCTGCCGGGAAATGACGGAGAGAACCTTCGCTTCAGTGTATCCGGCGTATCGGACGCGCAAGGCAGCCTAAACGTTGCGCTGTTGATGCAGGCGCTGTTTACCGCCTGCGGTACTACGGGCACGCTGCAAAGCGTACACAGAACGAATCTGTACTTTACCGGAACGGATCTGCTGCCGAATGTGGCGCAGTGAGATATTTTTCAATAGGATTTGAGGTGCTCTAGCATGAAAAAGGAGATCCTCGTAGACATCAACCCGTATCAAACCCGGGTCGTTCTTCTGGAGGATGAAAAACCAAGCGAGATCTATATCGAACGGCGGGGCAAGGAGCGGCTGGTAGGCAACATCTACTGCGGCAAGGTGCAAAACGTGCTGCCCGGCATGCAGGCGGCGTTTGTGGATATCGGCTTGGAGCGCAATGCGTTTTTATACGCCGGGGATATCCAGATCGATCGCTCGGAATTTCAGTTTGGAGACGCGAAGTCGGAGCTAAGGCTGCCCACACCCAACATTCAGGACATGGTAAAGCAGGGGCAGGAGATCATGGTGCAGGTGGTAAAGGAGCCTGTTGGCACCAAGGGTGCGCGGGTCACCACCAACATCACGCTGCCCGGGCGAACGTTGGTTTTAATGCCTACCGTGAATTACGTTGGCGTATCCAGAAGGATCGCGGACGAGGAGGAGCGGGCACGGCTGCGCTCTGCCATCGACGAGATCAAGCCCAATGACATGGGGCTGATCGTTCGTACTGCCGCCGAGCATAAAAGCAAGGAAGAATTTGAAGCGGACGTGGTGTTCTTAGAGCGCCTTTGGCAGCGCATCAAAAAGAAAAACACGCTGGTCACCGCGCCAAGGCTTCTGCATGCGGAGGAACCGCTGGTGTTCCGCACCATCCGCGACCTGTTTACGCCGGAGATCGACCGGTTGACCATCAACGATCAGGAGTTTTACGAGCGGGTACAGATCGTAGCGGGAATCACCTCGCCCCAACTGCGGGATCGGGTGGTGCTGTATCAGGGAGAGGACGACCTGTTTGATCGGTTCGATCTGGAAACCAAGATCGATCAGGCGCTGTCCCGCAAGGTGTGGCTGGCAAACGGCGGCTATATCGTGATAGACCAAACCGAGGCGCTTACCAGCATCGACGTAAACACAGGGCGCTTTGTTGGCAGCACCGATAATTTACAGGAAACCATCACCGAGGCCAACTGCGAGGCGGCGCGGGAGATCGCGCGGCAGCTTCGGCTAAGAGATATCAGTGGCATCATCATCATCGACTTTATCGACATGGAGGATATCGCGGACAAAGAGCGCGTGCTGGACACCCTAAAATCCGAACTGAAGAACGACCGCACAAAATCCAACGTGCTTGGCATTACCCAGCTAGGCTTGGTGGAGATGACGCGTAAAAAAACACGGCACTGCATCAGCAATATGCTGCAAACCACCTGCCCCTACTGCCATGGAGACGGGCGCGTGCTTTCCCCGGAAACCGTTGTGTTAAAGGTGCGAAAAGCGATACTTAGGCGGCTGCATGAGGATGCGGCGGAGTCGTATTTGGTAGAGGTGCACCCGGATGTTGCGGCGCTGATAGAGGATCATTCCGATGCGCAGTCTCCGCTGCTGCCTGCGTTTCCCGGGCGGAACATATACGTGCGGCCGGTGGAGCGGCTGCATATCTCGGAATATCATATTGAACCGCTGCATAACGGCGATGCTGCGCCGGAAAACGCAAAGCGCTACGAATAAACCTCTTGCTTTCGCGGTGTAACGTGCTAAAATGGTAAACAACAAGTACGAACATCCACGGAGGGCAGAATTATGAGAATTTGTCGCGCCGAGCTGCCGGACGGAAGCGTTACCTACGCTGTGATAGAGGGCGATATCATAAAGCCCGTTACAGGCGAACCCTTTGAAAAAATACAGCTTATAAACGCGCATTACCGCCTGAACGATGTGCGGCTTTTAGCGCCTGTAACCCCTTCTAAAATCGTGTGCATCGGAAAGAATTATTACGCGCACGCCATGGAAATGCAGGAGGGCGTGCCGGATAGACCGCTGTTGTTTATCAAACCCTCCACAGCGGTCATTGGCATGCTGGACGATATCATTTACCCGCCGGACAGCAACCGGGTGGATTACGAGGCGGAGCTTGCTGTGGTGATAGGCTCCCGCTGCCGCAACGTGCCCATGGGAGGCTTTCGGGATGTAGTCTTAGGCTATACCTGCCTGAACGATGTTACCGCAAGAGACATTCAAAAAAGTGACGTGCAATGGACGCGCGGCAAAAGCTACGATACATTTTGTCCTATCGGCCCGTGGATCGAAACCGAGCTTGATCCCTTTAACGTAAAAGTAGAATCCCGATTAAACGGAGAATTGAAGCAAAGCGCTTCTACGGCAACATTGATGCACAACGTAGACGAGCTGGTGTATTATATTTCCCGCGTGATGACGCTTTTGCCGGGCGACATTATCTCAACCGGCACCCCTGCGGGTATTAGCGGTATGCAGCCGGGAGACGTGATCGATATCGAGGTGGAAGGCATAGGGCTGCTTCGCAACTATGTAAAAGCATAAGGAAACGGGGGTATTGCAATGGCATACGAATCAAAGCTGCGTGCAAAGGATGTAGACGCGCTGTTCGAGGCGATATTGTTGCTTGAAGACAGCGAAGAGTGTTATCGCTTTTTTGAAGATGTTTGTACGATCTCGGAGCTTCGCGCCATTGCCCAGCGGTTGGAGGTGGCAAAAATGCTCCACAAGGGCGTGACCTATCAGGAGATCGCGCAAAAGCTTGGAGCGTCCACAGCGACCATCAGCCGGGTCAACCGGTCGCTGACCTACGGTTCCAACGGCTACGGGCTGATATTAAAACGCTTGGAAGAAAAGGAATAATTAACACATGGCTTCTATGGACGGCTTGTCTTTATTTGCGGCGGTGCATGAGCTGCAGGTACTGGTGGGCGGAAAAATCGATAAAATCCAGCAGCCGGAGCGCGACCTCCTGCTGCTGACGGTACGATCCGGGGGCAGCAATTATAAGCTGCTCCTTTCCGCACACCCGGAAAACGGGCGTGCGCAGCTAACAGAGGCGGCATTTGAAAACCCGCAAAATGCACCTGCGTTTTGCATGCTGCTTCGAAAACGCCTTGTAGGCGCAAAAATCACCGCCATTACCCAGCCCAATTTAGACCGCGTGCTTTGCATCACGCTGGATACTGTAAATGATTTGGGAGACGCGGCGGTCTGTTCGCTGTATTTGGAGCTGATGGGCAAATACTCCAACCTCGTATTCGTAAACGAAGCGGGCGCTGTGGTGGACTGTGTGCGGCATGTGGGCGTGGGGATGTCCAGTGTGCGTATTCTACTGCCGGGCGCCTCGTACGCGCCGCCGCCCGCGCAGGATAAGCTTGACCCGCGGCTGGTGCAGGCGACTGATTTTTATCAGGCAATCAACGGCGCGGGGCGGGTCAACAAACGGCTTTCCAACGCCTTTTTCGGCCTTGCGCCGGGTATCGCGGAGCTGCTTGTAAGCCGGGCTGTCGGAAAAGACGCGGCGTACGGGGAAACCATGTCCGAGCCGGAAAAGCAGCGGCTGGCTAATGCGCTCTTTGCGTTTTATCAGGACGCGGCAGCAGGCAGGTTTTCTTCGTGCCTTGTGCATAACGACGCGGGAGAAACCGTGGCCGTATACCCGTTTGTGCCCGCTGTACCGCCGGAATCTATTACAAGAACGGATACCCTTTCTCAAGCGCTGGATCTGTATTATAAAGAGCGGGATATGCAGGAGCGCATCCGCCGCAGAAGCGCGTCGCTGCTGCGTATTTTACAAAATAACATCGAGCGCTGTGAAAAAAAGCTGGCGATCTTTGAAGAAACGCTGCATACGGAGGATCGGCTGGACGAGTTATGCCTTTACGGGGAATTGATTACAGCCAACCTGCACAGCATCCCAAAGGGCGTGCGCTATGCCAAGCTGATGAACTATTATAAAGACCCTATGGAGGAAACAGTGGTTCCGCTGGACGAGCGGCTGTCTCCGCAGGAAAACGCCAAACGGTATTTTAAGAAGTATCAAAAGGGGAAGGCAGCAAAAGTGCTTGCTGCCAAGCAAAAGGAGGAGACCCTTCAAGAGATCGAGTATTTGGAGGGGCAGGTGGATAACCTTTCCAAATGCGCTACGGATGCGGAGCTCCTGGAGCTGCGGCAGGAGCTGGAAGCGGAAGGATACAGCAAGCCGGAAGGCGGAAAAAAGAAGCAGGCGAAGCTGCCGCCCTCCAAGCCCATGCACTATATCGCATCGGACGGCACGGATATTTACGTGGGGAAGAACAACCGGCAAAACGACATGCTTACCCTGCGCTTTGCCGCACCCAATGACATGTGGCTGCATACCAAGAACATTCCCGGCTCGCATGTCATCATCCAATGCGGCGGCGACCCGTCGGAGGCGGCGCTGAGGGAGGCGGCAATGCTGGCTGCCTATTATAGCAAGGGCAAGCATTCCTCCGGCGTGCCGGTGGATTACTGCCAAAGAAAGTATGTAAAAAAGCCCGCCGGAGCAAAGCCGGGCATGGTGATCTACACCACCAACCGCACCCTGTATATCACCCCGGACGAAGCAGCGGTACGTGCCATGCGTCAGGCATGATTTAAACGGGTGTTTTTTTCGCTCCCTTTTTCATAAGCGCACAGGCAAACACAGAAAGCAAAAGCGCCACGCCTAACGAAAGCATGGAGGCAAACAGCAAGGATACGCCCGTCAGGGTGTTTTTTACGTCAATGGTGAGAGCAGAGGCGGAAAACACGGCGGCAGCTTGCGGCAGCAGCGGAAACAACAGCCAGCAGGAAAGGCCGGAAAGAATCCCGTGCAGGGCTTTTGTTAATAGATAGCGCCCGGGATGCGCCAGCTTCATAAAGGACAATACCTGCATCAGCACGGACAGCCCGCCAAAGGAGATAAGTCCGCAGCATAGCGCGGTCACGGTGCGAAGCGGCAGCGCAAGGCCGGACAGCCTGTGGCAGCCGCCTGTCATTTCCAGCAGCCCAAGAAACAAGGCAGAGCCGGGCGAGCCGGCGGCGGCGGGAAAAACGCTTGCCGCCAGCGCCTCGCAGCATTCGGACAATACCATAAAAAACACGATGGTTCCGCAAACCTTCAATAAACTCCACATGCCGTCTGCAATCGCCGTGGGAAGCGCTCTTAGCAGAGGCACAGGCGTAAACGGCGCAGACTGTGCCGCCGTAGATTCGGCGTTTAACGGAAACAGCTTTGGATAAAGCACATAACAAACGCCCGCCCCTATGTAATGGGCTGTAAGCGTCAGCGGAAACAGAAACGGTGCGCCAAGCATCCCCGTGCAAAGCGCTCCTAAGAGAAACATCGGGCTGCACAGGTTGCAGGTCACGGTCAGCCGCTCGGCTTCCGAAAAAGAGATGGCATGATCCTCATAGAGCAGGGCGCAAAGCTTTGCCGCGCCGGGATAGCCGGATACGGCGGATAAAAGGAGAACGGGAACGGCATACCGCGTTTTTTGATGCGAACGCGCCTTTCGTGTTCCACCGCCCACGGCACTATATAGCATGCCGGACTTTTGCAAAAGCGCCGTGCATACAAAAAACGGGAACAGGGCGGGAAACACCACCGTCCACCATAATGTGAGCCCTTCTCTGGCGGCATAGACCGCAGGTGTTGAAAAAACCAGCAGCAGGATACAAAAAAGAATGCCTAAAACAGAGGGTGCATGCTTCATTCATAATACCCCTTATTCGGATGGCGCATAGTTACTTGTATGAAGAAATCGCGCGGTTATTCCATGGTGACGGGCGGCGCGGAAAAGTCACGGGGGGCACGCTTTTTAGAAATGAGATTGTAAATATCATGGGCGCGAACATCCAGCTCCACCAACGCCCGTGCCGGTGCGGTCAGCGCCTTTATATCCGCCGCGCGAAGCAGCATCGGAAGGGTGCGCCGCTTTTGGATGGCGGCCAATAACGGCCTTGCGCTTGTTTTGAAGGCCAGCACTCTAAGATAGGCGGCGTCCTCCGGCTTGGCGGCTTCCAAGAGGGGTTGTTCTATGCCCAACAGCGCGGCAATCAGGATGCGCTTGCACCGCGCCATGGTATAACGCTTGCTTTTTAGAACGGTCAACAGCTCGTCCAGTGTGCCGCACTGCCGCGCCGCACGGAGAATCACGTTTTCAAAGCCCTCCTGCACATCCGGCAGCGCACGAAGCGCCACCCCGTCCATACGGCGAAGCGCGTATAGTATCAACTGCTCGGCGTCCTGTAACGTTACGGGCGGCGTATTGGAAAACGCAAAGGCGGCGGCGGTACAGGGCGGCAGGTCCAGCTCCAGTGCCGAAGCGCCCGAGAGAAGTGCCTCCCGGATGGCGGCGGCGCTTTGAAAGCCGCTGCTGTTGTCTGCATCGTGTTCGCCGATGCGGGGAATAGGCACGGCGGCAGCCTCCGGCGCAAACCTTCGAAGCGCGCGGATGTATTCCATGCCTAGCACGGCGTTGGGGGATTGCAGCACGCGAAGCACCTCGGCAGGTGCACCGCAGGCCTGCAATGCATCGAACCGGGCGCGGGGATAGGATTTTCCAAGCGCCAAATGCTGACGAAGCGCTGCCTGATATTGTATCGGCGCATCGTCCAGCAACGCGGCGGCTTCCGTTAGCTGCGGTACGGATTCGACCTCGCTGCCAAAGCACAGGGCGTTTAAAACACCGGTTCCTGCCAGCACGGCAACCGCGCCTTGGGAAAAGCGCTCCGCGCTGCCTACGGCGTAGGCGGTGGGCAGCTCCAGCACCACGTCAACTCCGGCGGAAAGCGCCCATTGGGCGCGGGTGAATTTATCCGTAACGGCGGGCTCTCCCCGCTGCACAAAATCCCCGCTCATCACGGCGATGATATAATCCGCCTTGCAGGCTTCCCTGCATGCTTCTATATGATGCACATGCCCGTTATGGAGCGGATTGTATTCCGCAACGATTCCAGCCGTTCGCACCGCCGTTTCCTCCCTGTTTCTTGGATGTTTCTTCGATAGTATCATACTCACGGGTAAAAATCAGGGAATTTTCCAAAATTGGCGAGAATGCATATCACGTTCCTGCTTTTTGTGATATAATCTACAAGGTTTTTTACACAGCGCAGGCTGTGAAGCTTAAGATATGGAAGGAGCAATTCTATTATGGCGATCATCGATCAAATCAAAGCAAAGGCAAAAACCTGCAAAAAGCATGTTCTGCTGCCGGAAGGGCCGGAAGAACGCACCGTGCAGGCGGCGGCGATCATTGTGCGCGAGGGCATTGCGGACGTAACGCTTTTGGGAAACGAGGATGAAATCAAGGCTTCCGCTAAAAAGCTGGGCGTTTCTTTAGACGGCATCGGCATCGTAGATCCCGAAAAAGCGCCGGAGCTTGCGGCGTATACGGATAAGTTCTACGAAATGCGCAAGGAAAAGGGCGTGACCCCCGAAAAGGCTGCCGTTACCATGAAGAACCCGCTGTTCTTTGCAGCGATGATGGTCAAGGAGCAAAAGGCGGACGGCATGGTGGCGGGCGCACTTTGCACCACAGGCGATACGCTTCGTCCGGGTCTGCAGATCGTTAAAATGGCAAAGGGCATCTCTGTGGTGTCCAGCTGCTTTGTAATGGAGGTTCCCAACAAGGCCTTTGGCGATAACGGCGTGCTGGTGTTTGCGGACTGCGCGGTCAACCCCAACCCCACTGCCGAGCAATTGGCGGCAATCGCCGTTTCCTCTGCGGAATCCGCAAAGGCGCTTTGCGGCATGGAGCCCAGAGTTGCCATGCTTTCCTTCTCCACCAAGGGCAGCGCCAAGCACGACTTGGTAGATAAAGTCGCTCAGGCAACAGCGCTGGTCAAAGAGCTTGCGCCGGAATTGAACGTAGACGGCGAGCTGCAGGCAGACGCCGCTTTAGTAGAAAAGGTCGGCCAGTTAAAGTCCCCCGGCAGCCCCGTTGCGGGAAAAGCCAATGTGTTGGTATTTCCCGACCTGCAAGCGGGCAATATTGGATATAAGCTGGTACAGCGCTTGGCGGGCGCGGAGGCTATCGGCCCCATCTGCCAAGGCTTTGCACGCCCCATCAACGACCTGTCCCGCGGCTGCTCCGTGGAGGATATCGTAAGCGTCGTTGCCATCACCGCCGTACAGGCGCAAAACGCATAACAGCAGGAGGAACGTATCATGAATATTCTGGTCGTAAACGCGGGCAGCAGCTCGCTCAAATATCAGCTGATCGATACCGACGGCGAACAGGTGATCGCAAAGGGCTTGGTGGAGCGCATCGGTATTGAAGGCTCCATGCTGACCTATAAGCCCACAGGCCGTGACTCCCATGAGTACAAAAAGCCCATGGACAACCATGCAGACGCCATCCGTCTGGTGCTGGACAAGCTGATCGACCCCGAGGTGGGCGTGATCAAAAGCATGAGCGAGATCGCAGCTGTTGGGCATCGTGCACTGCATGGCGGCGAGAAATACAGCGAGCCGGTTTTAATTAACGAGCAGGTGCTAAGCACGATTGAGGAATGTATCCCGCTAGGGCCGCTGCATAACCCCGCAAACCTGATGGGCATTCGCGGATGCATGGAAGTAATGCCCGGCGTTCCCATGGTTGCCGTGTTTGATACTGCGTGGGGCCAGTCCATGGAGAAAAAAGCGTTTATGTATGCGCTCCCCTATGAGGCATACGAGAAATACGGAGTCCGCCGTTACGGCTTCCACGGCACCTCGCATCGCTATGTTGCGGGCTGCGCGGTCAAAAAGCTCATGGCGCTTGGCATGAAGAAGGAAGACACCCGCGTAATTACCTGCCACCTTGGCAACGGCTCCAGCCTGTCTGCCGTAAAGGGCGGCAAATGTGCGGATACCTCCATGGGCTTAACGCCGTTAGAGGGCGTGCCGATGGGTACCCGCTGCGGCAGCATCGATCCTGCGATACTCCCGTTCTTGATGGAGCGCACCGGGATGTCCGCCAAGGAAATGGATACCTACATGAACAAAAAGAGCGGTATGCTGGGCGTTTCCGGCGTATCGAGCGATTTTAGGGATCTGAGCAAGGCTGCCGAGGAAGGCAACGAGCGTGCGGCGCTTGCGCTGGATATGTTTGCGTATAAAGTAAAGCAGTTCATCGGTGCTTATGCGGCAACGCTGGGCGGCGTGGATGCCATTGTGTTCACGGCGGGCGTTGGCGAGAACGACCGCGGTATGCGTGCCATGATTTTAAAAGACATGGAATACCTTGGCTTGGATGTGGACTTTGAGAAGAACATGTCTGTACCGCGCGGCGAGGAAGCGGAGCTTTCCAAGCCCACAAGCCGCGTTAAGGTGTATGTGATCCCCACGGACGAGGAAATGACCATCGCCAGAGATACCGTACAGATCGCATTCGGTAAATAGACTTGCTCATAAGCGTATGCTATTGTATAATAACAACGCAAAATGTAGTGAAATCAACGATAACGGAGGATTTAGATGATGAAGCATATTAAAACCATTCAGAAGCCCTGCATCAACGCCAGCGCCAACAGCGGCTGCGGCGAGTGCCAGGCAAGCTGCCAGAGCGCCTGCAAAACCAGCTGCACGGTAGCAAACCAGAGCTGCGCCAAGAAAGAAAAATAAACGTTAGGTCTTGACCTACCACGGGGGCGGGCAGTATGCGCGCCCCTGTGTTCATGTGGAGGGAACGATTGGTACACGCATTTCAATTTAAAAACAGATATTTACTGCTGGATGTGGAAAGCGGCGCGCTGCATGAGCTGGACGAAGCTTCTTATAAGGTAGTGCGCGCGATCGAGGATAAGCAAGACCCTTATCAGGCAGGCATTGAGCAGGCGGATGTAAAAGAGATATTGCAGGAGCTGGACGCATTGCGCGCAGCCGGAGAATACGACAGCCCTGCGCTGAACCCGCCGGAAAACGCCGCGCCGGAGGTCATCAAGGCCATGTGCCTGCATATTGCGCATGACTGTAATTTGCGCTGCCGGTATTGCTTTGCCGGTACCGGCGAGTTCCACGGGGAGCGAAAGCTGATGCCCGTTGCGGTAGGCAAGCAGGCGTTGGACTTTTTGATTCAAAAGTCCGGTAGCCGTAAGAACCTGGAGGTAGATTTGTTTGGCGGCGAACCGCTCATCAATTTTGAAGCGGTAAAAGAGATCGTAGCCTACGGACGGGAGCTGGAACAAAAGCACGGCAAAACCATTCGCTTTACAATGACCACCAACTGTGTTGCCTTGGATGAGGAAAAGATGCAGTGGCTTAATGCGGAAATGTACAATATCGTATTGAGCCTAGATGGCAGGCGCGAGATACACGACGCTCTTCGCCCCACGGTAAACGGAAAAGGCTCTTATGATATCATCATCGAAAAGGCTAAGCGCATGGTAGAGCTTCGGGGAGAGCGCCAGCATTACATTCGCGGCACCTTCACCAACCGCAATCTGGATTTTACCGAGGACGTAAAATCGCTGGTAAACGAGGGCTTTGAACAGATTTCCTTAGAACCCGTGGTGCTGCCCGAAACCGACTCTTATGCCATATTGGAAGCGGACGTAACGCGTATTTTAAGCGAGTACGATAAACTGGTGGATTACATGGCGGAAAGCAAGAAGGCCGGAAAATGGTTCAACTTCTTCCATTTTATGATAGACCTTGGAAACGGCCCGTGCCTGAAAAAACGCATTTCCGGCTGCGGAGCGGGCGTGGAGTATGTGGCGGTAACGCCGGACGGTGATATCTACCCCTGCCACCAGTTTGTGGGTGAGCCCGGCTTTTGCATGGGCAATGTGATGACGGGTACGTTCTTGCCGGAAAAGCAGACGCAATTCCGTAACTGCAACGTGCGTACAAAGGAAGCCTGCAAGGATTGCTGGGCAAAGTATTTTTGCAGTGGCGGCTGTGCAGCCAACGCGTATAAATACTGCGGAGATATCAACAAACCGTACGCCATTACCTGTGCGTTCGAGAAAAAACGGACGGAATGCGCCATCGGCATCAACACCCAAGACGCGTAATCTATAAAAACGCCTAGGAATATCCCAATTATTCTTGCAATTACCGTGTGTTTTTGTAATAATAGAAGTCGCGTTGTAAAGAAACAAGCCGCATTGCGGCGTTTAGGAGGAGAGCGTAGTGAATGTACGCAAGATCGTGGCGCTTGTCATCATTATTGTATTGACGGCAGCCGCAGGTATCGTCGCCTTTGGCGGCGCAGCATGGGGGATCTACAAAATCGATCCTCTGTTCCGGCAGATTCCGCAGGGCTTAGATTTGACCGGCGGCGTATCGGTCGTGTATGAAGCGGCGGATCTTACCGATCCGTATCTGGCGCAAAACATTGATATCGCATTTAGTGTTATGCGTACCCGTTTGGACTCCGAGGGATATACGGAAGCCACCATCAGCCGTCAGGGCACGGGCAGGCTCCGCATCGAGATCCCCATCAACGAGTCCAACATGGTAGACGACCCCAGCGCTATCACCCAGTACTTGGTGAAGCCCGCTGTGGTGCAGTTCCTCCATCCGGACGGAACGGTGCTGTTTGAGGGCTCCAACATGACGGAGACCGGCGTTACCATGAACCCCACCGGCGGTTCGGATTATGTTGTGAACTTTACGCTGGACGCGGAAGCAACCCAAGCCTTCGCAAAGGCAACGGGAGAGCTGGTAGGCACCGGCAAATCCATCGATATCAAGCTGGACGACACCGTCATTTCCAACCCCACGGTCAATTCCGTGATTAGCGGCGGCAGCGCGTACATCGAGGGCGGCTTTACCTATGAAGAAGCCGCGCGGCTGACCCAGCAGATTCAAAGCGGCGCGATCCCCATCGAAATGGAAGAGATAGAGGTTCGCTCCGTCAGCGCCACCTTGGGCGACGAAGCCATGGAAACCAGCCTGCTGGCGGCGATCATCGGCATCGGACTGATACTGGTGTTCATGGCGGTGTACTATCGCCTGCCCGGCCTCATGGCAGACTTAGCGCTGGTGATCTACATGATCATCGTACTGTTCTGTCTGGCTACGATACCCGGCGTGCAGCTAACGCTGCCGGGCATTGCGGGTATCATCCTCTCCATCGGCATGGCGGTTGACGCAAACGTGGTTATTTTCGAGCGTATGCGCGAGGAGCTAAGAAGCGGCAAGTCTCCGCGTACCTCTGTAAAGGCGGGCTTCTCCCGTGCGTTCACGGCGATTATGGACTCCAACGTAACCACCGTGATCGCGGCGCTGGTGCTGTTGTTCTTCGGAACCGGTACCATCAAAGGGTTTGCCGTTACGCTGCTCATCGGTATCATCGTCAGCTTTATCACCGCAGTGTTTATCACCCGCGGGCTGATGAACCTGCTGTTAGGCTTCAACATCAAAAACAAAGCCTTGTTCTGCCCCATGAAAACGCAGAGCAAGGAAGCGGAATAAGGAGGGAAGCGCAATGGATTTCGTTAAGAAGTTTAAGACTATGGCTTGCGTTTCCGCCGCCATCATTCTTGTTGGCATCGTTGTGGGCATCTTTGCGGGCGGCTTGAACGTCGGCGTGGATTTCACCGGCGGTACGCTGTTTACCATCGACCTCAAGGGCGATTATGACATGAGCGTTATCACCAATGCGCTGACCGCAAACGGCTTGGGGGATGCACAGGCGGTACGCACCGGAGCTTCCGCCTCCTCCCAGACGCTGGTGGATATCCGCATGAAGAGCAAGAACGACGACGCTGCGGAAAGCGACGCGCGTGTGGCGGTGCTGGAAACCGTGCAGGCAACCTATCCCCAAGCGGAAATCACCGCGGTTGACCGCGTGGACGGTGTTGCCAGCAAGGACTTGGTTCGCAACGCCTTCCTCTCCATATTGATCGCAAGCGCGCTTATTCTGGTATACATTTGGATCCGCTTTGAGCTGTACTCCGGCTTGGCTGCTGTGCTGGCGCTCATTCACGACGTTGTGATCATGTTGGCGTTCACCTGCATCCTGCGGATACCGGTCAACTCCCCGTTCATTGCGGCGGTACTGACCATCGTTGGCTATTCCATCAACAACACCATCGTTGTGTTCGACCGTATCCGTGAAAACAGTAAAAGCGACGCCGCGGTGGATAAGCACCGGGTAGAGATCGTAAACAAGAGCATCAGCCAAACGATGACGCGCTCCATCAACACCTCCATCACCACGCTGGCTACCATCGTGATGTTGTACGTGCTGGGCGTGGAGTCCATCCGTCAGTTCGCTCTGCCCATCATCATCGGCTTACTGGCAGGCACATATTCTTCCATCTTCCTGGCTGGACCCATGTGGGCCACGTGGTATGTCCGCCGTGCGGATAAGATGAGAAGCGCCAAACAAAAGGCAACCAACACCAAGAAAAAATAACGAACCACGGAAGGGCGGACAGGAGTTCGCCCTTCTTTTGAGGATGCCATGTTACAGCTGTTGTCTAAATTTGCGCAGGCAGACCAAAGCGAGGTTGCCCGCATCGCGCAGGAAAACGCCGTATCGCCCATGATGGCTGCGGCGCTTTACGCGCGCGGACTGCGCGAAACAGACGATATACAGGCGTTTTTACACCCCAGCCTTGCCCAACTGCACGATCCTTTTTTGCTGCCGGATATGCAGGCGGCGGTAGATCGTATCCGCTTCGCCGTACAGGAACAGGAGTCCATTGCCGTTTACGGGGATTATGATGTAGACGGTATCTGTGCCACCGCCATTATGACCCGGTATCTTAGCGCGATCGGCGCGGCGGTGCGGTATTTCATTCCCTCCCGGCATACGGACGGATACGGCATGAACGAAAAAACCGTGCGAATGCTGGCGGAGGACGGGGTAAAGCTGATCGTTACCGTGGACAATGGCGTATCTGCCAAGCCGGAGATTGCTTTGGCGTATGCCCTTGGCATGGAGGTGGTGGTGACCGACCATCACCAGTGCCCGGACAAACTCCCCGAATGCGCCGCCGTGATCGACGCGGAGCGGGAGGGCAGCCGCTATCCCTTCTCCAAGCTTTGCGGTGCGGGCGTTGCGCTAAAGCTGGTGCAGGCATTGGGTTGTGAAGAGATCACACCCTATCTGGCGCTTGCGGCCTTGGCAACGGTAGCAGACGTTGTGCCATTGCTAAACGAAAATCGCGTGATCGTGGCTGAGGGCATCAAAAACATGCCAAGCGTGCCTGGTATCATGGCGCTGCTGTCCGCTGCGGGCTGCGGCGAAAACGCCATTGACAGCGATATGCTGCTGTTTCGCGCCGCGCCGCGCCTGAATGCCGCCGGACGCATGGGCGATGCCGCCCGGGGCGTACAGCTGCTGTTATGCAAAAACAAGGAAGAGGCGCTGCCTATCGCATTGGAATTGAACGGCGAAAATGAAAAGCGGCAGGCGGCGGAGCAGGAAATACTAAAGTCTGCCAACGCCCAGCTAAAGAGCTATGATCTTCTGCAAAACCGCGCGATACTTCTCTACGGCGTGGGATGGAATCCGGGCGTTATCGGAATCGTGGCATCAAGGCTAGCGGAGGCGTATTACAAGCCCGTCATTCTCTTTTCGTTGGAAGGGGATTGCCTCACGGGCTCCGGACGCAGTATTCCGGGGGTCAACCTGTACGAGTGTCTAAACGCCTTTTCTGCGCGTTTTATCCGCTTTGGCGGGCACGCACAGGCGGCGGGGCTTACCATGGCGCACAGCGCGTTTGCGGGCTTTTTTGAGGACTTCAACACATATTTGGCAGATCATATACCGGAGGACGCGTTTGTTCCCACCCGGTATTACGATATGGAA
This sequence comes from uncultured Oscillospiraceae bacterium, assembly GCA_964476505.1. Taxonomy (GTDB): domain Bacteria; phylum Bacillota; class Clostridia; order Christensenellales; family CAG-138; genus CAYZAW01. The sequence continues at coordinate 7,217 of CAYZAW010000003.1, read as the reverse complement.
ACAGAAATCCGCGATCTGACCATGGGGGTCGCCAATGAATTTGCGCAACTGGCACCCTTTGGAGAGGGCAATCCCCAGCCGGTGTTTTGCACCAGAAGCACGGCTCTTACCAGCATACGCCGGGTAGGAAAAACCGGCAGCCATTTGCAGGCCACGGCGGTACAGCGGGGCTGGCGAGCGCCGGTGGTGGCGTTTCATCTGGGCGAACAGGCAGAGGCGTTGGCCGAGGGCGAGTGTTACGATCTCCTGTTTACCCCGTCTATCAACGAATACAAGCAGCATAAGAGCATACAGCTGTTGTTAAAGTGTGCAAAGGACGTGTCGTTTTTTGCGGACGAAGGCTATGTAACGCGGCGTTCGTATAATTTTTATGATGCATTTTTCCGAAATGTTATGTATACTAGTAGTCGCGGCGTTTCTCACGAAGCTGTTGCCGCAAAGGATGCGGACGAAACGTTGGTTACGGCGCTAAAGAAAAGCCGGTACGGCACGCTGGTGCTGTGCGGTATGCCGCAGGAGGCGCTCCGGCTGCAAAGGCTGTTGCTGGATTGCGGCCTTGCCCAGTGTATCGACGTTTCCATGGAAAGCTGCGGGCAAGGCGGGTACAATGCCTTGGTGCTGGCTCCCGACTTATGCGGGCTTACCGCAACAGGCTTTGGGCAGGCGTTTTTCTATGGGTTTACCGCTATGCCGGAGGTATCGGTACCACAAAGCGTTTATGCTTCGATACCGCGCACTTGCGGCGATGCGTTTTTTGCCCCGCTAAAGGCAAACCGGGAAACCGCAAAGCAGTATTTTTCAGCCTATGGGGCTGTGCTGCGAAACGGCGAAGCCGCTTTAGAAGAATTGCTGCTTGCGGCGGAACGCTTAGAAGGGCGGGAAGCGGGGCTTCTGTGGCTTTCGGTGTTTTGCGAGCTGGGCTTTTATGTGTTCAACGAGCAAGAGGAAACCGTTAGCCGGGTGAACGGCTGCGAAAACAAACCGTTATCAAACAGCAGTATTTATTCCGCGGCTTTGGCTGCGATGACCACGGCAGAAAGTTGAATAGCGTGCCTTATGCACGGAGGAGGACAAAATGGATCTTGCTGCAACCATCCGTAATATTCCGGACTTTCCCAAGGAAGGGATCATGTTTCGCGACATTACAACGCTGTTAAAGAACCCGGAGGCGTACCATGAGCTGATCGACCGCATGGCGGAATCCGTTAAGGATCTCAATGTGGAATTGGTCATAGGCCCCGAGGCGCGCGGCTTTGTAATTGGCTCAGCGCTGGCGTACGCCCTTGGCGCGGGCTTTATCGTGGCGCGTAAGCCCGGCAAGCTTCCCTGCAAAACCAACCGCTACGAATACGGCTTGGAATACGGCACCGATGTTCTGGAAGTGCATGAAGATGCCATCAAGCCCGGGCAGCGCGTTGCCATCGTAGACGACCTGTTAGCTACCGGCGGTACGGCGCTTGCCACCGCAAGGCTGGTAGAGCAGGCAGGCGGCAAGGTAGTAGCCGCACGCTTTGCCATTGAGCTGGATGAGCTCAACGGTCGGGAGACGCTTCGGGATTATGATGTTGATTCCGTGATGGTTTTCTAGTAAAATAAGCGAAAAGCATTTGAAATCAACGGCTAGCCGTTGATTTCTTCATTACTTTTACAAGTACGGCGGAAAGGAGGTACGTGCCATGGAAAACAGCATGCTATACGATAAATGCAAGCAGAGCTTTACGGCAGAACAGCTTAGTCTGCTTGAAAAAGCCATTGCCTTTGCAAAAAAAGCCCATGAGGGGCAAAAGCGGGAATCCGGCGAGGAATACTATATCCACCCGGAAGCCGTTGCAATGATGCTGTACGACCTTGGCATGGACTCCGCCACCGTGATCGCAGGCCTTTTACACGATGTGGTAGAGGACGGCAAGGATATTACCGTTGCCATCGTGGCGGAGGAATTCGGCAGCGAGATCGCCACCATGGTAGACGGCGTTACCAAGCTGACCAAGTCCGGCGCGCAAACCTTCATCACCAAGGAAGAGCAGCAGGCGGAAAACCTCCGAAAGATGTTCCTTGCCATCGCAAACGACGTGCGGGTGGTCATCATCAAGCTCACAGACCGCCTGCATAACATGCGCACACTGGAATACTGCAACACTGCAAAGCGCGTAAGGAAAGCCAAAGAAACGCTGGAGGTATACGCGCCCTTGGCGCATCGCTTCGGCATGGGCGCTATCAAGTGCGAGTTGGAGGATCTCTCCTTTATGCACCTGATGCCCGAGGAATACGAAAAGCTCCGCGCTGCCATCGCTCCCTTACAAGAGCAGCGAAAAGAGATATTAAAAAGCGCCATCGCCGTTATCAGCGAGCAGATGGACAAGCTGGGGATTCAGGCGGAGATCAACGGCAGGCCGAAGCATTTATACAGCATCTACCGCAAAATGGTCAAGCAGAACAGGCCGTTGGAGGAGATATACGACCTGTTGGCAATTCGCGTGATCGTGCAAACGGTGAACGACTGTTACGCGGCGCTGGGCGTGATACACTCCCTTTGGAAGCCCATGCCCGGGCGGTTCAAGGATTATATCGCCATGCCAAAGCCCAACATGTATCGTTCCTTGCATACCACGCTGTTTGGGGCGGAGGGCATTCCCTTTGAGGTGCAGATCAGAACCGTAGAGATGCACCGCACGGCGGAATACGGCATCGCGGCGCATTGGATGTATAAGGAAGGCCGCAACGTACAGGACGAGCTGGACAGTAAGCTGGGCTGGCTCAGGCAGGCGCTGGAAACCGAGGACGATACGGAAAGCGCGAAGGAATTCGTGGATAACATCATGAAGGATTTCTTCAGCGAGTATGTGTTCGTGCTGACCCCAAACGGCGAGATATTGGACTTGCCTACCGGCTCCACACCGCTGGATTTTGCGTACCGCATCCACACCAACGTAGGCCATCACTGCCAGCACGCCAAGGTCAACGGCGTGATGGTGCGGTTGGATTACAAATTAAAAACCAACGACGTGGTGGAGATCATCACCTCTGCCAGCCAAGCAGGCCCCAGCCGGGATTGGATCAATATCGTAAAGACTCAGCAGGCCAAGGTGAAGATTCGCCAGTGGTTCAAAAAGGCCAACCGCGAGGAGAACATCCAAAAAGGCAGGGAAATGCTGGAGGAAGCCGCCAAACGCCACGGACAGCAGCTTTCCACACTGATGAAGCAGGAGTTTTACGCGGATATCCTCAAGCGGTATAACATGACCTCCTTAGAGGATATTTACGCCACCATCGGCTACGGCGGCCTTTCCACAGGGCAAATACTCCATAAACTGCTGGAGCAGTATCGCAAAACCGAAAAACAGCAGCTGCTGGAAGAAAAGATCAACAGCCTAAACGAAGGGCTGACGACCCAAACGGCACCAAAGCCGCAGCACAGCGGCGGTTCCCGTGGCATCATCGTAAAAGGGGAGCCAAACATGGTGGTACGCTTTGCCCAGTGCTGCAGTCCGCTGCCGGGAGACGACATCGTAGGCTACATCACCCGCGGCAGAGGCGTTTCCATCCACCGCAGCGACTGCCCCAACGTGGGCGACCTGTTCCGGGAGGAAGATCGCATGGTGCCTGTGGAATGGGCAACGGACGTGCGCTCTACCTATATGGCAAATATCCATATTTCGGCGGTAGACAGGCCGGGTGTGGTCATGGATATCACCCAGCTTTTGATGAGCTTCGACTTGGGCATTTCCGCGCTGAACGCAAAGGCAGACAAGAACGGCTCCGTCAACGTGCAGATGTCTTTTGAAGTGAATAACGCAAGCCAGCTCACCAATGTGATCAAGGGCCTCAAAAAGATACGGGGCATCAATGACGTTTACAGAATAAGCAATTAAGGAGCAATACATGCGAGCAGTAGTACAGCGGGTAAAGGAAGCCAGCGTTACCACGGACGGCCGTGTGATCGGAAAGATCGGCAAGGGCTATATGGTTCTGTTGGGCGTGGAGGACACGGATACCGAGGCAGACGCCCGGTATATTTGCGATAAGCTCATAGGCCTTCGCGTGTTTGAGGACGCGGAGGAGAAGATGAACCTTTCCATTACGGACGTGGGCGGGAGCATTTTATTGGTATCCCAGTTTACCCTGTACGGGGACGCCAGAAAGGGCCGCAGGCCAAGCTTTATCAAGGCGGCGCGCCCGGAGACCGCCATTCCGCTGTACGAAAAGTGTATTGCCATCCTGCAGGAAAGCGTTCCTGTAGAAACGGGCGAGTTTCAGGCGGTAATGGATGTTGCATTGATCAACGACGGGCCTGTGACCATACTCTTGGAAAGCAAAAAGCTGTTTTGAGGATGCTATGCAAATAGAAACCATCGTTTGCGGGCCGCTGGACGTGAACGCCTATGTGATCTGGAAAGAGGGCGAACAGAACTGCGCCGTGATAGACCCGGCGGCGTACCTACCGGTATCCGCGTTTCTGCTTGCGCAAGGGTTGCACTGCGAACGGATACTGTTAACACATGGGCATTTTGACCATATCGGCGGGGTCAAGCGCTTGGCGGAGGCCACGGGGGCGGAGGTCTGCATCCATGCGGCAGACGCTTTCATGCCGGAAAACGAAAACGCAAGCTTGGCGGCTTTGATGAATGCCCGCGTAGAAACGTTTACCGCAAACAGGCTCCTGCAAGAAAACGATTCCATTACCGTTGGCTCTATGCAAGCGGTTGTGCTGCACACGCCGGGGCACACGCCGGGAGGCGTATGCTATTGGTTTGCGGAAGAAAAAACGCTGTTTACCGGGGACACGCTGTTCCGGTTGAGCGTTGGCAGGGCGGACTTTCCCGGTTCCGACGAAGAGGCGCTGTACCGCTCCGTTGCAAAAACACTGTTTGAACTGCCCGGAGATGCGAATGTATACCCGGGACACATGCGCCCCACCACATTGGAATTTGAGCGGGCCAGGAACCCCTTTGTGCAGCGTTATAAGGGAGAACGATGGTAGCAAGGCTTTATACCGATAAACCGGAATACTTCAGCGACATTGCGGACGAAATTCGCGCCGTGCTTGGCATGGCGGAGGTAATGCCTGCAAACGCGCCACAGGCCGAAGAACAAACGTTTGACGGCTTATTTCTTGCTGTTACGCAAACAACAACGGGCACGAACACCGCAGCCATTTGCCGTTGCGTAGACGGCGCTTCTTGCAAGCAGGCGCAATATGCATTTTCCATGGAACTGGCGGGAAACAGCCCTCTTCTTAAAAAACGGGTGGAAAAGCGCTGCATCAAGGTGTGCGCGTTTCGCTGTTTGCAAAAGCTGTATGATACACCGCTGCCTTGGGGCTCGTTGACGGGTATCCGCCCTACAAGGCTGCTTCGGGAGTTGTACGAAACCGAGGGCGAGACGCAGGCGGAGCAGATGTTTTCCAATGTGTTTGACGTACGCCCGGAAAAGCTGCAATTGGCGCGGGAGATCGTATCGGTGCAGCAGCCGGTCATCGAGGCCGCAAAGCCCCGGCAGGCGGAGGTGTACGTTGGCATTCCTTTTTGCAAGACCCGCTGCCTGTATTGTTCCTTTGCGGCGGAGGTGCTGGGCAAGGGCGAAAAGCTGCCCGGCTATTTAAATGCGTTGTATGAGGATATCCGCCGGGGCGCGGCGTTATTAAAAGAAGCCGGGTTTTGTATTGGCAGCCTGTATGTGGGCGGCGGAACGCCCACGGTGCTTTCCGCAAAGGAGTTAGACCGGTTGCTGCGCTTTACCTTGGAGCAGTACGCCGTACAGGGCTTGGAGCTGACGGTGGAGGCGGGGCGGCCGGATACCATCAATGCAGAAAAGCTGGCGGTGATGCGAGAACGGGGCGTTACGCGTATTTCTGTAAATCCCCAAACCATGAATGATGCAACCCTTACCCGTATTGGCCGCCTGCACACGGCAAAGGAGATAGAACAGGCGTATGCCATGGCGCGGCAGGCGGGCTTTACAAACATCAATATGGATGTGATCGCCGGCTTACCGGGCGAAACCGCGCAGGATTTTCAATACACGCTGGACGCGGTAAAGGCGCTGTCTCCCGAAAGCCTTACGGTGCACACGCTTGCCGTAAAGCGCTCCTCCCGTTTAAAGCAGCAATTGGAGGAGTATCCCCTCCCAAGCGCGGATACGGCGGAGGAAATGGTACACGCCGGAAGGGAAACCGCCAAGGCACTTGGCATGCTGCCCTATTACATGTACCGGCAAAAGTATATGCGGGGCAATTTGGAAAACGTGGGCTATGCCAAGCCGGGCTTTGTATGCGTGTATAACGTGAACATGATGGAGGAACTCACAAGCATTATGGCGCACGGTGCGGGCGCAATGTCCAAGCGCGTGTTCCCCGGGCGGGAATGCCGCGTGGAGCGCGTGCCCAACCCCAAGGAAGTACAGGTGTACGGCAATAAGCTGGATCGGCTCTATGAAGAAAAACGCAGGCTTTTTATGCAGGAATAACGCGTTTTTCGCCTTGACAGAAGCAGTACCAGCGGGTATACTGAACCGTAATCGAATAACGGGCAATGAGAAAGAGGAGTACGTTATTTACGGCAGCAGAGAGGCGGCTTCACCGGCTGAAAGGGTCGCTGGCTTAGGGAAAACGGAAGGTCGCTTTTGAGCTTGCGGGGGGAATGCAGTAACCCCGCACGAACAGCCACGTTACGGCGTTAAGAGGCGCGGGGCCATATCCCGCGCAAAAAAGGTGGTACCGCGAGCGTTTTCGTCCTTTACGGATGAAAGCGTTTTTTGTTTTTATCACTTACCGGAATAGAAGGAGGAACCTATGGCAAACGAAATGAACAAAACCTACGACCACAGCGCAGTGGAAAACCGTTTGTACGAAAAATGGGAAAAGAACGGTTACTTTCACGCCGAGGCAAACCCCAACAAGCCCCCGTACTGCATCGTAATTCCCCCACCCAACATCACGGGGCAGCTGCATATGGGTCATGCGCTGGATAATACCCTGCAAGACGTTCTCATTCGCTATAAACGCATGAGCGGCTTTGAAACGCTTTGGCTGCCCGGCACGGATCACGCATCCATTGCCACCGAGGTCAAAATCGTGGAGCAGATGGCAAAGGAAGGCTTGCACAAGCTGGATGTCGGCCGCGAGGCGTTCTTAGAGCGCGCGTGGGAATGGCGTAAGATATACGGCGGCAGAATCGTGCAGCAGTTAAAAAAGCTGGGCTCCTCCTGCGATTGGGAGC
>CAYZAW010000002.1:53714-88429 GCA_964476505.1 uncultured Oscillospiraceae bacterium | reverse complement strand
CTGGTGTAGTACTCCATGCTGTTTTTTGCGGCTTGCAGGTTGGCGTAATCCGTGGCATAGGTCAGGTTCAGCTGGCAGTAGTCGTCCAGCTTTTTCACCGCATCCTCATATGTTTTTTGTGCTTTTGTTACATTGGCCTCCAGCTCCGCCACGGTCAAGTTTGCCGTGGCTCGCGCCAGATCGCCGGTCTGCTCGGAGCTTTCCAGCGTTTGCTCCGCCTGCAGCAGCTTGGTTTGCTGCTGCAGCTTGGCTTGCTCCAATTCCAGCGCCGCCATGTCCAGCTGCAATTCGTAGCTTTTCAGGCCTTCGGCAACATCGTCCGCATCCAGCCGCACCAAGGGATCGCCCGCCTTTACGGAGGAACCGGCCTTTACATACACCTCCGCCACTTCCGCAGAAACGGGGAAGGTAACGGTCACCCGGTTTAGGGAAATGGAGGAGCTTTCGCTTTGCCCCACCACCACGTCACCCCGCTCTACCGTATACTCCCGGTACACAGCGGCGGTTTCGGTATCCTCCGTACGGAAAAAAAGCGCCCATACGCCTACAGCTATGCCCAGTAATACAACCGCTGCGCCAAGGAACAGAAACAGGCGCTTCTTAAACAAGCCCCGTTTTTTCTTTCCTGCGGTGTGCGTTTCAATGCCAAGAAGCGCCGCAAGCGCTTCTCCCTCGCTGTTGACTGCCTCCGGGGACGGGCGCTGTTGTTCCATGGAAAAACCTCCGTTTGTTGCTATTTACACTGGAACAGGATACCAGCGGCGGCTTAAACCAAGCTTAAACAAGACATGGGTTCGGCAGCATGCAAAAAGCGGGCAAGTGCGGTCTATCGGCGTATTTGTATTGGACGGACGCAAGCGGATTCGGTATACTTATTATAAAGAGCGTTAAAGGATATCGGTCTTATGGAGCAAACACCGGCAGTATACGAATTAGAGCATCAAATCATTCGCGATCAAACCGCGCTGAACGGTGCGCCCGGCAGCTTTGGCAGGCGCGGCAGCATACAAAAAAACGCCTGCGGCGCTGTTGCGGCGTATAACGTGGGGCGTATGCTGGAGTGCCCTGCCTCGTTTGAGGATATTTTACACAATGTGGTTGCTGCAAGCCGGTTCGTGCGCTTCTTTGGCGGGCGGCTTGGCGTGTGGCCGGGGCTTTTACGGCGGTATTTTAAAAGCCGGGGCCTCAAAGCCACCCGGTTTATGCCCTATCGCCGGGCAAAGGCAGGGCGGCAGGCGTACGTGGCACTGTATTTACACGGCAGCCTGTTCAAAGGAACGCTTGGCGCACATTATGTAACTTTGCGTGCGCAGGACGGAAAATATACGGCATATAACGATATTTATGGTTCATATGTGGATTTTTTGGATATGTATGTAAAGACGAAGGCGCGCATGCTTTGGGTCATGGGCGTTGACAAGGATGATGAGAAATAGCTTACGTGTAGAAGAAACGGTATTGGGGAAAGGAACAAGCAGGCATGGAACAAACATTGACCCATGTAAACGAAAAAGGTGAAGCGCGGATGGTCAACGTGCAAAACAAACCGGAAACACAGCGCTATGCCATGGCGCAGTCCGTTGTGCGCATGAAGCCGGAAACCCTCTCGATGATCGTAGACGGCAGCGCCCCTAAGGGCGACGTGCTGGCCGTTGCCCGCGTGGCGGGCATTATGGCGGCAAAGCGCACCAGCGACATCATTCCCATGTGCCACCCGCTGCCGATCGATGCGGTCACGGTGGATATTCAGGCGGAAGCGCCGGACTGTGTGCGTATTTTGACCTCCGTTGCCTGTATGTACCGCACCGGCGTGGAAATGGAGGCGCTGACCGCTGCGTCCGTTGCCGCGCTTACCGTGTACGATATGTGCAAGGCAGTAGATCGCGGTATGGTGATCGAACAGGTCTGCCTGCTGGAAAAGCACGGCGGCAAGAGTGGGGTATATATAAAGGAATAGGGTTTGCCTCCGGCGGCTTAGGTGCTTTTGTAAAAGCACCTAAGAACCGAAAACTATAAAATAGAATGTTACAGGATGGCGCTTTGCCGTTCCTGTAACATTTTGTTTTACAGGCATTTGTAGGGGCCGATGACCACATCGGCCCGTAATGATGCGTAGACTGCAGCCATAAAACCAAAAAATCTATTTAATAATGAGACTCCGCCGCAGGTGGTGGGAGTTCCGTTTGTAGGGGCCGATGCCCACATCGGCCCGCACTATTCTGTCGCCGTGTTACTCCTCAAACAGCGTTGTAGACAGGTATTTCTCTCCCCTGTCCGCAAATATCACCACGATCACCCCGTGGCTCAATTCCTGCGCCAACTCGGATGCCGCCAGCATTGCCGCGCCTGCGGACATGCCAACGAATATGCCCTCCTCCCGCACGATACGGCGGCTCATGGAAAACGCCGCTTCGCTTTCTATCATGATGGTGCGGTCAATGGCAGAGGGGTCGTATATCTCCGGCACGATGGCTTCCTTCATGTTTTTTAGGCCCTGAATGTAATGCCCCTCTACGGGCTCGGCGGCAACGATCTTGATTTTCGGATCGATCTCCTTCAACCGTTTGCCAACGCCCATCAGTGTGCCCGACGTGCCAAGCGCGGAAACATAATGCGTTACCCGCCCGTCCGTATCCCGTAAGATCTCCTCGGCAGTGGTCACATAATGCGCCAGCTTGTTGTAATGGTTAGAGAACTGGTCTGGGGTAAAGTATTTTGCAGGCTCTTTTGCGATCCTACGCTTCACCTCGCGAATAGCGCCGTCGGTGCCCATGCTGGGGTCGGTCAAAACGATATTTGCCCCATAGGCCTTGATCATTTTTTGCCGCTCCACGGAAACAGCGGCGCTCATTACGATCTCCACCGCGTAGCCCTTGATGGCGCCTATCATGGCAAGGCCGATGCCTGTGTTTCCCGAGGTGGCTTCAATGATGGTCTTTTGTGGGGTCAGCGCACCCTCCAGCTCCGCCTGCTCGATCATTTTCAGTGCAATGCGGTCTTTGATGCTGCCCGTGGGGTTTGCACCCTCTATTTTGGCGTAGATCTCCACGCCGGGCTTTTGTACGATGTTGTTGATTTTTACCAGCGGTGTGTTACCGATGGTGGATAAAATGTCCTGATATATGCGCATGGTATTCCTCCCAATAAAATGCAGTATTCCATATCTTCGCAAAAGAAAAACAGGAAGCGGTTGCTCCCTGCCTCAAAACAAATGCCTGGCGCGCGGTGGGACGGTGTATGCACGTCAACACGCAAAACGCTGGCGGTATGGCAGGAAGCCGGGATGTTTGGCACAACAACAAGCCATGGTGCAACACAGCTCCATGACGGCGGTAAAATCGCGGGTTGCTGTTCCTTTTAGCATGTTACGCTCCTGCTCTCATTCTTGCGGATAGAATGCTTGTGATTATAGCCGTCAAACAGCTGCTTGTCAATATCCTATGCAAAAAAGCGCAAAAGGTTGCAGCATGTTGCAATATCTGCCCTGCTTGCAAACAACTTATGAACTCTTGCGCGATTACATTGACTAAAACACGGAAAAAGGGCTATCATGTGCTTATATATACGATGAAACGCCATTTGGCGGAAAGGAGACCTCTTTGCAGAGATTACGAAGGTTATCAGCATTGACATTGAGCCTGCTGTTTTTGTTTTTATGCATGCCGGCACAGGCGGTGGTGTTCCATACGGATATCCGGGTGAAGCTGTCCATTGGAAAAACCAACAGCCTGAAGATCACGCCGGTGGGTGCGTTCACCCTTCGGGAGGACCCGTCCTTCACGGTGGGAACTGAGGAGTTGGAGATCACAACCGTTGGCAGCCGTGCGTCCGTAACGGCGGGCGGCAAAACCGTAACGGCGGGGTCGCTTACGTTTGTGAGCGGGGATTATAACGGCAAGACCGCGTATATCCGGCTAAGAAACAGTGAGCATGGCACCTGCACGTATCTTGGCAATATGACCTTTGACGTTTCCGAGGGCAGGCTTCGCGCCATCAATACGCTTCCGCTGGAGCGCTACCTGTACGGCGTGGTGCCCAACGAAATGAGCAATTCCTTCCCCTTGGAGGCGCTAAAGGCGCAGGCGGTCTGCGCGCGGGGCTATGCCATGGCAAAATGCTCCGGCGGTGCAAAAAAGGCATACGACATACTGGATACCGCCGATCATCAGGTGTACGAGGGCTTTGCCAGTAAAAATACACGCGCCATCGCCGCGGTGGATTCAACCGCCGGGCAGGTGATGACCTACGACGGTAATATCATCGAGGCGTATTATTCCGCCTCTAACGGCGGGCAAACGGAGCGCACGGGCAATGTGTGGGAAAAGGATTTTCCGTATTATGTGAATGCGGACGATCCCTATGATGTGGCAAATGCCTCCAGCTTAGAGGAAAAAGCGTTCATCCCCGCCGTATTTACCGAGGATACGTTAAAGCTGATGGACTGGGAAGTGCTTTTATACATCCGCCGCGCGGCAAACGAGGCCGTGGGCGGGGATGCGGAGCTGTTGTCCACCGTGCAGGTGATACCAACCACGCCCAGCTACGATGCGCCCAGCCGCTGTTATACGGAGGCCAAGCTTACGGTATTGGTAAAAGACCCGGCGGGCAAGGAGGGGCAGGTAACCGTTACGCTGCCCTTAGAGGAGTTGACGTTCGGCAGCTTTGACGAGAAGCTGGGCGTGATTGGCGCAAGCAAGCGCCGCCTTCGCATGCGCGGCGTGGAGGAAGGCTTAAAGGTTACCAACAACGGCAGTTATCCGGGTTGGTTTTTAACGGTGCGCCGGTACGGGCACGGCATCGGTCTTTCCCAGCGCGGCGCACAGGAGCGTGCCCGGGCAGGGCAGGATTATGCCTCCATACTCGATTTTTACTATGTAGGCGTATCAAAAAACACGGTTGGCACATATGAAACCGCGCCCAAGCTATCGTCCGGCAGTTACCGCATCCGTTCTTGGGGGATCAGCGGCGTACCGCTGGACACCGCTGCCTCGCGATTGTTAGATAACCTTTCCAGCGACGGCAAGCTTACGGTGGTGGACGCGAAGGGCAACGACAAGACCGGCGCGCTTTGCACGGGGGATTTTGTGCGTACCGTGTACGAAAACGGTACGGCGTGCTTTGATCTGCCTATTATTCTTTACGGCGATACCAATGGAGACGGTAAGGTTGACGAGGAGGATATTACCACGCTCCAGCAGCATTTGAACCACAGCGCAACACTTGCGGGGCCGTACTTGGAGGCGGCGGACGTAACGCATAACGGCGAGATCGACGGGTTTGATCTGCTCAGGATCATCCGTTATTTACAGGGCGATTCCAAGATCGGGCAGGGAGGAGACAACGCATGAAAACAGGCTTAATCAATAAACGCGCGGCATGGATACTGGCGGTACTGCTGGTGCTTGCCGTTCCCGCCGCCGCATTGGCGGATACCACTGCGGCGGTAGACAAGCCCTCTGTACAGGAGGGGGATACCGTGGAGCTGACCGTTACGGTCACCGGTAAAAGTATGGCGGTGGCGGAGGGCGTGTTCCTGTACGATTCCTCGCTTTTGACCTTTACGGAGGCCAGCGGCGGTGCGGGCGACGGGTTTCTATCATTGCTTTCCGCACAAAACGGCGGGTCTGACAGTATGACCGCGCGGGTGGTGTTTACCGCCGCCAAGGCTGGCGAGGCCAAGATAGACGTTAATATCGAACGCATTTTAGACTATGCGGGTAACGAAGCGGAAGGCGCTTCCGCCTCCGCAAACGTTACGGTCACTGCCGCGCCCGTGTCTGCGGAGCCTACGCCCGTTCCCGTGGATTATTCCAAGGAGGGCGTGGCGGCCGAGAACGTGCAGGGCGCTTCCGGCGCTATGTATATTTGGCGCAGTATCGAGAACGTGACCATTCCATCCCGCTATACGGAAACAGAGCTGATCTATAAGGAGCAGACCGTAAAGGGCGCTGCCATTCAGGATTCCAATGCGCCGGTGCTGCTGTATCTTTCTGAGGCCAATGGCGACAATGCGGGATATTATGTGTACGACGAGGCGCGGGATATCTTGTATCCCTACCAAACCGTATCCTCCGTGTCACGCTCGTATATCCTGTTGCAGCCGGACGGCAGCGTGCCCGTGCCGGAGGGATATACCGAGGCAACGGTGGTCATTGACGAAAAAGAATACGCCGCGTGGAAGTCTGAGGACGCTGCTGGAGACGTGTATTTGATTTATGCCCGGAACCCCGACGGGGATGTGGGCTTTTATTCCTACAGCCCGGAGGATGGCGCTATCCAGCGCTACGCGGTGATCCGGGCGCGTCCTGTGCAGCCCATGGCTACCCCCGTGCCTACCCCCGCGCCCGCCCCCGAAATGCCGGCGGATGAGGAAACGCCTGCCGTAACCCCCGCTGCGGACGAAATGCTGCTGCCCAAGATCGCGTTTTATGCGTTGCTGGGCGGCATCGGGCTGCTCGTGGTTATTCTCATATTCGTGCTGGTTTCTCACGCGCAGGAGAAAAAACGCCGCCGCGAACGCGCCGCACAGCGCCGTGCCGCCAAGGCCGCCGCAGAACGGCAAAACACGCAGGGAATGTAATTGGGGCTCTGCCCCAAACCCCGTTTAAGGGAAGTATCCCTTAAAAATCCCATTTATCCGCCCATATTTGGGCGGATGGAAGGGTTCCAAGGGGCAATGCCCCTTGGTAGGGGTATGGGGACAACGTCCCCATCGTGATAGCAAGGAGGGCGTATGCAGGTCAATCAATCCATGGAAGACTATTTGGAAATGATGCTGATGTTAAAGGAGCAAAAGGGATACATCCGCTCCGTAGACATTGCGCAGGCGCTGTCTGTTACCAAGCCCAGCGTTAGCCACGCGGTAAAGCTTCTGCGGGAAAACGGCTATATCTCTATGGATGCGGACAACCTGATCACCCTTACCGATGCCGGCATGGAGATCGCGGCGCGGATGCTGGAGCGGCACCGCAAGCTGGCGGGATTCTTAGCGCGGCTTGGCGTGTGCGAGGAAACGGCGTTCGCGGACGCGTGTAAACTGGAGCATGTGATCAGCCAGGAGAGCTTTGACGCGATATGCAAGCTGACGAACAACGCGTAACGGCAAACCGCCGTAACTATCAAAAAGAGCTGGACGCATATCTGACGTCTCTTACAAACGCGCCGCGGAAAACGCTGCTTTTACAGTGCTGCTGCGCGCCGTGTGCAAGCTATGTGCTGGAATATCTTTCGCCCTACTTCAATATCCTGCTGTACATGTACAACCCCAATATCTTTCCCCCGGCAGAATATCAAAAACGCTTGGCGGAGCTGGAACGTCTGATCACCGTTATGCCGCTTAAGAACCCGGTCACGCTAATTCCCGCACCGTATCACCCGGAGGACTACGCGATGGCGGCGGCGGGGCTTGGCTTAGAGCCGGAGGGCGGTGCGCGGTGTACGGCCTGCTTTCGGTTGCGGCTGAACGCTGCCGCAGAGCAAGCGGCGGAGGCGGGTGCGGACGCGTTTGCAACAACGCTGACCGTAAGCCCCCATAAAGATGCGCCGCGCATCAACAGCATCGGGGAAGAAGCGGCAGCAAGCTACGGTGTGCCGTACCTGTGCTCGGACTTCAAAAAGCGGGGCGGGTATCAGCGCTCCATCGTACTGTCCCGCGAGTACGGGCTGTACCGGCAAAACTATTGCGGCTGTATGTATTCCCTGCCGGAAGAGACCGAGGCGTAACGGTTACCGTGCCAAGTCACATTTAGCAGCAACACACAAAGCGCGCAGGCGGCTTACGGAATATCCGGGCTGCCTGCATTTTGTATACTAGTGCATAAATGACAGTATTTTCTTTCTTTTTTAGAAGTAACCCAGTATAATAATGTTGTATAAGTATGGAGATATGGCCGGATAGCAACGCCTATTCGGAGGCGAACGGGAGGAACGATGACGCGAACGATGGCATACAGAAGAGAACGGTCGGCTGCTGCGGTGTGGTGGTCGATATTTGCCATACTTCTGATTCTGGTGATCGCGGCATATATGGTCAAGCTGAAAACCGTAGATCAGGTCATCACCGTAGAGGATGCGTACAGCGTGGAAGGCCGCGTGGAGCGCGCCAATGTAGAACTCTCCAAGCACAAACGGGAAGCGGGCATCGTAAACAGCTCCGCGCGCTTAACGCAAAAAATGGAACTGCTGTTTGAAGGCACGCCGGAAAACGGCATGCTGGATCAGCTTTTAACGCTGCTGGACGAATACGGCATCAAGGCAACATTTTTCATTTCCGCGCAGGACGCGCTAAACGAACCGGACAGCGTACGCCGCATCTTATCGGACGGGCACATGCTCGGAAGCGGCGGAAACACCGGCACGGAGCATATGGAAAGCCTGCCGCAGTCCGAGATCATCAACGATCTTTGCCGTGCCAGCGCAACGCTGCACGAAATCACGGGCGTGGAACCGATCACCCTAAAATACCGGGAGACCGCGTATACACCGGCTGTATTGCAGGCGGCGTACGCCTGCGGGCTCGGCAACGTGTACGACACGCCGTATATCGTGGATCAGCACAGCTTCCGCTCCTATCAGGAAGTGGAGGCGTATGTAAACGAACGCTCCCGGGGCAGCATGATCGCCATTCGCATGTCCGGTGAGGCAAGCTACTCCTCGGAAAGCGGTGCACAGGCATTGCTGAACCTTGCAGGCGGCGTTTCGGAGGAAATGATCGTAAACATGGATGCGCTTTCGGAAAACGAGCGGGTGTTAACAATCACGGAATGGTTCCTGCGCTCCCTAAACGATACGGAGCCCTCGCCCGAGGCGATCGCGCTCAAGGAAAAGAACGGCGGCGTACTGGCGGAAAAGACCTCGCTTGTGTATACCACGCAAAGGGCGGTATCGTATCTGTTTTCCGGGCTTGGCAACGTGCAGGAGCTCAACTATCTTTTAAGCACGCTAAACGAGCTGCAAATCAAAAGCACGTTCTTTATCACGCTGGAAGAGGCGCAGGCATATACCGGCCAAGTAGAGCAGATATTGGCGCAGGGGCATGAGCTGGGCATTGCCATACCCGCGGCAACGGCGGAGGATTATTACGCGTCCTGCTCGGCTATCCGCAACTGCCAGAGGTATCTAAAGGAACGGTATGCCTATCACAACGCCTATATCGTAAAGCAGCTTGTGGGCAACCCCACCGACTCCCTGCTGGAAGCCGTGCATGCAACGGGCTGCGAGCTGGTTTCCTACAGCGTGACCGCCGTACAGCTTGCGGGGCAGGAGGCGACCGATCTTAGCGGGATACCGGAAAAGCTGGAGGCGCAGTTCATCACCTGCTTCCGCCGGGGCGAGCTGGTTTACTTTACCATGAATTACTATACCAAAAGCACAACGCTCTTAGGCGATATGGTCAAATACCTGCATCAGAACATGAGCATTTACGAGGCAAAGCCCGTAAGCGAGCTGCTGGAAAACACAAAGCAGCGCTATACATATCCGCTGCCGGCGGAAGACATCCTTCCTGCGCTTACCGGCGTTATCAAGCCCGGGCACTTATCCGGCGCGAACAATGACGCATTGATGCAGCATATGCTAAAGCACTATCTGGGCACGGACTATGTGGTGAATACCGATACACTGCCGGGGTTTACGGCAAGCGAGGCGCGCCAAATGGACAGCGCCGGAAAAATCAGGAACCAAGAGAACGCCATATTCCTCACATTCGACGATTGGGGCAGCGACCGGGCGATCACGCCGCTTCTGGACGTACTGGAAAAGCACGGCGCAAAGGCCACGTTCTTTGTTCGCACGGCGTTTACAACAGCCAATCCCAGCCTGCTTCGTGCCATCGCGCTTGGCGGTCACGATCTTGCCAGTCATACCGACACCCACTACCCGCTGGCAATGGACGAGGATGGAAACGGTGTTTACGAAGAACTGCCGGAGCGGGAGCTCAAGCAGTTTCAGGAGGATCTTGTAGCCTCATACGATACGCTGCTTTCCATGGCAGGCGACGTAGCGGTAAACGGGCGTGCGGCCATCACCGCCAACTTCCGTCCGCCCACGCTGGCTGTCAGCCGCAGGGGCGCTTGGGCGGTGTTTGACGCAGGGTTCAACTATATCGTATCCGGCGCGTATTCCAGCCACGACTATGCCGCCAAGAGCGCCAAAACGCTGTATCAGGACTTAAAGGCCAACAGCTACAGCGGCGCGGTCATCGTTATGCATATGTCCGACAACTGCCTGTATACGGCGGAGGCGCTGGATATGCTGCTGACGGAAAACGAAAAGCGGCCGGAAAGCAAGCGCTTTGTAACAAGGCGCATCAGCGATTATTTAAACGGTACATACGAGGTCAACGAGTAACTGCCGGAGGAAACGGATTGACGAAGCGGCATACAGGCAAAACAACAAACGCGCTTTCCCGTGCGTGGTGGATCACCATGGCCGGGCTGTTGCTGTGTCTGGTGGTTTTGTACGCAGTAAAAAGCAATAGCACGGCGGCAGTGCCGCAGGTGCAAGTGCAAACGGAGCCAAGCGTTACGGCGCGCATCGCGCAGGCGAAAACGCTTTTGGAAAACCCCGACCTGCCTCCCGCCAAGCTTACAAGCACCGTTTCCACGGGCGTGCAGCGGCTGGCGCTTGCCTTTGAGGGTACGCCCGGCCCCGGCGTGCTGGATCAAATACTGGACATGCTTTCCCAACACAACGTACAGGCAACGTTTTTCCTTTCCGCCGTGGGCGCGGCGGAGGACGCTACGGATGTGCAGCGTATCATCGCAGAGGGGCATACCTTGGGCAGCTACGGCTTTGAGGGGATCAAGCACATGGAGGCGCTGCAGCAGGAGCAGCTCATGACCGACTTGTGCCGCACCAATGCAACGCTGCATCATTTATCTGGTAAGGAAACGAGCCTGTTAAAGTGCAACGCAACGGCGTACACGCCTGAACTTTTAAAGATCGCCGCCGCATGCGGCTATACGGCAGTTTACGACACCCCGCATATGCTCAGCTGGCAAAGCTTTTCCTCCTATGAGGACGTGGAAGCGTATGTAAAAAAGCGGGAGCGGGGCGGCATTGTTTCCATCAAGCTCTCGGAACCGCTGGACGAAATGGATATCCGCCCAACGCATGCGCCTACACCCAAGCCCACGCCCGCGCCGGGGGATAAAACGGCTGCAAGCCCCATGGCTGTACCCACGCCGACGGCAGCCCCGACAGCAACAGCCGCTTCGGCAGCGCTTAGCGCGTACAGTACGGACGAGCGTGTTTTGTTAACGGCGGAGTGGGTCATCAAGGCATTAGAAAACACCAAAGCGCTGCCGGAAACGGAAGCCCTCCGCGAAGAAAATAACGGCACGCTTGCAGACGCCATGCATACGGTGTATACCACAAAACGGGCTGTTTCGTACCTGTTCTACGGGCTTGGCAACGATCTTGAGCTGCAATACCTGCTGCAGTCGCTTGACGACATACAGGCAAAGGGCACCTTCTTTGTTACGCTTAACGAGGCGCAAACCTATGAGGCGCAGATCAAAAGCATCATATCGCACGGGCACGATCTGGGCGTTGCCGTACTGCCGGATAAAAGTGCGGATTATTACGACGCCTGCACAGAGCTTTTGCACTGCCAACAGGAATTAAAAACGCGTTACGGCTATGCGCATGCGGATGTTGTTAAGCAGCCCTACGGCACTGTTTCAGACGCGCTGCGCGAGGCGGTAAGCGCCGCCGGCTGTAAGCTCATTACTCATGAGGTCTCGGCGGTACAGGCAGCCGATCAACAGGCAGAAAGCGCCGAGGCTATCATGGAGCATCTGCTGGGCGAGCAGGTCATCTCCTTTAAACGGGGCGAGCTGATCTACTTTGCCATGAACTATTATAAAAAGAGCGACCGTGTACTGGGAGACTTGGCAAAGCTGCTGCATGAGCGCATCAATATTTACGGCGTATGCTCCGTCAACGAAATGCTTTCGGACGAATCTCTGCTGTATACCTACCCCGTACCGGAGGACGCGGTGCTGCCGGCGCTTAACAATACCATCCAGCCGGGTCATGTGGGCGATATGGAGGACGGCGCGTTTATCAAGCTCTTGCGCACGCACTATGTAGGCAACCGCACAACCAACGGAAAAGACAATCTGCCGGGCTTTACCGGTCAGCAGATCAGGCAGCTCAACATCAACGGAAAAATCAAGAACGATGAAAACGCCGTGTTCCTGACCTTTGACGACTGGGGCAGCGACCGCACGCTTACAAAGCTTTTGGACGTGCTGGATAAACACGGCGTAAAGGCGACCTTTTATATCCGCACCAACAACACGTCCAACAACCCCAACCTGTTAAGGGCCATCGCGCTTGCGGGGCATGAGATCGGTAGCCATACGGACACGCACTACCCCATGGCATCGGACTATAATGGAGACGGCGTGTATGAATCGCTGGAGGAGCATGAGCTTCCGGGATTCCAGCAGGATATCATCACCTCCTATGAGCGGCTGCGCTCCATCGTGGGGGATCTCAAAACGGACGGCAAACCGGCCTTGCAGGCCTCCTTCCGCCCGCCCACGCTGGCTATGAGCCTTAACGGCTCCCGTATGATACTCGATGCCGGGTATTCGTATATCGTAATGGGGAGCTTCTCTACGCACGATTACGAGGCAAAAAGCGTGGACGAGCTGTATGGTAAGCTGAAAAAGGGGATCACCGCGGGCGGCGTGGTGGTCATGCATATGTCGGACAGCGCCAAATACACGGCGGAGGCGCTGGATCTGTTTTTAACGGAGAATGAAAAAAAACCGGAAGGAAAGCGCTTTGTATTCCGGCGTATCAGCGATTATTTAAACGGCGCGTATGAAACAAGCCGATGAGGAACAGCATGAAGCAAAAACGCGCACAAAGCGCAGGCATTGAGGATGTACTGCTCAAACAGAAAAAAGACCGCCGGGTACTGACCTATGTGCCCGACCCTACCGGGCTTCGCGCAAAGGCAGACCGGCGCGGGGAGGCTGTGGCAGACGGCGGCACCGCTGCGGCGCGAGAGCGGCTGGTGGAAATGGGCACCCGCTACGAGGCGCGTTACCGGGTGCGTGTTACTGCGCGGCTTTCGGGCGGAGGCCGCCTGCAATTTTATTGCGAAAGCCAAGACGTTTCCACAACAGGCATATTGCTGCGCGTGGAAAACGAAAAAAATGCCGCGCTTTTGCAGCAGGCAAAAAGCGTGCGCTTAAAGTTTGAGATAACCCCTGGCAGTATGCCGGAGGGCTACGAAATGCGCGTGAACATCCGCGCCAAGCTGGTGCGCGTGCAGCCTGCGGATGCCGGCGTAACACTGTGTGCGTTCATGTTCAAGGAAACGCTTGCCTCGTATGCCAATCGGGCAAAAAACAGCAACCTCATGGTGCTTTCTGTGATGTGCCTGTTTGTGGTGGTGCTTATCATCATCCTTATGCGGGCGGAAAGCGTGATCTATTTTCGGTTCAACAAGTTCTTGTATTCGTACAGCATCATTACGGCGTTGTTTTTACTGTCGCGGTATCTATACGGCGCAATGTACCACGCGGTGCCCATCGACGACGATTTTACCCCCGGCGTAACGATCCTGATTCCCTGCTTCAATGAGGAGGAATGGATACAGCGCACGGTGATGAGCTGCATCAATCAGGATTATCCCATCGACCGATTGGAAGTGGTTGTGGTGGACGACTGCTCCACAGACCGTTCCGTGGAGCGGGTAGAGGAGCTCATCGCCCAACTGGCGCAGGAGGGAAAGCGCTTTCGTGTGGGGGAGCGGCTGCATCTTTTGCGGCAGCCGGAAAACAAGGGCAAGCGGGACGCGCTTGCGGCGGGCACGCTCATTGCCAAGCATGAGCTTATCGTATTTGTGGATTCCGACAGCTTTTTAGACCCCTTTGCCATCCGCAATCTGGTGCAGCCCTTCCGCGATCCTAAAATGGGCGGCGTTTCCGGACGTACAGACGTTGCCAACACCTATACCAATACGCTGACCAAAATGCAGTCTGTGCGGTACTATATCGCCTTTCGCATCATGAAGGCGGCGGAGGCGTATTTCGACTCCGTTACCTGCCTGTCCGGGCCGCTGGCCTGCTACAAAAAGTCCATTATCATGGATAACATGGACGACTGGCTCAACCAGCATTTCTTGGGGCAAAAGGCCACCTTTGGCGACGACCGTGCCATGACCAATTTCGTGCTGCGCCATCACCGCACGGCATATCAGGATACGGCCATTTGCTCTACCATCGTACCAAACGATTATAAATCCTTCTTAAAGCAGCAAATGCGCTGGAAACGCTCATGGCTAAGAGAATCCATGATCGCCGCCACGTTCATGTGGCGCAAGGAACCGTTTATGGGCACGTTTTTCTTCATTGGCCTGTTGGTGCCCATCGCCGCGCCGCTGGTGGTGCTGTACAATTTGGTGTATGTGCCCATTGCCTATGGGATATTCCCTACAACGTTCATTCTGGGCTTGTTTACCATGGCGCTGATGATGAGCTTTGCCCAGCTGCTGCTAAAGCGCAGCAGCATCTGGATATTCGGCATGATATTCTGCATTTATTACGAGGCAGTGCTGCTTTGGCAGATGCCTATCGCGTGGTTCACCTTCTGGAAATCCACCTGGGGCACCCGCATGACCCCAGCGGACGTGGAGGCGAAGGAAAGAAAGGAAGCGTTAAAACAGGCGCGGCGGGCGGCGCGCAGAAAGGTGAGCGGCACAGGTGGATAGCATCATCCCCAAAGAGGACATCCGCTATTCCAAGCTGAAGGATGTAAAAAAAGCCTTGCGCAGTATCAATCAGTCGTTAACGCTGATACTGCTGCTTATCATACTCTTTCGTGCCGTGTTCAGCTTGACCGTGTACAAGCCTTACGACAGCGCAGCGGTCACGGGCACAGATAACGGCTTGATCTGCCTTTCCTACTCCGGTGTGGATACCGTTGGAACACAAACGCTTATTTCGGACGACCGTTTGGCGGCGCATTTACAGGCGCTTAAGGACAGCGGATATGTAACCGTTTCCCAGCAGGATGTGCTGGATTACATCAAAACCGGCAAGCTGCTTCCGGAGCGCGCGCTGTATTTGATGTTTTCCGACGGCAGGCGCGATACGGCGGTGTTTGCGCAGAAGATCATGGAAGAAAAGAACATGCTTGCCACCATGTTCACCTATGCGGACAAGTGCGAAACGCGGGACAATAAATTCCTCATGGCAAAGGAAATCAAACTGCTGTTAGACACCACCTTCTGGGAGCTGGGCACAAACGGCTACCGGCTGTCGTACATCAACTGTGCCGACCGTTACGGCAATTTCTTGGGCGAGCTGGATTCCAACGCGTTCGTTCACGCAAAAACCTATATCGACAGCACCTACGATCATTACCTGATGGATTACATCCGCGACGAATACGGTATCCCGCAGGAAACCTTTGAACAGATGCAGGCGCGCCTGCAGGGGGACTATCAGGCGATGGAGCGGCTGTATACGGATGAGGTGGGTGTAATGCCCAAGGTGTACGCCATCATGCACGCCAATACGGGAGCGTACGGCACCAACACCAAGGCAAGCGCCGTCAACGAGGCGGAGATAAAGCGGCTGTTTGCAATGAACTTCAATTGGGTGGATCAGGCAAAGAACACGCAGGATGCCGACCTGTACGATATGACCCGTATGGAGCCCAAGGCATACTGGTCCTCCAACCACCTTTTAATGCGCTTGTGGGAAACGACGGGGCTTCCCATGGCGTTCAATAAGGGGCTGACGGATAAAGCGGCGGACTGGGAAACGCTTGCGGGCGCGGCAGAGTTTGATGAGCAGGAGATCGTGGTCACGTCGCTGCCAAACGCGTACGGCGCGATAAAGCTTACCCGGCGCAGCTTTGGTGATATGGCAATGTCGGTAATGCTACGCGGCAATCAGGCAGGCACCCAGCGGATATTGCTGCGGGCGGACAACAGCCGCAGTGCGGGCGCGGCGCTGGAGATCACAGACAATGTGCTGTACCTGTACAATCTGCAGGATGGGCGGGAGCGGCCTAAGCTGCTGCTCAATTTGGATATTCACGACGGGGTCGTGGAGCCGCCTTTTGCCGAGCAGCGCCAAAAAGCTTTGCAGGCGGAAATCGAGATCAAGCGCAGCGGCGCCAGTCCGGATAAGGAAGAGATCACAAATGCGCTGCAGCAGTCCGCCGCCACAACGGTTGAGCAGCTGCCGCAAGCGGAGGTAAACCTAGACCCCTCCAAGGCGGGCAACCGAAAGGTGCAGCTTTGGCTTTCCGGGCGGCATCTGTCCGTTTGGATCGATGGCAAGCTTGTGATCGAGCATCTGGATATGGGTACGCTGCCGGAAAGCGGCTCTGTGTATCTGGAGGCGGCATCCGTGCTGGCAAAGGCGCAGATGGATATAAAGGACAGCGTGTATGACGGCAGATTCCGCGACCTTTACATCACGGATACCCAAACCGACGCGCTGCTGTACGATTACAGACCCGATGAGAACACCCGGCGGCAGTTGAACATCAAAGAAAAATGGTCGGCACTGATCGACTGGTTTATTAAAATCCTGTAAGAAAAGAAGGTGGCTTGGATGGATCGCTTTGCGCTGATGGAGCGTATCAGGCGGGGAGATCAGGAGGCGTTTCGCGAAATATTCGCGGCATACCGTATGCCTGTTTACCGCTTTGCGCTGGAAAAGACCAACGATGCACAAAAAGCCAGAGACATTGTAAAGCATGTGTTTTCCACCGTATACGAATCGCTCAAAGAGGAGCCGTATTACGGAGACTTTTCCGCGTGGTTCCAAACGCTGGCGGAGCTGAAGCTGTCCGAAATGAAGATCATGGAGGCGCATCAGCTTTCGCCTGACGCTGTAAAAAAGAAGCAGCGTGCAAAAGAGGAACCCGTAAGCGCATTACCGGTGCAGGCGGGGGAAACGCCCGAAGCGGCGCTGTTGGAGCAGCCGCGAAAAAAGACGAAGATGTCTGCGGGGTATGCGATCGGGCAGGGGCTGCTCATTATACTGCGCATCGCGTTGATGGGCTGCCTGATATGGGCCATATTAGGCATGCTGCGGGCAATGCAGGTGTTTGCGCTGCCGGACTGGGGATATACATGGTTCAACAACAGCGTTTTTAAACTGTTTTAACGGGGAATCGGAATAGAACTGGGGGAGGAAATGATTATGAGGCTATGGGAAAAGGTGCGGACGCCGCTTGCAATGCTGTTGGTGCTGATCGCTCTGTTGGGGCTGGCACTATTGGCGCTGAACATACTGGATAAAACGCCCGCGCTCATTGCATGCGGGCTGGGCTTTGCTGGGCTGGTGCTGTTGGTGCTGCAAACGATAGGCGGCAGGCGAACAGCCGCAGGCGTGGAAGAGCTGCAAGTGCTGGCAAGGCGGGTGGCACAGGGAGAGATCATGCCCGATTCCGATTATAGCGCAAAGGGAGAGCTTGGCGGGTTGTGCCGGGATATGCAGGCCATGGAGCAGGCACTTGACCGGCAGATCACGCATATATCCCGTACGCTTCGGCGGATATCCCATTACGGGGATTTTACCTTTCATGTGGACATGGTGTATCCGGGGCGGTTTGCGCCCATACACGATTCTTTGGAGGAGTTGATCGAATCACTGCTGGATACCTTTTCCCAGATGCGTGATGTTTCCGGCGAGGTGTACGCGCATGCACAAAGAATCATGGAGTATGCGCAGGAGATATCCAACAGCTCCAGCGATCAGGCAGCGTCCATCGAGGAGATCTCCGCTACCTCCACGATGATCAGCGAGGGCATCCTAGACAGCGTGGATGAGATCAATTCCGTGAACGCGAAAACGCAGGAAATGGGCGCGCGCATCATTGACTGCCGGGAGAACATGGAGCAAGTGGTGCAGGCCATGAACAACATGGAGCAGTCCGCCGCACAGATCGTTCACATTACAAAAACCATTGACGATATCGCGTTCCAAACCAATATCCTTGCACTAAATGCCGCCGTGGAAGCGGCACGCGCCGGGGAAGCCGGGCAGGGCTTTGCCGTGGTGGCGGACGAGGTGCGCTCCTTAGCCAACCATACGGCAAGCGCCGCCAAGGAAACCACCGTGCTCATCAAGACCGCGCTGGAATCCATCCGCGCGGGCTCCAACGCCGTTGGCGCAACGGCGGAAATGCTGCGAAGCGTGGCTGGCGGTGCGGAGGAGACCTCGCAGCTGGTAAAAACCGTTTCCGATACCCTGCACGACCGCGCCAGCCGCTTTGCGGAGGTCACGGAAAACACCTTCCGCGTAGCCAACCTTGCACAAAGCAATATGGCGGCAACGCAGGCCAACATCCAAGTGGGGGAGGAGCTGACCGAGCAGGCCAAGGTGCTGACCGCCATCGCCGCCCGGGTGAAGCTGGACGAGGACGGCATCAATCCGCTGGATCAGGAAAAGGCGTAGGGTGTATTGTATTTGCCTCCGGCGGCTTAGGGCTTTTGTAAAAAGCCCCTAACAACAAGTGATTGTGACGTAGAATTCATATTTGAGAAAAACAGCAGAGCGTGAAAACGGCACTGCTGTTTTTCTTTTACTCACATTGGTGCATTTACAGCGCCAATGAAATCATTAAAGATTTCTATGGTTTGGCGGCGTTATCGGATGAAAACGGTTCATTGAAGCCGTTATGCTAAAAAGGCTGGGCGGTGTGATACGCCCAGCCGGATAGCCGGATAAATTGGGAGTTGGCGTACTTATTTACTGTCCGTAAAGAGATAGGCGTCCCGTATCCATGAAATCAGTTCATCGTCTATTTCAACTACGCTCCCAATCACGATATGCGTTGTCCATCGGCCAGGATAGGGCTCTGTTTTTACAGCTACTCTAGCAGAAGCTAGGGGGTAGGGCAATCCCAACGTTATAACAATATATGGATTGGGCAATTCAGCCTTTTTCTTGACTCGCTGGAATGAAACGCAAGCATACATATGGCGATTAAAAAAAGAAATCTGGCTCTTTTGTACTCTTATCCTTGTTTTCGGGAATACTGCTAACAAACGAGCTTCAAAAGCCTTGTATAATGGCAAGGCTGTTGGCTGCTTATCAAAAAACATAAGTGTATCTTGTAACACAGTATCCATAGCATACCTCGTCAGGTTACGGTCTATCTGTCAGTTAGTATACCATGCAAACCACCGCTTTGCATCACAAACGCCGAGGCATCAGCCTCGGCGCTGTCGAGAATTATGCCAGTCATTACTGGATAGACAGATTTACTTCCGCTACCTACGGATACTTGCTTTCATCATGCCTTTGCATACAAAAGCCATCCGTGAGACGCGGATTGCTTTTGTAGGGAACAACCGTATCAATGCGTTTAAGGACGCAATTTATCTCACCATTCCACTTGATCGGCACGCATGTCGCGGAAGTAATACTCCTTGTCACGCTCTGTTAGTTCACGAATTACTCGGCAGGGGTTCCCGGCGGCAAAGGTATAGGGCGGAACATCCCGTGTCACAACACTGCCCGCACCGATCACTGCGCCTTCGCCCACGGTCACGCCGGGGCAGATGATACAGCCGGTGCCCAGCCACACCCAGTCCTCGATCACCACAGGCCGTGCGTACATTTCTCCCCTTTGGCGAAGCACCGGGTGCAAGGGGTGGTTCGTGACCGCGATGGATACGTTGGGCGCAAACATCACATTGGAGCCGATTGTGATGGTGTAATCATCCACCAGCGTTGTGTTGAAATTGAAGTATACGTTGCTGCCCACAGTTACATTGCTGCCGTAAGCGGTGTAGATCGGCGGCTCCAACCAAACATTTTCGCCCATTTTACCGAATAGCTGCTTGAGCAATTCCGTACGGGTCTGTGTGTCGTTAGGGGAAAGCCGGTTGATCTCCCAGCATAAAGTTTTCCCGCGCTGACGTGCCCTTGCTAACGCTTCGGCCTCTTCGGGATAGTGCGCGTCATCATCGGTAAACAGTTGACAGGCAGCCATACGTTCCTTGATCGTCATATCTCATTCCTCCGTTTGATTTCGTGTTAGTTTTTTGAGCCATTGATGTTGATAGAAATGCCAAGCCACAAACGGCATTTTTACAAATTCGTCCAGAGACAGCACCGCAAAAACCGCTAAGGGCGGAAGCCGCCATACAAAGGCGCAAAGATACCCTAATGGCAGGATAACGCCCCACATGGCCAAAGTATCACAGATCAGCCCAAACCGCGTATCACCGCCTGCGCAGAACACCCCGCTTACCATGGTGGAATTGAAGGATTTTCCGATACAATAGACCGCGCAGATGAAAAGCATATCCTTCAGCAGCGCCATGACCGGGGGCGAAAGCTCCACTACTGCCAAGCACAGCGGGCGAAGTGCCAAAAGAACAGCGCCTGCCCCTACACCTAAAAGCAGCGACCAGCGCATCAGCTTATGCCCGGTGCGCTTTGCTAGTTGCATCCTGCCGGCACCCATCTGCATTCCAAGCAGGATGCCGCCACCGGACGCAAGCCCCGTGCAAGCCGCGATGACCAAGTTTCGTGTGGCATTGGCAACGGCGTAGGCTGAAACCAGCTCCGTGCTTACATGCCCCATGATGGCTGACATGACCGTGAGCGCACCGCCCCATACCAAGTAGTTCGCTTGTACCTTCCATGTACAAGCGCGGTAATCCTGTTTTAGCCATGCTGCTGTGTGGAACAGTTCGGATACCGTCAATTTTATCTTGCCACGGTACTTGCCCCAAATCAAGCAAAGGATGGCTTCCAGCAGTCGAGAAAACGTTGTTGCGCCCGCTACACCCATCACGCAACGCATAGGGTCGCCCGGAAACAGCACGAACACTGCCAGTGTATTTAGCAGAATGTTTGTAAGCAGGCAACTGATGCTGATCCATGCGCTTTCGCGGGTGTTTTCCATGCTCTTCATCACTGCTAAAAGCATCTGCGATACGCCCATAGCCAAACAGCCGGCAGAAACGATACGAAGGTAAGGAATCCCAAAGAGAATCACCGCTTTATCCGGTGTGAACAAACGCATCAACGTCTCGGGGATCAGCAGCATCGCAAGAAAGAACACCACCGATGAAAGCATGGAAAGCCGAAGCGCAAGCCCCAGCACTTTACCGATGGTAGCCGTATCTCTGCGTCCCCAGTACTGTGCGCCAAGTATGGTTAAGCCAGTTGAGATGCCGGCATAGAGCAATGTTAGAACGAATATGATCTGCCCTGCCAAGGATACGGCTGATAGCGCGCTCGCATCCACCGTGGTAAGAATCAGAACGTCTGCATAACTCACAGCAGTACTGATGAGGCTTTGCAGCGCGATGGGCAGGGATAAACGCGCAAGCTGTCGGAGGAACGCCTTATCCGCTGCCTGATCCTCTGCAGCCATTTCTTCTTCAAGTATCTGACGGGATGTATCTTGGGCTATTTCATAAGCATTTTGCGAAGTGGCATCGAAGATGGATACGCCTAAATCATGGCTGATAACTCTATTGAACAAACAGGAGCTGCTATCCATCATACGCTGTCCCTCCTTGCTGTTGATACAAACAGGATAGCAGTTGCGGATTGTGCTCACAATCGCCTTATGCTACAATTGTATAACAATCGTATCTTTCAATAAGGAGGCAGTATCAAAATGGGCGAGCTTTCACTCAACCGTGACGGCAAGGAACAGCTTACCTATATTGCGCATGGTTTTCCCGTTCGTTCGATGACCTCCTACCTATCGTTATTTCAACAATATGCCGCCGCTTGCCATTGGCACATGGATTTTGAGTGGCTTTGCGCATTGGAAGGAGAAATCGATTATCGCGTCAGCGGCGAAACGATCCATCTTTTGCAGGGGCAGGCTATCTTTGTGAATTCTAACAGGCTGCACTATGGGTATTCTGCCCAGCATCACGAATGTGTTTATCATACGTTGCTGTTCCATCCGTCTGTGCTGGGCGAACCGCCGCTGCCCACTGCCGTCTACGCCGCATCCATGGCAGCGGATGGGCAGAAGGACTATTACTTGATCACACCCGAACGCGATGCCGACATGCTTGTACAGATAGACACCATCCGTCGCCTGTGTGAGCAGCGTCCCGCGCAGTACGAGTTTGAGGTGCAAGCTGCTTGCTGCCGTTTGGCTGCGCTGACTTACCGCGCGTTAGCACCCGCTGCGAAGGACGCTGCCGTCGATCCCGCATGGAGCGAGCTTCGGCGAATGACGGGCTATGTGCAGCAGCATTATGACGAACCCATCACACTGGCAGCCATTGCAGCCGCAGGTGCAATGTGCAGAAGTAAATGCTGCCGATTGTTCCGTGAAAGGCTGGGAACGACACCTCTGGAATATTTAACGACGTATCGGCTGGAAAAAGCTTGCGGGCTTCTTCGGCAGGGACTGTCCGTTACGGATACCGCGCAAGCCTGCGGCTTCAATAGCATCAGCTACTTTTCAGAGACGTTTCGCAAGGTGTACCAGCAATCGCCTTCAGCCTATCGCGGGCAATGTTAAACAATTTGCGTTATTGCACATACCTTAGCTCCTCATTGCCGCTGCCGCCTGCGGAATAGGTAACGTGCCTGTCGGATTGATCATACAGCACATCAACACCGTTTCGCTCGCGCCAGAAAACAATGTTGTCTGACTTGGTTTTGCCAACCGCAGGCGTTCCCTTGATTTCCAACTCGGTCAAATCGACTGTTGCACGGCCTTCACCCTCGGCAAATTCGAATCGGTACAATCCGCCGTCGAATGTAACACTGCCGGTGACTTTCAGTGTAACGCCGCCCCCCACATTTACGGAGATTTCACGGGCGATGGTTGGATTATCCAGCCGCACCTCCAGTACGCCGTCCGTTGTATCGCTTACATACACCGCGCGGTATTCGCCGTCATCCAGTTCGCCGGAGAGAATCAGCGGCATATCCTTTTTGATCTGCGCGGCAGTATCGGGCGCGATCTTTAGGAACACAAAGGCCTGCGTGCCATCGTCGCTAATGGTAAACTCCATATTCTCAGGAAGCGTGGGCTTGCCTTTGATCTGCTTAAAATGCATGCCGATACGCACAAGGTCTAGGCTGCCAGCCGGCATCCCCGTGGTATCGAGAGCATCTGCCGAGACGGAGAAGCCTGATAGATCAAGCGCGGCGGCTTCATCCATGCCGGCATCGATATACAACAGCCCGTCACCTGCAAAAGCCAGTGTACCATTAAGCGTAAGCATATGCCCCATGGGAATAAGTGTGATACCGCGAGACAGCGTTTCGCCGTCAAAGGTAACCGTGATATCACGGGAAAGCTCGATTTTCTTGATGGTGGGGTCGCTGATGTATTGCAGCAGCTCGTTCGCCGTAGCCGCTATTTTATGCCCATTATCAGCCGGGTCGTTTTCACCGGGCTGTTCCTCCGGTTGCTGCGCCGTTTCGAAAGCGCCAGCTTTTACGGAAATCCACTCATCACCGGTTACAACCGAAATGTTATCCTGCGCTTTGGGCGCGATCAGCGTTACGTCGTTTTTCACATCAAAGAACAAGGGCTCTGCCGCTGGTTCAAAAGAGAAGTTCAGCATGGATAAATCAAGCGTTGCGCTACCTTCCCGAAAGTTCCGTACAACAATACTGCCACTGCCTGCGGTATAGGTGCCTGTAAGGGTAAGCGCGGCGTTTTGCAGCAGTATCGTCTTTTCCCCGGATACTGTTATGCCCGTGAGGTCAAATGCGGCATCCTGCTCTACCAAATAGTCTCCTTTGGTATTCCCGGCAAGGTATTCGGCAAGCGTTGCCGCGTCCGCGCTGCTGGTAATGGGAATTGCTTCCGCATCGGCGGGCTCCGGCTGTATAGGCTCCTGTTGCGCAGGTTGGCAGCCCGTGAACACAAAGCACAGCATCATTATAACGGCTAGTATATAAAACAGTTTTTTCATATTGTTTCCTCCTAGTCTAACGGTGTATTGTCATCCAGCGTTAAAGCATACATAGTGCCGTAAAAGCGATCGTCCATCCTGCCGCCTGCAAAGCTCACCACGTTTTTACAGTCGCCGCTCATATATAGGCCCCAGCTCATGGAGTTATCGTCCGGGGCGATGTTTGCGCCGTACAGGTGTTCGCCCGTAACGGTACGAAGCGTTAAAAACCCACCGCTACGCATCATAATGTATTGGTCATCAGCCGAAAACGCTGCCGCCTGCTTGCCGGAAACAGGCGCCCAGAGGGGTGTGCCGGTTGCAGCGTCAATGATGATGGCACGTTCGTTGGTGCCTGCGGTATCCGTGCCCCAGAACAGCGTTTTCTCATCGTGAGAGAGGCACATATCGCCGGAGCGCATCCCAACGTCCAGCGTCCAAAGGGTTTTTCCCGTTGCAAGCTCTGTGCAGATAAGGTAACCTGCGCCCGTTGCTTTGGTGGAGGTGATGACGAAGGTGTCGGTGAGTACGTAGTTCATCAAATATGCCTCCACGTACTTTTCCCAAAGCACCTTGCCGGTTTCGATCTCCGTTGCCGTCATCGTGCCGCTGTCCACAACGGTGTAGATCACCTTGCCGTCCTTAGAGAAAAACAGGCTGTGGCTGTTTTCCGTATCGCAATAGAAATCGCAAATGCTTTCACTGTCCGCCATGCGTACGATGCTTACATAACCGCTGGCGCACTGGATAGCCACAAGCGTACCGTCAGGCGAGAGCTCCATATCGTATATCATTGATTCGTAGCCGCCAAGGGGCGCTTGGGGCTTTACAAAAAGCGCCGTGTTCTCTTTGAAGGGAACCTTGTACGAGAACACCTCGTTTCCGCTGATGTCCCATACCACGGCAGCATCCGCGCCGCCGGACTGCAATTGATCAGAATGTACCACGGCGGCTACAAGCGTGCCGTCGTCAGACACATCGCAGCAGCGGTCCTCTCCGTAAATCGGTTTTTCGAATAACAGCTTACCGGTCTTGTCGAACACATGGAGGTAGCCATTTTCAAACTTGTACTGTTCCGAAAAGCTGGTGTGGAACGGCGTTGTCACTACGATATCGGCTTTGGTATCAAAGCCGTAGGCCTGCATACCAAGGTCGTGCTCTTTTTGGAGGGTGTAATTTACCTGCGCAGGCTTTGGCGCAAGGGTCAGCGTCAAATCCATCGTTTCGCCGTCTTTTGGCACAACGATAAGCGAGGCTTCCGCATAGTTGGGGTCGATTTTGGCCTTGCTGCCGGAGATCACGCCAAGTTCGTTTACGAATATCGTCGCCCGCGCCCAGTTGCCGGTGTCGTCTGCCTGAAACGCCGGTACATGGAGCGTAAAACGCCCGCTGACATCCGTAGTGGCGTAATCGTGTCCGCTTCGGGAACATTGCACATCCACAAAGGGTACGGGTTCTCCCGTTTCTCTGTTATATACGGTGCCTGTAACCGTACAACTGCCAAACGTAGCTTTGGAGGGGGTATGGTGGCAAAGCACAGCCGCCGCTAAGGTCTCGATGCTTGTTCCGTCCGTTACACGCCAGGAAAAACGCGAGAGGAAATCAAAATCCTCATCGGTTCTTCCCACATAGGTATACCGCTGCACGGTGGATTCTCCCGGTTCCAGCATGGATTTTGCGGAAAGAGGTATCAAATCGGTATTTTCCTTGGCGAGCCAGTCGATCACAAGCGATGCATCGTAGCCCGGCACCTTTTCCCATTCTGCCTTCGTCATGGCATGATCGGACGAATCGCCTGCGGGAAGCAGCTGTACCGTTTTATCCGAGGTGTTTGTGATCTTGGCGCATACGGTCATGCCCGTTCCCTCAGAGAACGTGGAGAACGTTACCTCGCGCGGGGCAGTGATGGTGACTCCCATGGCTTCTGCCAGTACCTCGGCATCTCCGTTTTGAAAGAACGGCAGGAACCTATCGCCATCCTCCGGCTTTGGGTATTTAGATGTATCCACTAAATATTCCGCGTTTGCAGACAGTTTATCAAGCGCGTCTGTTGACATGGCAGCAGTATCAATCAGCATGTCCGGCGTATAGCCGTGCAGCTGCAACACAGCGGCGATGGTATTACATTCGTTCTCCGTCAACTTGGCTTCGTCTTGGCTTAACGCACCGTCAGCTCCGGAAAGCTGATACACGCGGTACTCGCCTAAATGCTCGTTTAAGCAGGTGATCACGTCCTCCGGCATGCTTTCTTGGTTTTTAATGAGGTAGTCGCACAACTCTTCGCTAAAAGCGAAGTTGCCCGCTTCGATGGCGAATTGTATTTCCTCGTCCGTACATGCGGTGTATTTTCCCGCCATCACCGACCATTCCTCGGCGGTTTTCTTGAACAACGTCCAGAAGGCATCGGCATCCTCGATGATATAGTTTTGACTGCCAACATTGAGCATGTTCTGCTCAAAGCTGATGTGGTATTCCGCGCCGTCCGCCGTAAAAAAGCCAACGTCGTGATAGCCGTCCGTAGCGCTCATATTCGTTTTGGCGGTCACGCGTACGGCCAAGAGCGCCTTCACCATTTCCCGCATCAGAGCTTTATCCGTAACGGTGGCATCGTCAAAATGCTGATCGTAACGCACCACCATATACTGCGCGGAATCATCGGAATAACTGATAAAAAACGCCTGTTCTTTATCGCCCAACACATCAAACAGCGACGCGTCCATCGGCTCTCTTTCTTCACCGATAAGTAAACCGTTATTCGTGTTGGCACACCCGGCGACGCACAACAGAAGCAGCACAGTCAGTATATATGCTATCGTTTTCTTCATGGTAATACCTCCTTATGAAGCTTCGCTATTTCTTGTTGGCGTAGGCAGTTAAATCCAGCGTCATCAAGCAGGCATGCAGCGCATCAAACTGGCTTTCGGCTAGGCTGTCGGCTAAAACCACGCCGTTATTGGCGTAACTGATATAGTATGTGGCATAGGCGGGCAGCCCCGTTGGTGCATCCATCAGTTGGAGCTTGTTCTCATAAAACATGTCATACATCTCGTTTTCGCCTGGGATCGTTACCTGCGCTATCACATAAGAAATGGCCTCTCCCTCGGAGGAACGCGAGGTTTCCTCACTTTTGAGCACATTTTTCATGGAGTAATCCGAGAAGTACCCGGATAGGATTCCCTCCTGTTTCATCAGGGCGTAAATGTTCGACCATTGCGACAGCGTTGCTTCCGCGTTTGGTTCGCTCAAGACAGGAGCGTTTCTATATGCGGGCACAACATTTGCCCATGCGCTACGGCCTTCTTCCGATGAGAAGAAGGGCTCCAGCGCTTCCACAAAGAAGATCATGTTTTTCGGGTTTGCCGGGTCGCATACAAAAATATAGATGCGTTTGATATCGTTTCCCGAGTCGATCACCTTATAATTGACTTTCCATCCGGCGGGGATGGTCATATTAAACTCCTCGCATTTGTATGCCTCCGTGGATAAGCCCTTTGTTGGCGCAGGCTCCTGTTGGGGCGGTTCCGTAGGCTCCGGTACGGGCTGAGGTACGGGCTCCGGCTCCGGAGGCGGCAGTTCATCGTCCGGCGCGTCGCTGGGTTCCGGTTCTCCAAGGGTACCGATTCCGCCGGAGCCGTTACCATCGTCCATGGTAAGCGACCCTAAGCCGCCAACCTCATTTCCTGCGTTGCAGGCTGCTGCGCTCAGGCTTAGGCCACATACAAGAATGATGCATATCGTTCTTTTCCAGTTCTTCATCTTCATTTCTCCTTACTCAAAATCAATGCTTTTTGCGCAATCCTCCAGCAAGCCAAGTGTATCGTCAAAGGCTAAGCAGCCCTCCCGTACGGCGTAGCAAACAAGCCAACAACCCGTTTCTCCGGCATTTGCCAAGCACAACTCTCCTTGAAACGCCGCGCCGCCCTCCTGCATTTCCATGGGGTAGCAGTAAAAGCTCTTGTCCCCAAAATGCTCTTCCTGCCCCTCGGTGAAAACAGCGCTGTCTGCTCCGAGAAGCCCCGCCACAAAGTTTGGTGATTCCGCTGCCCGGTTAATAAAATCCTTTCGGTTGTAAATCGCCTTGCCGTCATCGTCCTCGGTGATAAGCACAGTAAGCATCACCGCGTTTTCGTTGGTGGAAAAATAGCCTAAGGTAAGCTCCTTTACCTCCAGCATATCAGGTATGTCGATCTGCATGGCAAGATCGGGATGACGGCGTACGCTTACCGTTTCGCTGTATGCACCTTTATACGCGCCCTCGTTCACGCGAAGCGTAGATATGGCGTAATACAACTCGGTATTTAGCGCGCCGGCCTCGTTGGATATGGCGGTATACTGGATGTAAAAACCATCGTACAGCTCCACATAGCGGTCTATCACCAGCCCATCGCAAGCATAGCGTGTGAGATACAGCGTTTTGTCGCCCAACTCCACTTCGTTGATGGGTGTGGATTGCACGTTTTGGAAGGTATCGAGCATCAGTTTATCGCAAGCTTTGAAATACTTTTCCGGCGACATGCCGCGTTTGTCGATGCGGCAGACCAACACGTAGGGCTGCGCTGTATCCTCGCCGCAGTAGATGTATGCGCCATCCTCCTTGGAAAAGCCAACCTCCCGGGTTTTGGGGTATAGGAACGAGTAGCCGATCTCGCTGCCGCTGAACAGATAGAAATTTTCGGCAACGGCAAGCCCTGCATCCTGATCGGCAACGTTTGTTGTATGGGAGGTCGGCATCAGCACGGAGCAGCCTGTGAAGCCCAGCAGTATCAGTGCAAGCGATACTACGGCAGTGATCATAACCAAGTGTTTTCGCATATTCATACCTCCCCCCTAGCCTAACAGTTCCGCATCATTGAAAGCATCTGTGATAAGCGTTTTATAACTTTGATCGAAGCCGTTGATATCCACGCTCATCAATAGCGCTGCATGTATCTCGTTATAGCTGGAAAACGGCGTGATGAGCTCTATGCTCGTGACCCACAGTGAGGCCTCCTGCTCCAACGGCATGCCGCCCTTCCACAGCTTATATGCCACGGAGTTGAGCAAGCTGCTGTTGTAGTGCACGCCGCCATTGTCGTTGGTATTGTGATCCGGCTCGTCCGTTGGCGGGAAAAAGAGTGGGTCAGATTTCGATTCCGGCTGGCCGTAATCGTTGGGTGCGCTCATGGAACGCCACGGTTCGCCTCGCATTTCGCCTATCAGCCAGCTTTGATCCTTGGTATAACCGGTCAGCATCTCGGTGATATTCCCCATGATGTCGCTGTATGCCTCGTTGATCGCGCCGGTATCGTTCATATAATAGATCCCGCCCATGGAATACTGGGTAACGCCGTGGGTAAATTCATGTACGATGATGTCCAAGCCTTCGCTGTGGTTATAGCCTTCCGTGCTGGCGGCAAAGCAGGCCCAGCCGCTGTTCACGCCAAAGTGACAGCAGTTGTCAATGGGCATGCGGTTTTTATCGCAGTAGTTCACGCATAGTAACACCGGTACGCCAAAGCCGTCTATGGATTGGATTCCCCGGGCGTTATAGAAATCATACGCGGTGATATAGTTCGCATAGGTGATAAGGTGCATATTGTCCCATGTTTTCCCGTCCGGCGAGGAAATGAAATCAAGCGTTTCATACTGATACTCGAAGGCATAGTAATCCGCGACCATGATCTTGCGCGTAACATCGCCCAGATAGTACAATCCGTCCTTGGGGTTGTATGCTATCGGCACCTCGATGTGCCGAATACTGCCGTCGTAAAGCAGCACATCTCCGGCATAGGTCATGGGTTCCAAACCGTCGAAATACTCGTACGCCTTATACGGGTCCATGTTGTCCGTATTGAGGGAGGCTACCGGCAAGCTGTACAGGCGCTTGCCGCCGTAAGTGATGAAATGCTCATAATAGGGCATGTCAAAGCTGGTAGACATATCCGGGTTATTGGTATATACCGCATAGCAATTAACGTTCATGTCTTTATATGTGAGCGCAACCTTGGTGGTACATTCGCTGTAATACGTAAACTCCAGCCCTTTTTCCATCATTTCCGCCTGCAAAATCTGCTCTGCCTGCTCTGCCGAGATGGGGTTTTCGATTTCCACAATGCCCATATTGGGCGTAAAGGAGCAGGAAAGACCTGCCGTATACCCCTCCGGATTCACGATTACTCGAAGCGTTGCATAGGGCACCGTTGCATCGCCTTGCCGCTGTTGAAATACATAATAGGTATAGCCGTCGTCATCCCGTTCCCCGTATTTTGCGAAAAACTCGCAGC
Organism: uncultured Oscillospiraceae bacterium; assembly: GCA_964476505.1. Lineage (GTDB taxonomy): Bacteria > Bacillota > Clostridia > Christensenellales > CAG-138 > CAYZAW01. The sequence goes on along the minus strand of CAYZAW010000002.1, from coordinate 58,282 downwards.
CGGCGCCAAGCCCCAGAAGCTCCGCCACACCCTGTATAGACGCTACAGCGTCCTCATAGTTTGTAATTTTGCCCTCATAATACTTGCCGTTTAAAAAGGACAGATACCCCTTGTTCCCAAATACCATGTGGGCGCTGCCATTGTTTATGGCTTGGATATCGTCTTTGGTAAGCTGCGCCGTACTGCCATCCGGCGTATACGTTGCAACGCTTGAGCCGTCTTCGCCCATCAGGTATTCGTTCGGCTGCAGTTCATAGGCCTCATAAACGGTGGGAGCACAGGCAGTTGCGACGATGCAAACGGAAAGAAGAACGGCTGCCAGCCCTATCATGCGTTTCTGGTTCATTTTGCTTCCTCCTTCATGCGGAGCTCGTTGATCAGCATGGATTCTAATTCATCAAAAATGACATGTACCCAATCACAACCGCATTCCTGCAATGCAGCGATACCGACCTTTGTTTGTTTGGAGGGAAATACGGTATCCACCATGATTCGTATTGCAATTTGGTCGGAGGTCCGAAGGAGAAGAACGCCGCGCTCGCTATTGATATGCTCTGTAATAAGCCCCAGTGAATCGATCACATCATAAATGGCATTGAGTACCGTTGGCCTGTCGCAGGAAAACACAACTGTTCCCATAGGATCGTTCATGATTACCCCTCCAATTGTACCTATGTAAAGTAAATAGCCTCTGTGTAGAGCGTACATAAAACCTGTCTTTTACAGTAGGGGAGTATTGGGATAGGCGGTGAAAACGGAGGGATAGTTTTGGGATAGGTGGCTGATTTTTCATGAAAATAACGGCTTGTCACATTACAAAGGAAAGAGGTTTGTTGTATAATAAACCAATCAATGCGGGAATTGAGGTGAGCGTTATTCTACAAAAAAAGAGCGCATTTACTGTTTGTGCGCTGATTGGCATGAGCTTCCTTATGACCGGTTCTACCTATATCACCTGGTGGCTGTATAAGCTGCCGTTGGTTTTTAACAGTACCGCTGTTGATGTACTGTCCGAAGGCGTGGGGTATCTTTTTCAAGTGCTTGGAATGCTGGCATTCTCGCTATTTATTAAGAAAAATGAAAAGCGGGCTCTTTCCGCTCCGTTTTTTATTGGCATCGTTATAGCCGACGGCCTTGCAACGGTGCTTGCGTTTATATCCTCCACCGTTTACGGGATATTAGTGTTCGGGTATTTGATGAACCTCCTGCATGGGGCAGTTTTTGCGTATTACCTCACGCGGCTTACACAACTGGTGCCGCAGCAAAAAAGAGGAATCGTGTTTGGTGCAGCCTATGCATTTGGCAGCGTGGGATCGTGGGTACTGTCGCTGCCCCTGGACGGCGGTTTTCTTGGCTCGCCTTATGTGCTGATCGTGTACGCAGCGATATACGCCGCAATTCTGTGGATCGACCGCAAATGCAGAATGTGTACATCTGATGGTTGCGACACGGCAGCGCCGTTGTATTTTAAGAAATCCATCCTTCCCTTAGCCGCGGTGGTCGTGGTGCTTCTTTCCGTTGTGAAAGGGTTGGGCTTCTATTTTCCGTCTGTCGATCACTTTGGCGGTGCGGTAAACGCGGTATTTATGCGCGCATTTTACGCCATTGGCTTGATCGCCGCAGGTTTGGTCAACGACAAAAACAGAAAATTGGGCGCTATCTGCTGCGTTGCTGCTCTGATATTCCCGTTCATTACATTCGGCCTCGGCGGTAAACCTGCTGTAGGTGCTATTCTATGGATCGCCGGTTACATCTTTTTCGGCTTCTTTTCCGTATATCGCGTGGTAACGTTCGCTGATTTAGCCGGGAAACGAAACAACCTTCTGCCTCTGGCTGGCTTTGGCTTGTTGCTTGGAAGAGTTGGGGACGCTGCAAGCGCATTTTTAGGGGTTGCCTTGCACATGCATTTTCCCATCTTGCTTGCTATTTCATCTGTGTTGTTCGTAGTAACAATATTAGTGTTCTTTCAATATTACAACGAAGTATATGCATCCGCGCTCCCGCAGGAAGATAATGCGGAAGCGCGGCTTCGCGGCTTTGAGAAAGAGTATGCGTTATCGGCAAGAGAAGCCGGCGTGTTCATGCTTATCGTCAATGGACGTTCCAATTCCGAGATCGCGGCAGACCTTTATATTGCGGAAAGCACTGTCAAGTTCCATGTAAAGAACATCCTTAGAAAAACCGCCTGCGCGAACAGGACGCAGCTTGTATCAAAATTTAAACGCAACGGTTAAACCTTCCATGGTTTATTAAAAAGCATCTTGCTTTAACGATGCCTCTGCGCCCAATATTCTGTTTTGTACCAAGGAGGATACCGACGTGGTAATGGCAAAGACCGACACTTCTATGTCTGCATTCATGATACAGAACCGACATATGATAACAGCATTAAGTATTAAACAAAGGGAATAACGAAGAACGATAAGCAATTACAACCAACCAACCCAAAGTACCGTCCTACATTGAAGATATTCGGATTGGTTGTGATAGGCGCAACAAGTATCAATCGAAATAGAATAAACGTGCTATAATTACAGCATACTTCTTCTTGCCCAATAACGGTCACACAGAGTGTGGTTATCTGTGACAGCCACCGTAACCCAAAAACGTAAAATAAAAGTTACAGGATGGCGTTTCATCGTTCCTGTAACTTTTGTTTTGGTTTGACCCGCCGGAGGCAAAAACGCCCCGGGCGATTATTTTGCTGCTAAGTATTCGTTGATGCGGTTAACCAGCTCGTCCGCGTCGATGCCGTGTACGGCGCAGGCCTGCCCAAGGTCTTCTCCGTGCGCCATAACGCAGCCCAGACAATGCATGCCGGATGCCATTAAAATATTGGCGATTCCCTCGTCCATGCCAATGATATCAGCAATGGTCATATCTTTATTGACTTCCATGTTTGTGTTCCTCCTATTATGATGCGGCGGCTTGTGCCCCGCTTATTATACTACCCGGCAAGGGTTCCTTCAAACCCTTTTTCCGTCTTAGGATTTAACCTCAAATTTGTTTCCGCAGCGTGTGCAGGTGACGCGCAGCTTCCCTTTTCCTCTTGGCACCCGCAGGCGCTGGGCGCATTGGGGGCACACCAGGTATTTATACTTGCGGTAGTCCTCAAAGGTGGGGTTCTTTTTCGTTCCCGCGTTTTTTGCGCGGTAGGTGCCGCCGTTTTTAACGCCGGCAAACCAATTCTTGCACCTGCCCCAGAATTCCAGCCATTTGGCGTTTTCCTTCTGCCGCGCCGTAAAATCACGGGAAAACATGCGTACCAGTATCACAACGATGCATACGGTGGAGATTCCCAGTATGATGCGCCTTACCCAACTGTCGTAGGGTAAAAACAGCGTGATGGCTGAAACCCCGATGGCGAAAAACGCCAACGCCCGGTTCAGATGATCGTTTCCGTAACGCCCTTGGAACATACCGACACTCCTTTGGCCTAAAGTTTCTTCAATAACAGCGGGCTCATCGGCGGTACCGTTAGCCGAATGCAGTTTTGCATCGATACCTCCGTCCCGTTCAACAGGTCTTTCCATGCTCCGGATAAGGACGGCAGCGCCGCGCCTTCTGCGCCCTGCTGCAAATCCTCCGGTTGTAGCTCCACCGCCTGCGGCAGATCGCTGCTGTTTGTAAAAAGCAGCACCGCTTCCGGCTTGCAGGCTTTGCCGAAGGCATCCGTATCCGTGGTAAAGCGAAGTGCTGCAAACACCTCGCTGTTTAGCGCCGCCATACGGCAAAAGCCGCTTTTGAGCGCTTGGCTGCGGCTTCGAACAGCCGTTAACGCCTTGATCTGTTCCAAAAGACAGCCGTCCTCCCGGCCCCAAGGGTAGGTGGCGCGGTTAAACGGGTCTGCCATGCCGGTAACGCCTGCTTCATCTCCGTAATACACGGAGGGAACGCCCGGCAGCGCCATTTGCAGTGCCGTTGCCAGCACAAGCCGGCGTTTTCCGAGGTTCACGGCCTCGTCGCTTAGCGTATACGCTGCCTGCTCCTGCCGGGAAAGAGCCTCCCGCTCCGGCGCGCCCGCTAAAATGCTGATGGCGCGTACGCTGTCGTGCGTGGATAAGAGGTTCATTGCCGCATACCAGAAGGGCTTGGGGTAATGCTCCCGAAGCGTTTCCAGCCTGTCGTGCAAGGTAAAGGCGGTATGCTCGCCTGTGAGGTAATGCAAAACCGCATCGCGGAAGGGGTAGTTCATTACGCTGTCCAGCTCTGCGCCAAACACATAGCGTCGCTTTTCCCCGTAGGTTTCCTTGGTGGATGCGTCCTCCCACACCTCGCCTAACAATACGCTGTCCGGGTCGATGGATTTTTGTGCCTTGCGAAAATCCGCAATGAACCCGTCCGGCAGTTCATCCGCCACATCCAGCCGCCAGTTTGCCGTGGCCTCCTTTGCCCAGAACGACAAAAGAGAATCCTCTGCGCCAAACATGAACGCCCGGTAGGACGGGTCATCCTCGTTGACCTCGGGGAGGGTGGGGAAGCCCCACCAGCTGGCGTACCGGTCAGGGTACTGTACAAAGCGGTACCAGCTGTAATACGGAGACTCCTTGGATTGATACGCGCCCGGC
>CAYZAW010000002.1:0-53704 GCA_964476505.1 uncultured Oscillospiraceae bacterium | reverse complement strand
ATACCTGCCGTATTTATTGAAGTACCGGCTGTCGTCTCCCGTATGGGAAAACACGCCGTCAAGCATCAACTGCACGCCCGCCTGATACGCCGCCTCGGAAAGAGCAAAAAGCGCCTCGTTGCCGCCCAATATGGGGTCAACATTGCGGTAGTCCGCCGTATTGTAGCGGTGGTTGGAGGGGGACTCGAACACCGGGTTCAGGTATATGCAGGTAACGCCCAGCTCCTTTAGGTACGGGAGCTTTTGTATCACGCCCCACAGATCCCCGCCGAAAAAATCATTGGGGTCGTAGGGAGTCTCCTTGGTATCTCCCTCGTAATATACAGGCTCGTACCAATCCTGATGTACCCGGAGCGTACGCCCCTTGCGGGTATGGTACGAAATCGCTTCCGGATGCTCCCGGCCTTTACAAAAGCGATCCGGGAATATCTGGTACATAATGCCTTCCCGGAACCATTGCGGGGTGGTAAAGGCGGGGTCGTATACGGTGATCTGGTAGGCTTGGGGCAGCGCCGCGCTTGGCGCACCCTCGCCGCTGTATCCGCCGTAATACACGGTGTTGCCCGCGTCGTCCGTCAGTTCAAAATAGTACCACCAAAGCCCCGCGGCTCCCTCCGGAAAGCCGATCTCCGCCCAATACAGGCTGCCTTCCGGCTGCTCCTCCCTGAGCATGGTGTGCGAAACGGCCTCGCCCGTAGGGGAGGTGACCACCAGCACCGCAAAGGTGTATTGGCTGGACGCTGCCAGCGTCAGCTTCAGGCGATCCGCCCATGTAACCGCTCCCTGCGGGGTACGAAAGGCGCGAAGCCGGGAGTGATGGTAAAGCGCCGCGCCGTTTTTTAACAGTTCTTCCAATATCATCATACAAAACCTTTTGGACAGTTTATTCTAGCACGAAAACCGGATGTGAGAAGGGATTGTGCCGATATGTTTCGACAATTTCACATTCCCTTTGCCAGTGGCATATTTCAATGCGTATTATACGCGAAGCCGTTTAAATATTGCTTCCTTCACGTCCCGCTTGCGCTCCAGCAAAAACAGCACCACCGCCAGTGCAAATGTGGGGATCACCACGAACCACGACCAATCCAGCGAGATAGCCATGTCGTTGAACTGATCCAGCAGTACCTCCAGCGCCATGAGCGATATTCCTACCGCCACGGATACGACCCCGTACTTTTGCCAGCCCTTGACCCTCTTGCTGCGCCAAGCCAGCGCCGCAAACAGCCCCAGTATCCCCATGATGGTGACCTGCGGCAGCGCCAGCGTTTGATACCAGTCCGCCTTGTGATCCATTTGGTTCACAACATACAGCAGCAAAAGCAGCGCGCAAACGTCCATGGATACCAACAGCACCGGGTGCAGCATGGGAAACGCAAAGGGCATGACCGCCAGCACCCAGAGAAACGTTAGGCTCACCAAAACGATGGCCGACCATGAAAGCGTGCCCTGATACACCAAGTCTGCCATCACGCACACGCAGGCCGCAAGCGCCATCAACACCGTTATGATGAACGCCGTATACCGCCGTTCCACTCTGCCCTGTATCATAGCCACCTTGTTGCTGTAAGGCCGGGGGCGTGAGGGGTCTACCGGCTCCTTGGGGTTGATCACCTCCACGCCGCACAGCGGGCAATGCCGTTCGGATGCCTCCAATTCCACGCCGCAATTCACACAATAGGACATAGCCGTTCCTTTCTGCTACCCTTGGTTGGATTCTACCAACACATGCAGCCCCTGCTGTACCAGCATGCGGAAAAACATCCGTTCCGCGTGGGGCTCTGCCACGGAGCGGGTGAAAGTGATGGAAAGCGTATCCCCATAGCTGGCGACGGCGCATTCCAAGGTGTTTTTGTTGGCGGTGGCTAACAGGATATCCACGCGTTGGATAAAGGGACGCGCTTCCTCGGGCATATCCACCACGCCCACGTTGGAGATCACGGAGCTAAACACCTTTTCTCCCGTTAAATAATACACCAGCAGCAGCACCGCTTTTTTGATGAACAGCGGTACCACGCGAAGCGCAACGTTTCGCTCGTCTCCCACGTTTTTGCTGATTCTGGCGTTGAGGTTCTTTTCCGTAAACATGTAATGGAAGTAATGGTGCACCTGCTCCAGCGTTTCCTCAAAGGAAAACTCCCCCAAATTGGGGTCGATGCCCGGATTTAAATATTGGGAAAAATTGCGGAGCGTTTGGGTGGGATAATACTTTCTTAAATTGACCGGCACGGATATTTTCACAGGCTTGCGCTTCTTCTTGCCGGCCTCCGCCTCCTGCTGCAAATACAGCACATACATCAGCACCGCGCAAAGATATTCCGTGATGCTGACGGAATAGGAACGAGCCTTTTCCAGCGTTGCTTTAACAGAAAGCGTACCCGTTATCACGCAGCGCATGGCGGGATGCAGCGGCGTTCCCTTGGGATGATACGCCGCAGGCTCGCTTCGTGTTGGCCGCACGCCCATGCGCGAAAACCGGGCAAAGCCGTCCTCCCATTCCTCCGGGCGGCTTTTCTCGTTTACATCCAGCACGCCATGGGTGGCGGGCACGGGAGTGCCAAGCTCCGTAATGTAATTGGCCAGCAGCGTTTTAAAAAACGTCTGCCCGCCGGAGCCGTCGCAGATGATATGCTGAAACTCGCAGGAAATGCGGTTTTGATAGTACTTTACCCGGAACGCATGCTCATGCGGCATGTGCGGCGGGCAGGGGCTTTGCAAGTCTTCCTCTAAGGGCACGGGCTTGAACTTTTGCTCTAAGTAATACCAGAACACGCCACGCTTGAGCCGTACGCAAAAGCCGGGGAAACGCGGCACGGTTTTTGTAAGCGCGCGGGAAAGCGCGTCTGCGTCCACAGGGTCGGTCATGACCGCCGTATAGCGGAACATGGGCGTCCAGTTTCTGTTGCGAATCACCGGGTAAATATTGGCCGCATTGTCCAGCGGATACCATTCGCGCCTCAGCAAGACAATTCCTCCGTGTCATCCGCATTGATATGTGTCAGGATATAGTCCGAAATATGCTCCATGGCCTTGCGGCTTTCCGGCACGTCAAACACATGCCAAACATGCCACATATTTTCCCACTCCTCCAACAGCACGTCAACGCCCTGCTGTTGCATGGCCTTGGCGATATTCTGCGAGTCCGACAAAAGCAGTTCATGCGTGCCCACATGGATAAGCGTTGGGGGGAAGCCCTGAAAGCTTCCGTACAGGGGGGAGATTAGCGGGTCGGTAAGATCCTTGCCGTAGGCATAGTACATCACCGCCCGTAAAAGCTTGTTTCTTTCTAACAACGGGTCAACGCTGGCCTTATTAGTGTGGCTTTCTCCGCGCAGCGTTAAATCCGTCCAAGGGGAGAGCGCCACGATGCACGCAGGCATAGGCAAGCCCTCGCTTTTGGAGCGAAGCGTGCAGGCCAATTCCAGCCCGCCGCCTGCGGAATCCCCCACGAAGGCTATGCGGCTCGGCTCAAGGCCGATACCAAGCGCGTAGCGGTATACCTCCATGGCGTCATCCAGCCCGGCGGGGTAGGGATGCTCCGGTGCCAAGCGGTATTCAAAGGAAAGCACGTTGCGTTGCGTTGCCCGGGCAAAGTCCACCGCCAGCGGGCGGTTGGAGATCAGGCTTCCCGCCATGTACGCGCCGCCGTGAAAATAGATCACCGCTTCGTCCTCAGGCGCTTCCATGGGATGGAACCACTCTGCGGGAACCGCACCGATGGTGACTGGCGCAACCACCATATTTTCGGGCAGATGCTGCATTTCGCCCGCCGCGATCACATCCTGCCCGGCTCGTTCCATTTCCAAGCTCAGGTTGTTGAGTACCGGCCGGAAGCCGCGTATGGCCGCCTGTAAAACATTGCTGATCGTACTTGGCATACTGCTCCTATTCTGTTGCTGCTCTGCTGCCGCTAGCTTTGGGCCAGATACGCGTTGATGAAGTTATCCAGCTCGCCGTCCATCACCGCTTGGATATTGCCGTTTTCCGCGTTGGTACGGTGATCCTTCACCAACGTGTAGGGTTGGAATACATACGAGCGGATCTGGCTGCCCCACTCGATCTTTTTCATTTCGCCTTTGATGGAGGCCATCTGCTCCATGCGCTCCCGCTCCTGCACCTCTAAAAGCTTGCCCTTTAGCATGCGCATGGCGGTTTCTTTGTTTTGCAGTTGGCTGCGCTCGTTCTGGCACTGCACCACGATTCCCGTCGGGTTGTGCGTGATGCGGATGGCGGAGGAGGTTTTGTTAACATGCTGCCCGCCCGCGCCGCTGGAACGGTAGGTGTCCACCCGGATATCGTCCGGATCGATCACGATGCTGTTGTCGTCGTCGTCAAATATGGGGGTCACGTCCAGCGAGGCAAAGGAGGTATGCCGCCTGCCGGAGGAATCGAAGGGAGAAATGCGCACCAGCCGGTGCACGCCCTTCTCCGCTTTTAAATACCCGTATGCGGAATCCCCGTCCACCTCGAAGGTGACGGATTTGATACCCGCTTCGTCGCCATCTAAAAGATCCAGCTCCTTTACCGCCCAGCCCCGGCGCTCGCAATACCGGGTATACATGCGGTAAAGCATCTGTACCCAGTCCTGCGCCTCCGTGCCGCCTGCGCCTGCGTGGAGGGAGAGCACGGCGTTGCTGCCGTCATACTCGCCCTTCAGTAGCGTTGACAGTCTCGTTTCCTCCACTGCCGCGGCAAAGCGCTTGTATTCGCCCTCCAGCTCCGGCAGCATGGACTCGTCTTCCGCTTCCTCGATCATTTCCATCAAGGCTGCGATGTCCTCGCCGGAGGCTGTGAGCTTTTCGTACTTGCCGATCTTGCTTTGCAGTGCTTTTACTCGCTGGTTCACCTTATTGGCAGCGTCCACATCGTCCCAGAAACCGGGCGCGCCCATCTGCTCCTCCAGCCCGGCAAGCTCGCTTTTCAAGCCGGTCACATTCATGTTGACGCCCGCTTCCTTTAGGGTCTGCGTGCAGGCCGCCAGCTGCTGCTTGTATTCATCCAACAATATCAAAGTTGCCACTCCCCTTATACAGCCTTATTTTCCCTTGCCGCAGCACTGCTTATACTTTTTGCCGCTGCCGCAGGGGCAGGGCGCGTTGCGTCCGATTTCCCCGGCACGGCTGCGCTTAGGTTCGTTTGTGCCGTCTCCCGAAGGCTCGATGGGCTTTGCCAGTTGCTCCCGCTCCATGGGCTTTTGATTGATCTTTACCCGCATCAGCACTCGCACGGTTTCGTTTCGAATTTCCGACACCATAGCGTCGAACATATCGAAACCCTCCTGCGTGTAGGCATTTACCGGGTCTTGCTGGCCATAGGCGCGAAGCGATATGCCCTGCTTTAACTGATCCATCGCGTCGATGTGATCCATCCAGTGGCTGTCTACCGCGCGCAGCAGCACCACGCGCTCCACCTCGCTCATGTCCGCACCGGCAGATTTGATCTCGTCTTCCTTCTGCTGATAGCGCTCCTGCACATAGGCTTTTAGGCGCTGCTGCACGATCTTTTGATCCAGCGCTTCTATTTCTTCCTTTTTAAAGAGCATGGCATGGGGCTGGTAGCAAATATCCTCCACAGCTTCGGAGAAGCCTGCCAAGTCCCATTCCTCGGGATAGGTGTGCCCGGGGCAGTAGGTGGCGGTCAAATCGTCTACCACGCCGCTTAGCATCTCCAAAATGGAGCCGTGGATGTCCTCGCCCATGAGCACCCGGCGGCGCTGACCGTAGATGATCTCGCGCTGCTTGTTCATAACATCGTCGTAGCGCAGCACGTTTTTACGGATCTCAAAGTTATGCAGCTCCACCCGCTTTTGTGCGCCTTCGATCTGTTTGGAGATCATGCCAAGCTCGATGGGGATATCGTCGTCCGGTGTGAGCTTTTCCATCATCAGCTTGACTCTGTCCGCCCCAAAGCGGCGCATGAGCTCATCCTCCAAGGATACGTAAAAGCGCGTGCTGCCGGGGTCTCCCTGACGGCCGCTGCGGCCGCGAAGCTGGTTGTCGATACGGCGGCTTTCGTGCCGCTCCGTGCCGATGATGTGTAAGCCTCCCAAGGAAACCACCTTGTCGTGCTCTGCGTCCGTTTGCTGCTTAAAGCTTTTATAATAGGAATCGTATTTGCTGCGGGCAGCCAATATTTCCATATCCGAAGTATCGGCATGGCCTGTGGCTTCTTCGATGAGTGCATCCTCCATGCCCTCTTGCCGAAGCTTTTGCCGGGCAAGGTAATCCGGGTTGCCGCCCAAGAGGATATCCGTACCACGGCCTGCCATATTGGTGGCGATGGTCACGGTGCCATATTTGCCTGCCTGCGCCACGATCTCAGCTTCTTTAGCATGCTGCTTGGCGTTTAGCACCCGGTGCTCCACCCCGGCGCGGGTCAACAGTGCGGAGAGATATTCGCTTCGCTCCACGGAGATTGTGCCAACCAGTATGGGCTGCCCCGTTTTGTGCACCTTTACGATCTCGTCCACCACCGCCCGGAACTTGCCCTTTTCCGTGGTATACACCACGTCGTTGTTGTCGATACGGATCATATCCCGGTTGGTGGGAATCTCCACAACGTCCAAATCGTAAATGCCGGTGAACTCCGCTTCCTCGGTTTTGGCGGTACCCGTCATACCGGCAAGCTTGCCGTACATGCGGAAATAGTTCTGGAAGGTGATAGTAGCCAGCGTTTTGTTTTCACGCTCTACCTTCACGCCCTCCTTGGCCTCCAATGCCTGATGCAAGCCCTCGCTAAAGCGCCTGCCAAGCATGAGGCGGCCGGTAAATTCGTCTACGATCAAAACCTGCCCGTCCTGCACCACATAGTCGATATCCTTGCGGAAGATGGCATGTGCCTTCATGGCCTGCATGATGTGGTGGTACAGCTCGGTATTTTCCGTATCGCCCAAGCTTTCGATATTAAAGTACGCCTCGGCCTTTGTGATGCCCTCTTGGGTGAGACGCACGGTCTTGGCCTTGGGGTCTACCACATAATCGCCCTGTTCCTCTTCTTCCTCTTCCATCATTTCTTCCACGCGGGAGCGTTTTTCAACGTCCGGCCCGCGCTCCAGCTTGCGAACGAATCTGTCCGCCTTCTGGTACAGCTCCGTGCTTTCTTCGCCGTGCCCGGAAATGATAAGCGGGGTTCTCGCTTCGTCGATCAGGATGCTGTCTACCTCGTCCACGATGGCGTAGGCAAGCTCGCGCTGTACCATTTGCTCCCGGTAGACCACCATGTTATCGCGCAGGTAGTCAAAGCCCATCTCGTTGTTTGTGCCGTAGGTGATGTCGCAGTTGTAAGCCTCCCGGCGCTCGTCGTTATCCAGCTCATGCAGCACGCAGCCCACGGTAAGGCCAAGGAAGCGGTGGATCTTGCCCATCCACTGCGCGTCGCGCTTTGCCAAATAATCGTTCACGGTCACGATGTGCACGCCTTTACCCGTCAGCGCGTTCAAATACGCGGGCAGCGTTGCCACCAAGGTTTTGCCCTCGCCGGTTTTCATTTCGGCGATTCTGCCCTGATGCAGCACGATGCCGCCTAACAGCTGCACGTCAAAATGGCGCATGCCCACGGTGCGGCGCGCTGCCTCCCGAACGGCTGCAAAGGCCTCGGGCAGTAGGTCGTCCAGCGTTTCTCCGGCAGACAGGCGTTCCTTGAACTGCCGGGTCTTATCCCTAAGCTGTCCATCGGAAAGCGCTTGGTATTCCGGCTCCAAGCCGTTGATCTTATCTACATAAGGGTTCAGCTTTTTCAGCTTTGCCTCGGGGGTGTTCCCCAGAAGCTTATCGAATAATCCCATGGCACTATACCGCCTGCGCGGATTCCTCCATTATTTAAATTCCTATTATTATAGCACGCGGCAATGCCCTCCCGCAATCAGCACGCACATCACGTTACACTTACGACACAGCAAGTTCTTTTTCTTACATAGGCCTCGGTGCATATTGCTTCGCTTTTATAAGAAATGCCATGCACACAAACTGTAACTTTATACGGAATATTCGCTTAAATATACGGTTATGCGCATAAACATGCAAAAATAATGAAATTAATTTGCAAAAACCCCTTGATTTTTTCAAAAGTGTGGGTATAATTATGCATGTATCAATGATAACAATATGGCAAGAGCCATTGAGGAGGAGTTTATTATGAAGAAAACAGTGAAATTTGTTGCCCTGGTGCTGGCGCTGGCGCTGGTATCCATGCTGTTTGCCGCTTGCGGTCAGAAGAGCGCAGTTGAGCAAATCAAAAAGAACGGTAAGATCACCATGCTCACCAACGCCGCTTTCGCGCCCTTTGAATACCTTGGTGCGGACAACGCCGTTGCCGGTGTAGACGTTGAGATCGCGCAGGCTGTTGCGGACGAGCTTGGCGTTACGCTGGAAGTAGTGGATATGGACTTTGACGGCATCGTTGCCGCCGTGCAGACCGGTAAGGGCGACCTTGGCGTTGCGGGCATGACCGCCACCGAGGAACGCGCAAAGAGCGTTGATTTCTCCATCAACTATGTAGATACCGCACAGATGATCATCGTGCCCGAGGGCAGCGCCATTGCTACCGTTGAAGACCTCACCGGCAAAAACATCGGCGTGCAGATGGGCACCACCGGCGACCTGTATGCTTCCGATTACGTAGAGGGCGCTACCATCCAGCGTTTGAAGACTGGTGCTGATGCCGGTTTAGCGCTTGCAAACGGTCAGCTAGACGCCGTGGTTATCGATGCTATGCCTGCCCAGCAGATCGTTTCCGCCAACGCAGGCCTGAAGATCTTAGACACCCCGCTTACCGAGGAGCAGTACGCCATCGCCATCGCCAAGGACAGCGACCTGAAGCCCGTTGTGGATAAGGTCTTAGAGAAGCTCCTTGCAGACGGCACCGTGGACGCCCTCATCGAAAAGCACATGGCGGCTTCCGCAGGCTAATGGAATTACGAACCGTATTGTAAACAAAGCTTCATAAGCAGAGGGAAGCATTTCCCTCTGCTTCTCTCGTTCCTAACAGGGGGAACCTATTTACCGACAATTTGCCCAAGCGTTTAACCGGAGGTATGTATGTGGAATAATTTGGGGCAGCAGATATACGACAATATCATCGCCAACCAGCGGTATATGCTGTATTTGGAAGGGCTGGGAAACACGCTTATCATCACCTTTGGCGCTGCCATTTTAGGCATCGTTTTAGGGGCGCTGGTAGCCATTTGCAAGGTGTACGCCAAGGACAACAAAAAGCTCAAGCCGTTGGAGGTGCTTTGCGATGTGTACCTAACCGTTATTCGCGGCACGCCTATGATGGTGCAGGTAATGATATTTGCCTTTGTGGTATTTGCTTCCGTTGGCTTCGACAAAATGGTGTTTGTGGCAATGCTGGCGTTTGGCATCAACTCCGGCGCGTATGTGGCGGAGATCATCCGGGCGGGCATTATGGCGGTAAACGTTGGGCAAACGGAGGCCGGGCGCTCCTTGGGGCTTACCAACAACCAAACCATGCAGCTCATCGTATTGCCGCAGGCCATTAAAAACATACTGCCGGCGTTGGGCAACGAGGCCATCGTGCTGTTTAAAGAAACTGCCATCGTGGGCTACATTGCCATTGAGGATTTGACCTACGCGGCAACGCTTATCAAATCCCGCACGTACAGCGCACTGGTACCGCTTTTATTCATCGCACTGATTTACTTAGCATTTGTGATGCTGATGACGTGGGGGCTGCGTAAACTGGAGAGGAGGCTGGCAAAGAGTGATAACCGTTAATGACCTGCACAAGCATTTTGGTTCTATCAAGGCCGTAAACGGCGTAACGCAAACCATAGCGAAGGGCGAAAAGGTAGTTATTATCGGGCCCTCCGGCTGTGGCAAAAGCACGTTTTTGCGCTGCCTAAACCTGTTGGAAACGCCTACCTCCGGCGAGGTATACCTTGACGGTGAGCAGATCAACCGGCCCGGCGTGGATGTAGACAAGGTGCGCCGCCGCATGGGCATGGTGTTCCAGCAGTTCAACCTGTTCCCGCATAAAACCATTCGGGAAAACATTACGCTGGCGCCGGTCAAGCAAAAGCTGATGACCCTTGAAGAAGCCAACGACACCGCCACGCGTTTACTGGAGCGCATCGGCCTGCCCGACAAGGCAGACGTTTACCCCGCGCAGCTTTCCGGCGGGCAGCAGCAGCGTATCGCCATCGTGCGTGCGCTTGCCATGAACCCCGAGGTAATGCTTTTTGACGAACCCACCAGCGCCCTCGACCCGGAAATGGTTGGCGAGGTGCTGGAGGTCATGAAGGAGCTGGCGCGCGAGGGCATGACGATGGTGGTCGTTACCCACGAAATGGGCTTTGCCAAGGAGGTCGCCACCCGCTGCTTGTTTATGTCCGACGGTCAAGTGCTGGAGGAAAACAAGCCCGCAGAGCTGTTTGCCAACCCCAAGAACCCCCGCTTGCAGGATTTCCTTTCGAAGGTGCTGCAATAGGGTACGTGCCTCCGGCGGGGCACGGCTTAGAACCTTTTTTGTAAAAAAGGTTCTAAGAACTCCAAAAAACTTTCAACAAAACGTTACTGGATAGCAGATATTGCCGTTCCTGTAACGTTTTTTGTTTTATATTCGTTTGTAGGGGTCGCCCAGTGGGCGACCCGCAAAAAGCAACAATCCTCCGTCACGGCTTCACCGTGCCATCTCCTTTGCCAAAGGAGGCTTTTTCGTAGCAACCAAGAGACCCCTTAGGCAAAGGGGCTCCGCTGCAGGCGGTGGGGATTGTCCGTCTTCCTTCATTATCATTTTTGCGCGAGAATTTTATGTCGTTTTACGCGAGAATACCTGTTGACAAGCGCATGGGCTTATGTTTAAATGTATCTGTTTGTGTTTAGGAAAACTAAACTTCAAGTTTAGAATGTGC
The DNA here is from genome assembly GCA_964476505.1 of uncultured Oscillospiraceae bacterium. GTDB lineage: Bacteria > Bacillota > Clostridia > Christensenellales > CAG-138 > CAYZAW01. Next base: position 42,834 of record CAYZAW010000002.1, on the reverse strand, counting down.
AAGGGTAGCAGCACTAAACTTTTTGTTTAGGATGTGTGAGAAAGGAGCAGGCGTGGAGATCGGTGAAAAAATCAAGCGGATGCGGCTAAAGCTGAAGCTAACGCAGGAGGAGCTGGCCGCGCGGACGGAGCTTTCCAAGGGCTTTATCTCCCAGCTGGAAAACGACCTGACCTCTCCTTCTATCGCAACGCTGATGGATATTTTAGAGGCGCTGGGGAGCGACCCCGCCTCCTTCTTCTCCGAAAAACCGGAGGAAACGCTTGTGTACGGCCCGGAGGACGTGTTCGTAAAGGAAGACGCAGAGCTTCAAAACGAGGTGACTTGGCTCATTCCCAACGCGCAGAAAAACGCGCTGGAGCCCATCCTCATCCGGCTTGCGCCCGGCGGCAAAAGCTATGAGGACGATCCCCATGAGGGAGAGGAATTCGGCTTTGTGCTAACCGGCAGTATCGAGCTGTGGCTGGGCGAGCGAAAACTGCGGGTAAAAAAGGGCGAAAGCTTTTACATCCGCCCCAACGACGTGCATTATATCAAAAACAAGGGCAAAACGGAGGCGAAGGTACTTTGGGTCTCCACGCCCCCAAGCTTTTAACGGAGGAACATTCCATGGGCGATAAGCATTTGATAGAGTTGTTTGACGTTTCCAAGGATTACGAGGGAGACGCGGCGCTGGCGCATGTGAATTTATACATCAAGGACGGAGAGTTTTTAACGCTGCTAGGCCCCTCCGGCTGCGGAAAAACCACCATGCTTCGCATCATTGCGGGGTTTGTGATGCCTTCCTCCGGCAAGGTGCTGATGGACGGCGTGGATGTGGCGCAGATTCCTCCCTACAAGCGCAGGGTCAACACCGTATTCCAAAAATACGCGTTGTTTCCGCATTTGAACGTGTTCGATAACGTAGCCTTCGGCCTCAAGCTCAAGAAAAAGTCCAAGGCCGAGATCGAAGCCAAGGTAAACGAAATGCTTACGTTGGTCAATTTAAAGGGCTATGGCAAGCGTTGGATCGAGGAGCTTTCCGGCGGGCAGCAGCAGCGTGTGGCGATCGCCAGAGCGCTGGTCAACGAGCCTGAGGTGCTGCTGTTGGACGAACCGCTTGGCGCGCTGGACTTGCAGCTTCGTAAAAACATGCAGGTAGAATTGAAAAAGATGCAGCAAAAGCTGGGCATCACCTTTATTTACGTCACCCACGATCAAGAGGAGGCGCTCACCATGAGCGACACCATCGTGGTCATGAAGGAGGGCGTGATCCAGCAGATCGGTACCCCGCAGGATATCTATAACGAGCCGAAAAACGCGTTCGTGGCAGATTTTATCGGCGAAAGCAACATCATTGACGGCACCATGCTAAAGGACTTCCGCGTGGCCTTCGGCGGCAGGGAATACACCTGCGTGGACAAGGGCTTTGGCGAAAACGTACCCGTAGAGGTAGTGGTGCGGCCTGAGGATGTAGATATCATTCCCGCAGGCAGTGTCAAGGAAAACGGCTTGGTGGGCGTGGTAAAAAGCGTGCTGTTCATGGGCGTGCATTACGAAATTCGCGTGCAGGCGCAGGACGATTACCTTTGGACGGTGCACACCACGGACTTTGTGGACGTGGGCGAAACCGTTGGCGTGGAGATATTGCCGGATGCCATCCACATCATGCACGCGGAGGATAAAGCCTCATGAGGCGCACGGTATTTGCCTACCCGTATGTGGTATGGATGCTGATATTTATCTTCTCTCCCATGCTGCTCATCGTGTACTATGCGGTCACGAAGGATGGCGGCTTTACGCTGGAGAATCTGACAGGTGTGTTCGACCCGCTGTACATGCAGGTGCTTTTGCGCTCTGTATGGATGGCGTTTCGGGCAACGCTGGTGTGTTTGCTGTTGGGCTACCCAATCGCCTATATGCTGTCTAACATGAAAAAAAGCACGGCGTCCATCGTCTCCGTGCTGTTCATCGTGCCTATGTGGATGAACTTCCTCCTGCGCACCTATGCGTGGCAGGTGATATTGGACAGCAACGGTATTTTAAACAACCTCTTGGGGCTCATCGGCCTTCCCAGCCAGTCCTTCCTGTATACGGAGGGTGCGGTGATGCTGGGTATGGTGTATAACTTTTTGCCCTTCATGATACTGCCCATCTACACAGTATTGTCCAAGCTGGACCGTGCGCATACCGAGGCCGCGCATGACCTTGGCGCAAACGGCTTTCAAACCTTCTTTAAGGTGGTGCTGCCGCTTTCCATGCCGGGCGTGATTTCCGGTATCACCATGGTGTTCATTCCCGCCATCACCACGTTTGCCATCTCCCGGCTGTTGGGCGGCGGTAAATTCATGATGTACGGCGATCTTATCGAGAACCAGTTCCTGCTGATGCAGGATTGGAGCTCCGGTTCCGCATTGTCCTTTATACTACTGATACTGGTGCTCATCAGCATGGCGATCATGCGCCGGGCGGAAGGCACAACTGGGAAGGAGGGTGCGAAATTATGGTAAAACGGCTTCGTTCCTTCTTTAAAGGCACGTATTTGGGGCTGATGCTGCTGTTTTTGTACGCGCCCATTGCGGTGCTGATCGTGTACTCCTTCAATTCCTCCAAAACCATGGGCAACTGGACGGGCTTCAGCCTGAAATGGTACGAGGCACTCTTCCGGGACGGCAAGGTGATGGACGCGCTTGTGATCACCCTAACGGTGGCGGTGCTCTCCGCGTTGATCGCAACGGTGATCGGCACCTTTGCCGCCATTGGCATGCACGCCATGAAAAAGGGCACCCGGCGTGTCATCGAAAACATCAGCCAGCTGCCGGTGGTCAATCCGGACTTGGTAACGGGTATCTCGCTGATGATGATATTTGCCTTTATCGCCCTGAAGGACGGCTACACGCGGCTATTGATCGCGCACATCACCTTTAATATCCCGTATGTGATATTTTCCGTGATGCCAAGGCTCAGGCAAAGCTCCAACCAGCTGTACGAGGCTGCGCTGGACTTGGGCTGTACGCCCATGATGGCACTTAGAAAGGTGGTCATCCCGGATATCATGCCGGGCGTGGTGTCCGGCTTTATACTGGCCTTTACGCTTTCGCTGGACGATTTTGTGGTGTCTTACTTCACTACGCAGGGGGTGGAGAACCTCTCCATCTATATTTACGGCATTGCAAGGCGAGGCATCAACCCCAAGATCAACGCGCTGTCTACCATTATGTTCGTAGCGGTGGTGACGCTGCTGTTGGTGGTGAATTTAAAATCCATCAAGCAGGAGAAGGCAGACGCGGAGCAGAGAAAGAAGGTTGCGCGTAAATCCGCGTAACGATACTATTAAAAATTCTAACCGGGAGGAAAACAACATGAAGAAACTGGCACTGGCATTGGCGCTTGTTCTGGCGCTGGCGGCGCTTACCGGCTGCGGCGGCAGCAATACGGTAACGCTCAACGTACTCAACTGGGGCGACTATATCGACGAAGAGCTCATTACCCAGTTTGAGGACGAAAACCCCAACATCCGCATCAACTACACCAACATGGCCAGCAATGAGGAAATGCTCATTAAGCTGTCCGCACCGGACTGCATCTATGACCTGTGCTTCCCCTCGGATTACATCATCGAGAAGCTGGTGGCGGAGGATATGTTGCATCCCCTGAACAAGGCCAATATCCCCAACATCAAGAATATCGACTCCCGCTTTATGGATCTGTCCTTCGATCCGGGCAACACCTATTCCGTGCCGTATATGTGGGGCGTGGTGGGCATTTTGTACAACACCAAAATGGTGACGGAGCCTGTTACCAGCTGGAACGTGCTTTGGGATGAGAAGTACGCGGATCAGATCTTGATGTACGACAGCATCCGCGATACCATCGGTATTACCCTAAAGAAGCTGGGGTATTCCATCAACACCCGCGAGGAAGCGCATATTCAGGCCGCGCAGGACGCGCTCATTGCGCAGAAGCCCATTGTGCAGGCGTATCTGGACGATCCCATTAAAAGCAGCATGATCGCGGGCAACGCTGCGCTTGCCGTGGTATACTCCGGCGATGCCGTTTGGTGCATGGAGGAAAACCCGGATCTTGCTTATGCCGTGCCTGTTGAGGGCAGCAACGTTTGGTTCGATAACGTGATCATTCCCAAAACCAGCCAGCACACTGCCGAGGCAGAGGCGTTCATCAATTTCCTGTGCGATCCGGAGGTGGCAAAAGCCAATACGGAATACATCGGTTACTCCACCCCCAATGCCGCCGCGCTTGCCCTGTTAGACCCGGAAATGCTTGCGGACGAAACCTACAATCCCCCACAGGAGGTGCTGGATCGCTGTGAGATATTCCACGATCTTGGAGATTTCATCGAGGTGTACAACGCCGCGTGGAATCACATCAAGGCAGCGTAATAGTTATTGCCTCCGGCGTGTCAGGGTATCGTTGCATAATACTCTAACGACACAACACAAAAAGGGCAAGGCGTTTTCAGCCTTGCCCTTTACATATCAATCCGTAAAAGTGACGACACCCTTCCGCTATCGCGGCAATGCACCTATTGCGCGTCACCTTTTACTCCTTTAGTAGCCGAATGCCTGTGCCCAATAGGTATTGCCGTCCGAGGCGTAATAAACGTACAGGCCAACGGTTTTAAAGTTGCTGGACAGTATGTTTGCGCGGTGCGTGGTAGAGGCCATCCACAATTGCATCAGGTAATCCGTGGCTGCGTTGCCAACACCGTTGATTCTGCCTAAGTTCTCGCCCTTTAACAGCGGATGCACGGTAAAGCAGGAGCGGCCGTCCGGACGGGTATGCTCATAGGAGATCGCACTTTCCTGCGCACGAACGGAGGCGCACCAGTTCAGCGTTTTATCGATGGTGAGCGCCGGGAGTCCGGCATAGGCGCGCTGTGCATTGATGGCTTCCAGCAGGTATGCGGCATCCGAGGAGGTTTCCACCTGCGGATAGTCGGTACGGTCAAACCCGATGTTGTTGGTGTCTATCTTTGATGCGGTGGAACGCACATACCAAATGATATCCGTATCGCCTACGGGGGTGTAGGTGCTGCTGCTGGTAGGCAGGTCGGCACCGTTGATGGTGATTTTTTCTACCATCAAGCCGTCTAAAGTGGGAACGGGCAGCGCCGTGGGTACGCCAACTGCGGCGTAACCGGTAGACGTGCCAAGCACTGCGCCGGTTTCTGCGCTGATGATGTACCCGGTTACAATGATCGTTTTGCCGTATTTATCAGCCGGCACAGCGGGTGTAACAGGCGTTGTTGCGGAAGCGCCCGTAACGGCAGTGTATTTAACGGTAATGGTATGGTTTTTTGTACCGAACACGCCCTTGTTGGGGTCGCTGACGGAGGATACCTGATAGCCCGTTAGTGCGGGAAGCACGCTGTTAACATCATAGGCTTGGCCGGAAAGCCCCGAGAGCTTTTGAGAAGCGGCAAGGGACTTTTTCTTTTTCCCGTCCAGTACGAACTTTACGGTAGCCGTTACGTTCTTGCCGTAGTATACCGTAACGGTAGAGCCTGTTTTGGGAGCAACGCCTTTATTGGGATCGTCGATCTCCAAGAACGTGTAGCCCTTGATCTCCTTAGGTGTTACGGTGTAGGACTGCCCGGGAGAAAGTGTCATGGTGGTGGCTTTTGTGGCATTCTTTAGCTTACTGCCTGCCTTATACACATATTTGATCGTCAGCTTTTGGTTCTTTAAATAGCTGGCGTACAGCATTGCGTCAGTGGCGGGCGCTGTGTAGGTTGCCAGATCCACTGCGGCGTTAGTGGCAGGATTGACTATCTGCGAGAACGTATAGCCCTTTACGCTGCGCGGCGTAAATACGATCGGCGCGCCGGGCAGTGCTTCGATCACGATATCCTTGGCGATCTTTTTTGTGTAGCCCTCCCGCACAGCGCGAAGCGTAACCTTCACAGGCGCTGCTGCAGCCGTCAGGGTGTTTTCCGCCAGTACGGGCAGGCAGAGGGAAAGCGCCAGCATAAGCGCCATTGCCAATGTAAGCAAACGAACGGTTTTTTTCATAACTTGGCCTCCTGTTGATGTTGATCGGTAACAGATACTGTATCGGAAACGCAAGCCGCCCAATAAAGCGTGGCGGGCCGCCGTGCGCCTCTTCCCATGCTTAGTATAATACACGCCCATAAAAGAAGTAAATCACGGGACATGGGTATCAATAACGAATTTACCGATTGTTAACAGAGTATTTGTGGTATCATACATACATCAACAGTTGTGGGAGGAACACAATATGAAAGCAATCGTTTACGAATCCAATACGGGGCATACGGCAGCCTATGCGCAGCTGCTCTCCGAAAAAACCGGCTGCCCCGCATATACGCAAAAAGAAGCGGCAGCCAAGCTGGAGCAGAATACTCCGGTGCTGTTTATGGGCTGGATGATGGCCGGCAGCGTAAAAGGGCTGAAAAAGGCACAAAAGCGCTACGCCATCGAAGGCGTGTGCGCGGTTGGCATGGCGGACGACGGCGGAAAACAGGCAAAAGATGTCAGCGAACGGTTTGCGCTTGGCAATATTCCGGTGTTCTATCTTCCCGGCGGGCTGGAAATCAGTAAGCTGACCGGCGTATATCGCTTGATGATGAGCACGATGTCCCGCACCGTGGCAAAACAGCTTTCCCAGAAGCCGGACAGGACTCCCGAGGAAGACGACGTTATGGAGCTGATGCAGCACGGCGGTAGCCGTGTGTCCGAAGAACATCTCAAGGCCGTACTCGACTGGGCAGTTCGATAAAGCATATATGTTGGGGCGCTGCCCCAAACCCCGTTTAAGGGATGTTATCCCTTAAAAATCCCATTTATCCGCCCATAATTATGGGCGGATGAAAGGGTTCCAAGGGTCATTGACCCTTGGTAGGGGGTATGGGGACAACGTCCCCATAAAAACACTTAACTAATCGGGAAAAACGCCGATACCATATAAACGGGGGAAATAAAATAAAAAGAGGTGTACAGGATGTCCATCGAAAGTATCAACAACACCGGCTACCAAGGCTATACGCAGTCTGCCGGTCAAGCGGCAAAGGCCGCTCCCGCCGCCACGGAATCCAAGACGGATGCAGTGTCGGCTGCCCTGCAGGATCAGGACTCGTTTGAAAAGACTGAAAGCACAAAAGACGTTGGTTACGAAAACCTAAAGGCCAAAGCGGCAAAAATGGTGGATACCATGACCCAGCAGCGGTATGACAGCCTGCAAAGGCTGGTTGCGCAGATGTTTGGGGATCAGGCAAGCGCTATTATGAATGCTAAGAGCGGCCTGAAGGACGCCATGGCAGGCATCATCAGCAGCCTGGAGAACCCCGAGGCGGCTTCCATCCAAGCGCAAAGCGCCATTGCCGAAGACGGCGAGTTCGGCGTGAACGCCGTAGCCACCCGCATCATGGATATGGCCGTAAGCCTGTCCGGCGGGGATACTGGAAAGATCACCATGCTGAAAAACGCCGTGGAAAAGGGCTTTAAAGAAGCGGGTGCTGCGTGGGGCGATGAGCTTCCCGAGATTTCCGGCAAAACCTATGACGAAGTAATGAAGCGTTTCGATTATTGGGAAAAGACCGGCTCCATGGAGGGGTATACCATGGGCGGCGAGCAGCAGGAAAAAGACAGCTGAACATAATTTATCAACGATACGCCCGGGGCTTTTTAACACTGCTCCGGGCGTTTGAATTGTGTCTTTTAGCGTGATAATATTGTGTCGGCTGTATTGTTCATGGTATAATCATTCGATAAGTAAACAAACCATTTGCCAGTTAAGGCGCGGAATCTATTCTATAACATCCTGTAAAAGATCATCGGAGCGGGAAGCCTGTGAAAAAAGCTTGGGCAAAGAAAAATAAATCCGGTTTTATCAGTATTTTATGCACGCTGCTGTTGCTTCCTGTAGCGGCGTCTATTTTGCTGCTGATCGATCAAAAACAAGTGGTAACGCAAGCGGCGGCGCAGGCGGAACAGGAGCTGTCTCGGTCTGCCCAGCGGCAAACGGACATGCTGTCTGTCATGCTGGACGGCAAATACGAAATATTACGCGTTGTTGCGAATGACATTGACGTTGAAGCCAACGGCTTCCGGGGCGAGGAGGATAAACTGCGTCAGTTTGCGAACGCCGCGAACTTCTCACTGCTGCTTTTGGTCAATGAGCGCGGCTATGCCTATTACCCGGACGGCATGGAGCGAACGGTGCAGGATCGCTTCTATTTCCACGCGGCGCAAGCCGGGCAGGAGGCCATCCAAAAGCTAGATGTCGGGCGGTCAGACGGCAAGCCCCGCTTTGTATTGGCGGTGCCGATGCAGTACGGCGATAAAAAAGGCGTTGTGTTCGGCACGCTGGAGATCGACGAGTTTGAACGGATGGTAACCTCCAGTGCGTACAGCGAAAGCGGATTAACGTATATTACAGACGCAAAAGGTCTTATCTGTTTGGGAGAAGAAAAGCTGGGCATCACCGGCAGCTTCCCAAGCATATTCCAAAAATTCAATCAAGTGACCTATCAGGGGGAATATAGCGCGGACAAACTCAAGGAGGATCTCAAAACCGGTAAAAGCGGCACGTTCGCCTACCAAATCAATGGGGATCATGAGGTTCGCTATGTGTCGTTTCAGGCGCTGACGCTGGCGCCCCAATCAGAATACCCGTGGTATGTATTCAACGAAATACCGGAAAGCGCTATTGACGCTGTGGCGCGCGCCGCGCGGGAAAACAGCGTGCGCAATACCATGGCAGTTATGCTGGCGGGCATTGTTGCCATCCTTGTACTGCTGCTGCAGGAGCGCAACCATCGGAGGCTGATTCTGGAGGATGCGGAGCGCCTGCGTGCCAGCGAGGAAACCAGCCGCATCGCCTTGGAAATGACGGACAAGATCATTTCCCGTTACGATATCTGCAACAGAACATGGCGCTCCCAAAGCGCGTATGTCAGCGAGTTGAAGGCAGAGATCGTGATGGAAAACATGCCGGACAGCATGATCGCCGCGGGCGTGATCGGCCCCGAAAGCGAAGCGGAATACCGAACGTTTTACGACAGCATCCATAAGGGCGTGCCCCGCGGACGCTGTGTGATACGCATTGTGCGTGCAAACGGCTCTTCCTACTGGGAACAGAACGACTATGTAACCATATTCGATGCGAACCATCAGCCAACCAGCGCCGTGATCTCCGCGGAGGACGTTACGCTGCGCCGGCAGATGGAGCTGGCATACGAAAAATGGCGGCAAACGGTAGAGCGGCTGCCCAAAGACCGCGCCGCGTTGTATGAGCATAATTTAACGCGTGACACCTGCAACATCATGGAGGGCGGGCTGCTGCCTGCGTTCCCGGCAGGCGGTTATCAGGGCGTGAACGAGCGTACTTCCTTTATTTCCCGCCGGTTCGTTGCGCCGGAGGATGCGGAGCGCTTCCGTCAGTTTGTGAACAGGGAACGGCTTTTAGCGGACTTTGCCGCAGGCAAATCCGAGCAATCCTTGCTGTTCCGCCGTGGAAAGCGACAGCAGCGGGAGCGGTTCTGGACGCGCCTTTCCATCCAAATGGTATGCCATTCCAACGAGGTCACGGCTTACATGCTGTTTGAGGATGTAGACGAGCTCAAACGTGAGGAATTAACGCTGCTGGCGCGCTCCGAGCGTGACGCGCTGACCGGCGCGTACGACAGAGCGGCCTTCCAAAAGCGTGTGGAGGCGCTGTTCCATGAGGGCGGGCTTCTTGAACAGCACGCCATATTAATGATAGACGTAGACAATTTCAAGGTCGTGAACGACACCAAGGGGCACGACGTTGGCGATCAGGTACTGATCGATATCGCAGAAACGCTGCACTCCGCCATGCGCGCCGGGGATCTGGTAGGCAGGCTGGGCGGCGATGAATTCATGGTCTGCTTTAGAGACGTGCCCGGAAAGGAACTGGTACAAAAGCGTGCGCAGGAGCTTTGCGAAAAGCTGCACATGCAAATTTGTTCCGACCTTTCCATTTCCAGCAGCTTGGGCGTGGTGCTGTATCCGGAGGACGGCGTTACCTTTGAAGCGCTGTATAAAAAAGTGGACGAAGCCATGTATCAGGCAAAGCGCAGCGGGAAAGACGGCGTAGCGTTTTATCAGGATATCCGGTAGCATCATTTTGCTTTCTACTGTTCCAATCCTATGTTAAAATAAATGCGAAGGCACGTTCCTTCGCTGTTTGCTATAAACAAATGAACAATGTGAGGAAATGTAAATGGATAGACCATCCGGCAGAAAAAAGATCGTATCCTCCGCAGGCGGCGGCAACGCCCGCAGGCGCGGCAGCGGCTTGGGCACAGGCCCCGTTGGAAGCTCCGGCGGCAGCGGCAGAAGCGGCGGCTCGGGCAGTTCCGGCAGCGGCAGAAGCGGCGGGCGAGCTGTTCGCGCCTCCGGCAGTTTAAAAAAGCTCATCACCCTTGTGGTGGTGGCGCTGATTATTATTTATGTGTTCAAAATGTGCAGCGGCAGCGAGGGCGCAAACCCGCTGTCGGGCTTTGTGAATCAGGAAACCTCGCCGTATACGGATATCACGGAAAGCAGCGAGCCAACAAGCGCGCTGGATACCGCCGCCTACGCGGTGGACACCTCTGTTTCCTCCAAAGCGCGTGAGCGCTACACGGCGCTAAAGGGCGGCGGGAATGATAGCGTAACGGTCATGGTGTACATGTGCGCTACAGACTTGGAGTCCGAATACGGTATGGCAACGGCGGACTTGAACGAAATGCTGTACGCGGATATTGCAGACAACGTGAACGTGATCGTGCAGACCGGCGGCGCAAAAAAGTGGAAAAACACCACCGTCAGCAGCAGCACCAACCAGCGTTATAAGGTAACCACCAAGGAGCTGACGCTTTTAGAAAAAGACCTCGGCAAAGAATCCATGGTAGACCCGGATACGCTGTCGGACTTCATCCGGTACAGCGCAAAGGAATACCCGGCAGACCGCTACCTGCTGGTGCTGTGGGATCACGGCGGCGGTTCCATCAACGGCTACGGCTACGACCAGCACTTTACCGGAGACAGCATGACGCTGGACGAGATCGGAAAAGCGCTAAAGGACGGCGGCGTGCAGTTTGATATCGTGGGCTTTGACGCATGCCTGATGGCCACGCTGGAAACGGCATTGGTGCTGGAGCCCTATGCAGATTACATGATCGCCTCCGAAGAGGTGGAGCCGGGCGTTGGCTGGTATTATACAGACTGGCTGACGGCGCTTTCCAAGAACACCTCCATCCCCACGCCGGAGCTTGGCAAGCTGCTGATCGACACTTATACCATGGTTTCCGCCAAGCAGGCCAAGGGCAGCGCCACAACGCTTTCGCTGATGGACTTGGCGGAGCTTTCCGGCACGGTACCCAAAGCCTTTACGGACTTTGCGGGCTCCATGAGCGATATGATCGATCATGACGGGTATGAAACCGTGTCTAACGCACGCACCGGCAGCCGCGAGTTCTCCTCGGGCATCAATCAGGTGGACTTGATCCATTTTGCCAAGAACCTGAATACCTCCGAGGCAAAGGCGCTTGTAAAAGCGCTGGAGGGCTGCATCAAATACAACCGCACCGCCGGTATCGATAATGCCAACGGCGTTTCCATCTACTTCCCGCACAACTCCATTGCCAAGGTAGGCAATGCGCTGAACACCTACGAAAAATTCGGCATGGACGAGGAATACACGGACTGCATCCGCAGCTTTGCCAGTATGACGGTAGGCGGGCAGGCAACGTCCTTCGGCGGCGGAGACCTGTTGGGTACGCTTTTGCAGGCGGGCGCGGGCATGCTTACGGAGGGCTCCACCTCCGGCGGCGGGCTGGACGCGGGCAGCTTGTTAGACGTGTTCCTGTCCGGCGGCAGCACCATCACAAGCGGCTCCGGCGGCAGCGGCTTAGGCGACCTTCTGGAGGTTGGCGATATCGCATCTTGGCTGGATATGGGTCGGGTGCGTGCCTCCAAGGATTATTTTGCGGAGAATCGCTTTGATCCCTCCGCGTTGGTCATCACCGAAAAGAACGGGCAAAAGGTGATCGCGCTTTCCGAGGCGCAGTGGAGCGACGTGCGCTTCATGGAGCAAAGCGTGTTCTTGGACGACGGCGAGGGCTTCATTGACCTTGGGTTAGACAACGTATACGAATACAATGACGACGGCGACCTTGTGATGGACTATGACGGCACTTGGCTGGCGCTGAACGGGCAGATCGTAAGCTACTATATGGAAACGGACGATCACGCGGGAGAAAGCTACCGCATCACGGGCTATGTGCCGGCGTACTTAAACGGCAGGCAGGTGGAGATCGTGCTGTGCTTTACGGATACCGTGCCCGAGGGCAGTGTATTGGGTGCAAGGCTGGTTTACGATAGTAACGCAGAAACCGATACCGCCGCCAAGGGCTTGATCGAGATCAAGGCGGGCGACAAGATCGACTACCTGTGCGATTATTACGCTTACGACGGCACGTATAGCGACTCTTACTATCTGGGCGAGCAGTTTACCGCAACCGGCAGTTGGACGATCAACAACGCGCCCGTGGGCGACATGCCGTACAGCATGACCTATCGCTTTACGGATATTTACGGCAACCGATACTGGGCAGAGGCGGTCACCAATAAGCCCTTGGCATAGGGAACGATACGAGGGAGGTCTACCATGACGCAAAACGAAAAGACATTCCGGCAATACACCACCATGTGGCGCAAGAGAGACGCATCCGCGCTGCCGGACGTGATGGCGGAGGACATCGTTTGCCGTGAAAGCCACGGTGCGGAGTACCGCGGCATAGAGCAGATGCGAATGTGGTTTGCAGACTGCGAAAAGCGTAGCCGGGTGATCGAATGGGAGGTCAAGCGCAGCTTTGAAATCAACGGCATGCTGGCGGCGGAATGGTACTATGTGTCCGAGGACGAAACCGGTAAAACCGGCTACGACGGCGTGAGCATTGCCCGGTTCAACAGCGAGGGAAAGATCCGGGAAATCCGGGATTACCGGGCGGAGTGGAAGCATACCCATCCTTATGATAAGCGGTAATACGCAGAGAGGCGGGCACGGTATGAACAAGGGAATCTGCGTGGCGGGCAATATGCTGGTGGACGTGCTGTATCCTATTTCGGGGTATCCAAAGCTTGGGGAGCTCACCACCATACAGGAGGGCATTACCAAAAGCACCGGCGGTGCGCTTTGTAACGTGGCGCTGGATCTTGCAAGGCTGGACGCGTCCCTTCCCATCAAGGCGGTGGGCATGGCGGGGCAGGACGAGGAAGGCGCATTTATTCTGTCCGCGTTGTCGGCGTATTCCAATATCGATTGCTCCCGTATCCGGCGGGAGGGAACCACCTCCTTTACGGCGGTGATGCACGATGTTTCCACCAACCAGCGCAGCTTTTTCCATTCCCGGGGCGGCAACGCCAAGCTGAACGAGGATTGTTTTAACTGGGATACGCTCTCCTGCGATATCTTGCATATCGGCTACCTGCTGCTGTTAGATGCTTTGGACGCGCCGGACGGTACATACGGCACCAAAATGGCGCGGCTGTTGTGCCACGCCAAGGAGCGGGGGATACTGACCTCCGTGGACGTGGTAAGCGAATCCGGCACGCGGTATCAAACCATTGTGCCCCCGGCGCTCAAATACACGGATTTTTGCATTATCAACGAGCTGGAGGCGCAGTATACAACGGGTGTGCCCTTGCGGGAGGGTGGTGTGCTCTTAGCAAAAAACATGCCCCGGGCATTGACTGCGCTTAAGGACATGGGCGTTTCCCGCTGGGCGGTGATACACGCCCAAGAGGGTGCGTGGGGCATGGACGAGGCGGGACGCTTGCAAGAGGCAGCAAGCCCCAAGCTACCGGCGGGCTTTATTCGCGGCACGGTGGGCGCGGGAGATGCGTTTTGCGCCGGTGTGCTGTACGCCGCGTATCAGGAGCAGCCGCTTTTTGCCGCCTTGGAGTTGGGAACGGCTGCCGCCATGTGTTCCCTGCGGGAGAGCGGCGCGTCGGCAGGCGTGCCTGCGGCGCAGGAGGCGCTTAGGCTTTATCGCAGTATGCAGTAACGGAGCAATGCTATGAAACAGGCAGTGATGTATGGCGCGGGAAACATCGGGCGCGGCTTTTTTGCGGCGCTGTGCGCCAAAAGCGGATATGAAATCACCTTTATCGATACGCAGGCGCAGCTGATCGCCCAACTGAACGAACGGCGGCAGTACCCCGTGCGCTATGTAACAAACAGCGGGCAGGAGGATGTGCTGGTTTCGGGCGTTTACGCCATCGACGGCAGAAATGCGCAGGCGGCGGCAGAGGCCATTGCCTCCGCAAACGTGCTGGCAACGGCGGTGGGGGTCAACAACATCGGGCGTATCGCCAGGCCCATTGCTGCTGGCATTCGCCTGCGCCGGGCGCAAAACGCGCCGCCCTTGAACATCATCATTTGCGAAAATCAGGTGGATGCGGATGCCGTATTATGCGGCGCTGTGTTTGCCTTTTTAACCTCCGAGGAACAAGCGTATGCAACAGAATGCATCGGCTTTGTGCGTGCCTCGGTGGGGCGCATGGTGCCCATCCAAACGGAGCAGATGCAAGCGGGTGATCCTCTTCGCATCGTGACCGAGCCATATAACAGGCTGCCCGTGGACGCAGACGCTATATGCGGCGCTGTGCCGGATATTGCGGGGCTTACCGCGTATTCGCCCTTTGATTTTTGCATCGGGGAAAAGCTGTATATCCACAATATGGGGCATGGCGTGGTGGCATATCTGGGGCTGCTATTGGGCAAGGATACCATATGCGAAGCCATGCGGTGCCCGGTCGTTGCAAGGGCGGCTGCTGCCGCCATGCAAAGCAGCGGCAAAGCCCTTGGAATGAAATACGGGCAAAATCAAGAGGCGCTGACGCTGTATGCGGAGGACTTGATTGGCCGCTTCCAAAACCGCGCTTTGGGGGATACCTGCAAAAGAGTGGCGGCCGACCCGGTGCGAAAGCTCCGGCAAAACGACAGGCTCATCGGCGCGGCGCTGTTATGCCGGGAGCAGGGCGTATCCGATCGTGAGATATTGCTGGGCGCGGCAGCGGCGGTGCATGCGCATTTATCAGAGCAGCAGCAGCCGATCACAAAAGAAGCAGCGGCAGCCGCGCTTGCGGCGCTGTCCGGCTTGCCGGAGGGGCATCCCCTAAACCGGGATATTAGCGGCTTACTGCCGTTTCTCTATACGGGCATGCCCGAAGAAGCGCTGGAGGCGCTCTTATAAGCCCCTTTACAACAGGCTTTTCGCATTGTATAATGAGAAACACGATATACCCCATGGGGGTATATGGAGGTGTAACATGCGAGAAGAAACATATGAAATCGGCGGGATGTCCTGCGCGGCGTGCAGCAGTGCGGTGGAGCGGGTCACAAGAAAGCTGCCGGGGGTCACACAAAGCGATGTGAATTTAACGACGGGCAAGCTTAGAATCGTGTACGACGAAGCGCAGCTTGGCCCCGCAGATATCATTTCAAAAATAGAAAGGGCGGGCTTTACCGCCGCGCAGCAAGCAAAAACAGAAGATAAGCGATCAACTGCAAAGGCCGATACGGCGGTAAACGCGCATATACGGGAGCGGCGGGAGATCATACTGGCAGCGGTGTGTTCTTCGCTGCTGCTATACGTTTCCATGGGGCAGATGTTAATACACGACCTGCCTATGCCGAATGTGTTTTCCATGCACACGCATCCGGTCAATTTTGCGCTGCTGCAATTATTGTTAACAATCCCCGTGCTGTACTTTGGCAGGCGGTTCTTTACCGGCGGGCTGAAGGCGCTCTTCCACGGTAATCCCAATATGGATACGCTGGTCGCCATAGGCTCCGGCGCGTCCTTTTTGTACAGCTTGGTCATGACCTTCCTGCTTTCCGATACCCCCATGCATGTGCATCACCTGTATTACGAATCTGCGGCGGTGGTCATAACGCTGGTGCTGTTGGGCAAGCATTTGGAGGCGGGCAGCAAGGAAAAAACCAAGGGCGCTATTCAAAAGCTCATGGCGCTCTCGCCCGATACGGCGCTTAGAAAAACGCCCAACGGGCAGTTTACGGAGGTCTCCACCGATCTTTGCGTGATCGGCGATATTCTGCTGGTGAAGCCCGGCGCGCGTATCCCCTTGGACGGTATCGTGGAGGAAGGGGAAAGCAGCGTGGACGAGTCTATGCTTACAGGCGAAAGCCTGCCTGTGGAAAAAACCGCGGGCAGTGCCGTTACCGGCGGCAGCGTGAATCACAACGGCGCGTTGTACATCCGCGTACAGCGGGTGGGCGCGGACACCACGCTTTCGCGCATCATCCGTTTTGTGGAGGAGGCGCAGGGCAAAAAAGCGCCCATCGCAAAAACCGCGGATAAGGTGGCGGGGGTATTCGTGCCAACGGTCATGGCGATCGCCGTTATCGCAGCGGCTGTTTGGCTCATTGCAGGGGAGCCGCTGTCCTTTGCGCTTCGTATTTTTACCAGCGTGCTGGTGATCGCCTGCCCCTGCGCCTTGGGCTTGGCAACCCCCACCGCCATAATGGTGGGTACCGGCTTGGGTGCCCAGCAGGGTATATTGATCAGAAGCGGCGAGGCGCTGGAAACCGTGCGCCATGCCGGCGTGGTGGTGCTGGATAAAACCGGCACCGTTACCGAGGGCAAGCCCCGTGTTACGGGGGTATACGCCAACGATGAAAACGCGCTTTTAACCGTTGCCTGCACCTTGGAGCAGGCCTCCGCGCACCCTCTGGCGCAGGCCGTTACGGCATACGGCGCGGAAAGACGCGTGGAGACACTGACCGTAACAGACAATCAAAATAAGCCCGGCTTTGGCGTGACAGCCACCCTTTCAGACGGGCGGCAGGCCATGCTTGGAAACGCACGGCTGTTAAACGAGGCGGGCGTGGATACCGCGCCTTACGGTAAAGCGGCAAACGAGGCGGCAAGCCGGGGCGAAACGGTGATCTATACCGCCGTGGAGAAGGAATTGTTGGGGCTTATCACTATGGCGGATACTGTAAAGCCCACCAGCGCCGCCGCCATCAAGACCCTTCGGGAAATGGGCGTTCAAACCGTGCTCTTGACCGGAGACAACCGCCTTGCCGCGGCGCATATTGGAAGCGTGACCGGCGTGGATACGGTGATCTCCGAGGTGCTGCCGGAGGAAAAGGCCGCGCATATCAAGACCTTGCAGGATACGGGTAAAACCGTTTTAATGGTGGGAGATGGCGTGAACGACGCACCCGCGCTGGCGCAGGCAGACGTTGGCTGCGCGATCGGGCAGGGCAGCGATATCGCCATCGAAACGGCGGATGTGGTGCTGATGAAAAGCGATCTTACAGACGTTGCCCGCGCCATTCGCCTGAGCCGCCTGACCCTTCAAAACATCAAGCAAAATCTGTTTTGGGCGTTCTTTTACAATACCGTGGGTATTCCCGTTGCGGCAGGGCTGCTGTATGCCTTTGGCGGGCCGCTGCTGTCGCCCATGCTGGCGGGGCTGGCAATGTCGCTAAGCTCCGTTTGTGTGGTCACAAACGCTCTGCGCTTGGGCACGAAAAAGCTATAAGGAGGGCTGCATATGGAAGGAAATCAACCTTGCTGTACCCATAAAACCAAGCATCGTAACGAAGCGGAGTACAAGGCGCTCATCCACCGCCTCAACCGCATCGAAGGGCAGGTGCGCGGCATCAAAAGCATGCTGGAGCAGGACGCATACTGTACGGACGTGCTGATACAAGCCTCCGCCGTGCAGGCGGCGCTCTCTGCATTTTCCCGCCTGCTTTTGGAAAACCATATCCGCTCCTGCGTTGCCGAGGGCTTGCGCGCAGGGGACGATACGGTGATAGACGAGTTAACGGACACCCTGAAAAAAATGATGTAAGAAGGAGAAAACATAATGGCTGTATTACATGTGGAGGAAATGCACTGCGAGCATTGCGTAGCGCGCATCGAAAAGGCGCTTACCGAGGCGGGGCTGGACTATTCTGTTTCGTTAAACGACAAAACCGTGACCGTGAACGGCTGCGAAAACTGCGTGAAAACCGCCGTGGACGCACTGGACGATTTGGGCTTTACGGCAGTGGAATGATTCAACATGGGGCGCTGCCCCATACCCCGGCAGGGGATACTATCCCCTGCGACCCCTTTCATTCGCCGGGAATGATCCCGGCGAGGGGGGGGGATAGTAAGGGTAATGTTTAAAGGACTGTGCACAGCACAGCCCCTTAAATAATAGCAATGTATATTTTAAAGTTTCTGGGTTCTTAGGGTTTCTTTACAAAGAAACCTTAAGCCGCCGGAGGCATAACACTGTATCAAGTGATACACCGGGCCGATCCATAAAAACGCAGCGAAGGGCAGGCAGGCAAGGCTGTTGTACTGCAACGCGGAAAGCGGCAGGGTAAAGGCCAGCGTCCACGGAATCAGCGGGGAAAGCAGCGTTGCGGAAAGCGAGAGGTCGGTCATCATGGCCTCGTTGGTAAGCCCTGCGACCTCGTAGGGCTTTTTCATAAGCTGCCCGGTCAGCACCAAAGACATCGTTTGGTTACAGCCCAGCATAGCGCCCGGTATGGCAACCGCCCACATGCGTAAAAGCAGGGGGAGCGGCCTTTTTTCTTTTGCAAGCAGGCTTGGGATACGCGAGCCTATGAGCCCGCCCTCCTCCAGCACCACCGCAAGCGCGCAGGATACCGCCACCACATACATGCTTTTTATCATGGGGAACAGCCCGCCGCCCTGCATAATGCCCGCTAAGGCATGTCCTTCCGGCAAGGCATAACCGGTCAACAGCGTGGGGATAAGCGACGCAGGCGTTACTCCCTGATAGAATACCGCCACCAACAGCGCGGCAACGGCGGAAAACAGCAGGCTCCATGTGGCGCCAACGCGCAGCACGCAAAGCGTTAGCAGCAACAACACGGGCAGCACTGCTACAAGGCCGATGTGATAGGTGGCGGAAAGGTCGGCAGATAGGCCGGTCATCGCGCCGGAGAGCGGGTTCAAAAGCGAAAAGGGCAGATAGAACAACAGTGCAAGTAAAAACGGCACAAGGCCGGTTTTCAGCATGAGCGGAAACGCCCGCTTATGCGGCACGTCCGTTAAAGCAGAGGCAAGCGCCAAAGACGAGGAAACAGGGGAAGCGCGGTCGCCCACGTAAACGCCGGAGAGAATGGCTCCCACGGTCATGGCCGGGGGCACGCCGCCCGCGCACCCGATGATGTACAGCACCACACCGCCTGTGGCGGCGGCGGCAAAGGCGCTGCCCTGCAGCATGGAAAACCCGGCAGCGATCACAAAGCATAACAGTAGAAACAGCTTAGGGCGTATCAGCAGCAGCGCATAATGGATAAGAGAAGCGGTTGAACCGGAAGCGAAGAACAGCGCAGTGCAAAGGGAAATCAAAAGCAGCACCTTTACCACGATCAGCGCTTTTTTGAAGCCCTGCTTGGCAAAGCCCGCAACTTCTTGTTTGGTGTGCCCGTTTTTTAGAGCGCAGTATACAAATAAAAGGAACGCCAGTGTTAAGGGGATACCCAGGTAAATACCAAACGCCACGGACGCTGCAAGCATGACCGCGGCGAGTATCAAGCAAAGGATGTTTCGCATGTTCACTTGCCTACTTTTTTTCTTCCTGTTGGCGCAGCGCCTCCACCACGCGCTCCATGCGCATGCCGCGGGAGGCCTTTACCAGCACCGTATCACCGGAGGCCACCAAGCCCTGCAGCTTGTTTAACAGCGCCTCCTGCGTTTTGAAATGGATAGCTTCCGCGCCAGCCGCCTTTGCACCGTCCGTGGTGTTCTGGGAGAGATCTCCAACGCAAAGGATGCAGGCCGCACCGTGCCGCGCGGCGTATTCGCCGATCTCCTTGTGGTAACGGGGCGCGTCGGGGCCTAATTCCAGCATATCGCCTAATATACACACCTTGCGCCCGGCGGCCTTTGCCAGCACGTCGATAGATGAACGCATGGAAGCGGGGTTGGCGTTATACACATCGTTCAATATGGTAACACCGTGGCTCTTTTCCACGCACATACGGCCGGACAGCGGCGTGTATGTGGCAAGCCCGGCCTTGATCTTCTCAGGCGTTAAGCCAAGCTGCAGCCCAAGCGCCGTTGCGCACAGCGCGTTTTGCACCATGTGCATGCCGGGTGCGGGCACGTACAGCGGGATACGCACATCCTTGGAAACCGCTGTAAAGGAAATGCCGATCAGCCCGTCCTCCTGCACATCCTCCGCGCGAAGGTCGTTGTGCGGCTGTATACCGTAGGTGGTCACGTCGGTGCGGGCGTTTTTCACCTGCATCAACAGCGGATCGTCTCCGCAAACGAATACCCGTCCGCCCTTTTGCATGTGGGGCAGCATTTCGCATTTGGCGTTTAGAATGCCCTCCTGCGATTTTAAATGCTCGATGTGCGCGGTGCCGATGTTGGTCAAAACACAGTATGTCGGCTGCACCATGGAGGCTAAAGCGTCGATCTCGCCAAAATGATTGGTGCCCATTTCGATCACCGCCGCCTGATCCTCGTCGGTCAAGGACAGCAGCGCTTGGGGCACGCCGGTTTGGTTGTTGAGGTTGCCGGGGGATTTGAACACGCGCATCCCGGCAGAAAGCACCGCGGCTATCAGCTCCTTGGTGGTGGTTTTTCCAACGCTTCCCGTTATGCCGATCACGGGGATGGGAAACAGGCTTCGGTAATAAGCAGCAATGCGGTGATACGCATGCAGCGTATCCGGCACCAGCACAAAAGGCCGGTCGCTGTGCAACGGGCGCTCGGTCAACACGCAGACAGCGCCGTTTTCGTAGGCTACATCAATAAAATCATGGCCGTCAAAGCGCTCTCCGCGAATGGGCACAAACAAGTCTCCGGGGCGTACCTTGCGGCTGTCGATGCACACGCCCGTGATGGGGCTTTTAAACAGATTGTCGTTCCCGAAATACGGCGCGCCGTTTTTCGCAAGCACATTGCCCAACGTGATCGGTTTCATAACTGCCTCGCTATTGATATTTTGCTAAGGAAAGCTGTACGATGCGCTCGCACAGCGCCTCGTAATCAATGCCTACCGCCGCTGCCTCCTGCGGCAGCAGGGAGGTGGGGGTCATGCCGGGAAGGGTGTTGGCCTCCAGGCAGAACAGCTCCCCGTTCGTGTTCATCAAAAAGTCTACCCGGGAGTAAACGGAAAGGTTCAGCGCCTTGTATACCGTAAGCGCCGCAGACTGCATTTTCCAAGTGGCATCGTCCGTAATGATGGCGGGGCAGACCTCCGTGGTCCAGCCGGGCTGATACTTATGCGCGTAATCGTAAAACTCGCCCTTGGGGATGATCTCGATAGGCGGCAGCGCCGCGTCGCCCAACAGCCCGCAGGAAAACTCCCGGCCCTTGATGTACTGCTCTACCAGAACATCCTCGTTCTCGGCAGCGGCAACAGCAAGCGCCTCCTCCAGCATGGCCGCGTTTTCCGCGATCACCACGCCCACGCTGGAGCCGCCGGATACGGGCTTTACCACGCAGGGGAAGCCGTAAGCGTCCGCGCCCTCGGTGGAATCTCCCGCATGGAACAGTTGCCCGTTGGGGGTCTTGACTCCGTGGTGCATCAACAGCTGCTTGGTGACCCATTTATCCATGGCAAGGGCGCTTCCCAAATAGCCCGTGCCGGTGTATTTGATGCCTAAGAGGTCAAAGGCGGCTTGGATGCGTCCGTTCTCGCCGTTTTCCCCGTGGAGGCCCATATATACCATGTCCGCCGCTTGGCAGATGCGTAAAACATTGGGGCCGAATTCTCCAAAGCCGGAATCAGGACGCTCCGCCTTGAGCTTTTTGATATCCGGAGACTGCTCCAGCACGTTGAATTGCTGAATTTCTTTTTCCTCCCGGAACAGCTGTGAAGCGTCCTCCGGGCAGTCCGCCAGGCCATAGAACGCGTCTAAAAGCACAACCTTGTGCCCGTTATGCTGTAAAGCTTTTGCCACCATAGAGCCGGAGGATAAGGATACCTCCCGTTCGGTGGAAATACCGCCAGCCAATACCACGATATGCATGCTTTCATTCATCTCCAATCATTCGGATAGCGCCGCAACTGCGGCAATACACACGCCATTATATCACAAATAGCCTATGCGTGTGAAACAAAAATAGGAACAGCAAAAAGCCCGCCGGAAAGCGGGCTTTGCTGTTGACACTGATTTTACTGCATCACCTTTACCAACACTGCCTTTTGCGCATGCAGGCGGTTTTCGGCTTCGTCGAATATCTCGTTGGCGTGTGCCTCAAACACCTCCGCCGTGATCTCCTCGCCACGGTGGGCGGGCAGGCAGTGGAGCACCATCGCATCGGGCTTGGCAACAGCCATGATCTCATCGTTCACCTGATAGCCTGAAAACGCCTGCTTGCGCTTCTCGGCTTCGCCCTCCTGCCCCATAGACGCCCAAACGTCTGTATACAGCACGTCTGCGCCCGCAGCCGCGGCCTTGGGGTCGTTTACGCAGGTAAAGCTGCCGTTTTCCTTCGCCCATGCCATGATGGCGGCGTCCGGCTGATAGTCCTTCGGGCAGGCCACGGCTACCTTCATGCCCATTTTGATACCGCCTACGATCAGCGAGTTTGCCATGTTGTTGCCGTCGCCGATAAAGCACAGCGTTAAGCCGGAAAGCTTGCCCTTATGCTCCCGAATGGTCATAAGGTCTGCAAGCACCTGGCAGGGATGCGCGTAATCCGTCAAGCCGTTTACGATGGGGATGGAGCCGTACTTTGCCAGCGCCTCCACCTCGGCCTGCTCAAACGTGCGGATCATGATGCAGTCTAAATACCGGGAAAGCACGCGGGCGGTATCCTCTACAGGCTCGCCGCGGCCGATTTGCAGATCGCGGGAGGATAAAAACAGTGCGCTGCCCCCCAGCTGATACATGCCCACCTCAAAGGAAACGCGGGTACGCGTAGAGGATTTTTGGAATATCATGCCTAAGGTTTTACCTGCAAGCAAGGGGTGCGCAATGCCGTTTTGCTTTTCGTATTTCAGCTGATCGGCAAGGTTCAGTATCTCCAAAATTTCGTCCTTGGAGAGATCGGAGAGTTTCAATAAGTGCTTCATTCGGCAATGGCCTCCTTTATGATATCAATTCCTTTGATAAGCAGCTCCATGGGGATGTTCAGGGCGGGCAAAAGCCTAAGCTTGTTCTTTGCGGTCAGTGCCACAACGCCTTTATTCAGGCACGCGGCAACTACCTCGCTTGCGGGCTTTTCGCATTCGATGCCCAGCATCAGCCCAAGGCCGGTTATGGACTTTACGCCCTTTGCGCCCGAAAGCGCTCCGCGGATGTAAGCTTCTTTATTTTTTACCTCGGTCAACAACGCATCGTCTATGCGGGACAGTATGGAATACGCCCCTGCCGCGCAGATGGGGTTGCCGCCAAAGGTAGAACCGTGGTCGCCAAAGCCCAAGGTATGCTCCAGCTTTTCGCTAAGCACCGCCGCGCCAAAGGGCAGGCCTCCCGCCAGCGCCTTCGCGGTGGAAAACGCGTCCGGCGTCACGCCGTACTGCATGTAGGCGTAAAGCGAGCCCGTGCGTCCGTTTCCCGTTTGCACCTCGTCCACCATAAACAGCACATCATGCGTATGGCAAAGTTGATAAACCTCCTGCACAAAGGCTTTGTCCAGCGGAATCACGCCGCCCTCGCCCTGTACCATTTCCAAGAGCACTGCACAAACGTCACCGTTTTCCATGGAGGCGCGCATGCCCTCGGTATCCCCGGCGGCAACATGGATAAAGCCGGGGGTGAAAGGGCCAAAATGCTGATGGTAATGCTCTTGCCCGGTGGCGGAAAGCGTGGTCACGGTGCGCCCGTGAAAGCTGTTCACCAGCGTAATGATGTTGGGGCGAACATCCCCGTATCGGTCGCTGCCGTACTTTCTGGCGGCTTTAATAAGGCATTCGTTCGCCTCCGCGCCGGAGTTTGCAAAAAACACCTTTTTCATGCCCGTGCGGCTGCAAAGCAGCTCTGCCACTTTTGTTTGCGGGCTGCTGTAATACAGGTTGGAGCAATGGGGAAGCACCCCCAGCTGCTCTGTTACCGCCGCCATCCAGACATCGTCTGCCACGCCAAAAACGTTTACCGCAATGCCCGTGGAAAAATCGATATACTCCCGGCCTGCCTCGTCCCAGAGAAGAGAGCCCTTACCGCTTTTCAGCACAAGATCGGCACGCTTGTAGGTATTCGCAATATAGATTTCGTCTAACTGCTTGGTGTTCATATGCCGTCCCCCTTAAATAAACATGGTACCGATGCCTTCATCGGTCAAAACCTCGATCACGATGGAATGCGCTACCCGCCCGTCGATGATAAATACCTTTTTCACGCCGCGGCGGATGGCCTCGATGCAGCACTCCACCTTGGGGATCATGCCGCCGGAGATCACGCCCTCGCGCACCAACTGCGGCGCTTCGGATACCTGCACCACGGGAATCAGCGACTCGGGATCGTCCTTATCCTTCAATATGCCTTGGATGTCCGTCATCACGATGTAGCTTTCCGCCTTTAGCGTTCCCGCAATACGGGCGGCGGCGGTGTCTGCATTGATGTTGTACACATTGCCCTTTTCGTCGCAGGCTACGGTGGAGATGACTGGGATGTAGCCTAGCTCCAGCACGTCTAGGATGGGC
This sequence comes from uncultured Oscillospiraceae bacterium, assembly GCA_964476505.1. GTDB lineage: Bacteria > Bacillota > Clostridia > Christensenellales > CAG-138 > CAYZAW01. Next base: position 18,208 of record CAYZAW010000002.1, on the reverse strand, counting down.
TGCGCGTTTACGGCTGTGATCTCGCCCACCTGCCCCAATTCCGGCTTTAACTGCGAGGCCTGTATCATGTGCCCGTCGATTCCGGAAAGCCCAAGCGCCTTGCCGCCAAAGCATTCCAGCATATTCACGAGGTGCTTGTTGATCTTGCCTGCAAGCACCATCTGCACTACGTCCATGGTCTCCTCGTCGGTGACCCTAAGACCGTCTAAAAACTTGCTTTCCTTGCCGGTTTTCTTTAGCAGATCGGAGATCTCCGGCCCGCCGCCGTGAATTAATACTACCTTGATACCTATGGAGGACAACAGCACGATGTCCCGCATCACAGCTTCCTTCAATTCGCTGTTGATCATGGCGTTGCCGCCGTATTTGACCACCAGTATTTTGTTGCAGTATTTCTGTATGTAGGGCAGGGCTTCGATGAGCACCTGCGCCCGGCTTGCGTTGTTTACCTGCATGCTTGCTCCTCCCCGCGCATCAAGTGCGGTAATCTCCGTTGATCTTTACATAGTCGTATGTTAAATCGCAGCCCCATGCGGTGGCGGCGGCATTCCCGCTGTTTAGCGATACGAGAATGTCGATCTCGTCCTCGCTCAATACCACCTTTGCAAGCTCCTCGGAGAAGGGGATGCCCGCGCCGTTTTTGCAAACGGGCAGCGTACCCGCCTTGGAGGCGAAGGTGAGGTCGATCTTCATCACGTCCACATCCGCGCCGCTGTAGCCTATGGCGCAAAGCACCCGGCCCCAGTTGGCATCTGCGCCGAACATGGCGGCCTTGAACAGCGTGGAGCATACAACGGACTTTGCAACCGTACGCGCGGTCTGCTTATCAAAAGCGCCCGTTACCTTGCAGGTGAGTAGCTTTGTTGCACCCTCGCCGTCCTTGGCGATGGCGCGGGAAAGCTGCTCTAAGATGGCATACAGCCCCTTGTAAAAGGCGGCGTAATCGGCATTTGCTTCCGCAATAGGCGGGTTTTGCGCCATACCGTTTGCCATGATGGACACCATGTCGTTGGTGGAGGTGTCTCCATCCACGCTGACCATGTTAAAGGTATCCTCCACCACGTCATGCAGGGCCTTTTGCAGCATGGCGGGGGCAATGGCAGCATCGGTGGTCAAAAACACCAGCATGGTTGCCATGTTGGGGTGTATCATGCCGGAGCCCTTGGCAATACCGCCCAAGCGGCAGGTCTTGCCGCCTGCCGTGAATTCCACGGCAAACTCCTTCAATTTGGTGTCGGTGGTCATAATGCCCTCGGCGGCTTCTTGGCTGTGATCGCCCAAGCCCGCCACCAGCGCTTCCATGCCGGAGGCGATGGGCGCAATGTCCAAGGGCTTGCCGATGACCCCCGTGGAGGCGATGATCACATCGTTTGCAGGAATGCCCGCATGCTGCTCCACAAGAGCGCACATTTCGTTTGCGATCTCTACGCCGTTGGCGTTGCAGGTGTTGGCGTTGCCGCTGTTGCAGATGACCGCCTGCGCAAACCCGTCTGCAATGTGGTTACGCGTTACGGTGATGGGTGCGCCAAACACCAGATTTCTCGTATACATAGCGGCGGCGGAAGCTTTCACCTCGCTTTTGATAAGCGAAAGGTCGCGCTTGTCCTTGTTTTTGCGGATTCCGCAGTGTACGCCGGAAGCCGTAAAGCCTTTTGCGGCGCAAACGCCGCCGGATATAAACTCCATGTTACCCTCCTTATAGCACCAAGCCGGTGGTTTCCTTCACACCAAGCATCAGGTTCAGGCATTGTACCGCCGCGCCTGACGCGCCTTTTCCCAAATTATCGAACAGGGCGGATACAACAATGCGCTCCGCGTTTCCCGATACGGCGATCTCCATGCTGTCCCGTCCGGTATAGGCGTTGGCGGGTACCAACCCCGTATAGCCGCCCTCCTGCACAAAGATCAACGCTTCGTTTTGATAATGCGCTTTATACAGCGCTTCCAAATACGCGCGCGGGTCGCCCGTAACGCCTTGTAGCTGCTCCGCTTCCAAGGGAACGCTTACCAGCATGCCGCTGTAATAGTCCGCCACGATGGGCATGAACAGCGGCTTTTTTGTAAGCTTGCACACCGCCTGCATTTCCGGCAGGTGCTTATGCGCCTGCGTAAACGCGTACTGCCTTGGCGCATCGTAAGCCGCGCTTCTGTCAGCCGCCGTATATTCCGCGATCATGCTTTTGCCGCCGCCGCTGTATCCGGTAAGGGAGGTGCCCGCAAGCACCGCATCCGGGGAAAGCACGCCGGCCTTAACCAGCGGGTAGACCAGTGCGATAAAGCCGCTGGCGTGGCAGCCGGGAACGGCGACCTTAGAGTTTTTTTGTATGGTCTTCCGAAAGGCGGGACCAAGCTCTGCAAAACCGTACGCCCAGTCGGGGCTGGTGCGGTGGGCGGTGGAGGTATCGATGATGCGCGTGCCTGTGCCCTCCGCAAGCGCGGCTGCTTCAATGGCGGCAGCGTCCGGCAGACAGAAAAACGTTACGTCCGCCTGCTCATACAGTGCCTTGCGCGCGGCGGCGTCCTTTCGCTGCTCCTCGCTGACGGTTAAAAGCGAAATGTCCGCCCGCGCTTGCAGCCGCTCCCGGATGCGAAGCCCGGTGGTTCCTGCCTGCCCGTCAATAAAAACCTGCCACATGGTCTGTCACCCCACAATACTGAGTGTATAAATATGCATCTATTATACATGTTTATTCAGAAACGTCAAGGAAAATTTTGAGATCGGTTTTTTTAAGCCGCAGGTGGGCATAAGCGCTAAAGAACACGCCGCTTGCCGGAAGCGCTACTGGCGCGGAGGCGGATTTCATGCTATTATTTCTTACACAGCATCAGGAAGGAAGAAACAGCAAGCATGGCAAACATGGTACAGGTTCTTGCGGCGGAGTTTCAGGCAAACCCGGCGCATATCGAAAACATTATCAAGCTGATAGACGACGGCAACACCATCCCGTTTATCGCGCGCTACCGTAAGGAAATGCACGGCAGCATGGACGACCAACGCCTCCGGGAGGTTGCCGACCGTTTGGAATACCTGCGCGGGCTGGAAGCGCGAAAAAATGAGGTCATTGCCGCCATCGCCGGGCAGGACAAGCTGACGGACGAGCTGCAAGCCGCCATCCTCGCCGCAAAAACGCTGGCGGAGGTGGAGGACTTTTACCGCCCCTATAAGCAAAAGCGCAAGACGCGCGCCTCCGTTGCCAAGGAAAAGGGCTTGGAGCCGCTTTCGGCAGCGCTGTTATTGCAGCAGAAGAACAGCCCCGCACCGGAAGCGCTGGCACAAGCGTATATCAATGAGGAAGCGGGCGTGTTGACCCCAGAGGACGCGCTGCAGGGCGCGCGGGATATTCTGGCGGAGCAGTTTTCGGACGACGCTGCCATCAGAAAAAAGCTTCGCATGCTGATCTGGCAAAACGCCGCCGTTGTAACAGAGGCCGCGAAAGACGAGGACAGCGTATACCGCCTGTATTACGAGTACAGCGAGGCGGTGTCCCGCATTCCCGGGCATCGCATCCTGGCGGTAAACCGCGGGGAGCGGGAGGGCTTTTTAAAGGTGCGCATCAAAACCGACCCCGCCGCCGCCATTGCGGTGATGGAGCGCAGCATCCTCACTGCACCCTGCCCCGTAACGGAGCAGGTGAGGCTGGCGATCGCGGATTCCTTTGACCGGCTGTTGTTCCCCTCCTTGGAGCGAGAGATCAGAAACGACCTCACGGATACGGCAAACACGCAGGCGATTCGCATGTTTGCCCTGAACCTCAAGCCCTTACTGTTACAGCCGCCGGTGAAAAACCGGGTAACGCTTGGGTTAGACCCGGCGTACCGCACCGGCTGCAAGCTGGCGGTGGTGGACGGCACCGGCAAGGTGCTGGATACAGGCGTGATCTACCCCGTGCCGCCGCACAACAAGGTTGCAGAAGCGGCGAGTACCGTAAAAGCCCTCATTAAAAAGCACGGCATCAGCGCCATTGCCATCGGCAACGGCACCGCCTCCCGCGAAACCGAGCAGTTTGCCGCCGATCTTATCAAGGGTACCGACCTTGCGTATATGATCGTAAACGAAGCCGGAGCCTCCGTATATTCCGCCTCCAAGCTTGCGGCGGCGGAGTTTCCCCAGTTCGATGTATCCATCAGAAGCGCCGTTTCCATTGCAAGGCGCATGCAAGACCCCTTGGCGGAGCTGGTGAAGATAGACCCCCAGAGCATCGGCGTAGGCCAGTATCAGCACGACATGCCGCAAAAGCAGCTATCTGCCGCCTTAGACGGGGTGGTGGAGGACTGCGTGAACAGCGTTGGGGTAGACGTGAACACCGCGTCCGCCGCGCTGTTGGGCCGGGTTGCCGGGATATCCGCCACGGTGGCAAAAAACATCGTGCTTTACCGGGAGGAAAACGGCGCATATAAAAGCCGCAAGGCACTCAAAAAGGTGCCCAAGTTGGGCGATAAAAGCTACGAGCAGAGCACGGGCTTTTTACGCGTGCCGGAAAGCCGGGAGTTGTTAGACCACACCGGTGTGCACCCGGAATCCTACGAGGTGGCGGGGCGTTTGCTGGAATTCTGCGGCGTTACCATGCAGGACGTGAAGGCGGGCAACACCAAAACACTGGCGGAAAAAGCAAAAACGCTTACCAAGGCGGATGCCGAGCGAATCGGCGCGGGGCTGCCTACCTTGCAGGACATTGCAAAGGAACTGGTAAAGCCCGGGCGCGACCCGCGAGACGAACTGCCCCCGCCGCTTTTGCGCACGGACGTGATGGAGATAGACGATCTGGTGCCCGGCATGGAGCTTACAGGCACCGTTCGAAACGTGGTGGACTTTGGCGCGTTTGTGGATATCGGCGTGCATCAGGATGGCTTGGTGCATATCTCCCAAATCACCGACCGGTACATCAAGCACCCCAGCGAGGCACTTACCACAGGGGATATCGTTACCGTTTGGGTACTCGAAGTGCAAAAGGAAAAGAAGCGCATCTCCCTTACCATGAAAAAGCCGCGAAGCAAGGAAAATTAAGCGCGCCGCACCCCTTTCCCTTGGGGAGATTACAGGGTATAATGAGAAAAAATATAGGAGGGGATTTTTATGCAGATCAAGATTCAGTCCTTTGGCGTTTTACCCAACGTGGGAGATACGCTGTTATATACCATAACCAACAGCCGCGGTGCAAAGCTGGGCTTGTGCAATTACGGTGCGCGTATCGTTTCCGCCGTAATGCCGGATCGTAACGGCGCGTTCAAGGACGTTGTGCTGGGCTATGCGGATGCCGTCGGCTACAAGGCCAACGACGGCTGCTTCGGCGCTATCTGCGGGCGGGTGGCCAACCGAATCGGCGCGGCGCATTTCAATCTGGACGGCAAGGAGTACGAGCTGTACGCAAACGACGGGCGAAACACGCTGCACGGCGGGCGCGTGGGCTTTGATGCCAAGCTGTGGAACAGCGAGGTGCAGGGCGACAGCGTGCTGTTCACCTATGTCAGCGCAGACGGTGAGGAGGGCTTCCCCGGTGAACTCACGGCGCGTGTGCGCTATTCCCTCACCGACGAGAACGAGATCGTGATCGCATACGAAACATCCTCCAACAAACCTACCCCCGCGAACCTGACCAACCATGCGTACTTCAATTTGGCCGGGCATGACAGCGGCTATATGGGCGAGCAGGTGCTTGAGATCAATGCGGATTTCTTTACCCCGGCCTCCGCCGCTCTGTTGCCTACCGGCGCGATCCTGCCCGTAGCAGGCACTCCCTTGGACTTTACCGTGCCAACGCCTATCGGCGCGCGAATTGACAGCGACGATGAGAACATCAAAAACGCCGGCGGTTACGACCACAACTATGTGCTGCGCCGCAATTACCGCGGCGAGTTGTCCCTTGCCGCCACCGCGTACGATCCCGCAAGCGGGCGCGTGATGGAAACCTACACCGATCTTCCCGGTATCCAGCTGTACACCGGCAATTTCATGACCGATCGCGCCGGGAAAGACGGCGTGCGCTATAACCGCCGCCACGGCTTCTGCTTGGAGACCCAGTATTTCCCCAACAGCATGGCGATCACGCATTTCCCCTCGCCCGTGCTGAAGCCCGGCAGCGTAAAAACGAGCAAAACCGTGTATAAGTTCAGCGTAAAATAATGGGGCGCTGCCCCATACCCCGCTGGGGATATTATCCCCAGACCCCATGTATCCGCCGGGAAATATCCCAGCGAGGGGAGATAATAAGCGGGTTTGCCGTGTAGGGGTCAGTACGCGGTATGTGAGAAATCGATTAAACACTTAGAGGCGGCTCATTTGAGCCGCCTCTGTTTTGCATTTGGGTTTACGAAGGGAGTGTACCTTTCACCCTGCCTGCGCGCTATTTTTTACGGGAGAAGAAGTTCTTTGCGCGTTGCAGCCTGCCGCCGCCGTTTGCGGCCTTCTCCCGCTCCTTACGCGCCTTTTCTTCCTGCTCAAGGCGAACCTTTTCCCGGTTGTCTGCCGCCCGCTCGGCAAACGGGTTTTTGTCACGCGAATGTGCGGTCTCCTGCATCTGCTGCTGCCAAGACGAGCCGGATTCCATGCCGAGCTTTTCGGCAATGCCCTGCAGGCTGTACCCTGAGCCTGTTTTGTAAAGGCCAAGATCGTCCACCATCTTCATAGCGTCCTGATCGCCCGCGCTTGCGCGCTTGTGGATATCCGTTGCGCGGCGCATGGTGATGTGCTGGAACGCCTCTTTTCGCTTGCCGGACTGGAAGCCCATGGCTTTGAGAACCGTATGCTTTGCGTCCCGCGGGTCGATGCCTTGGTCGATCAGCGCTTGTATCTTCTCGTCCAACCCAAGCTCCTCTTCCACGACCTCGTTGCGCTGTGCCTTCTTCAGCTTGCCTGCGATAACGTCCTTCGCAACGCCTGCCACGGTGCCTGCGCCCGATATCACAGCGCCCACCGGGGCGGTCACGCCGCCCAGCGTAACGGCGCTGCCTACCATGTTCAATGCGCCTGCGCCAATATCCATGGCACCCTCAAACTGACGCACCTTGGCAAACCCCTTGGCCTGCTTCGCGGTGCGGTACATCCGCTCGTCGTCGCGGCTCCAGCCGCCGGCCTCGCCGGCCTCGCGCCTGTCATTCATTGCCGCCATGCGGTTGCTCATTTTCACACGCGTTGCCGTGGCGGAAGCCACCTTTGTTCCGCCGCCTATCATCTGCAAGCCGCCAACGCCAACGCCTATGCCGGGTATCACATTTCCGGCTACGTTTTCTATCGTTTGCAGCCCGCCGTTGGCGTATGCTACGGTTTTTGCAACGTTTCCGGCAAAGCTGCCTATACTGCCCGCCATGCTTAGCGCATTGCCTGATGCGTCGGCATAGTTGCCCTTTTTGGCATTGCCCAAGAACTCCGCTGCAGAGGACACGGTGGAAAGCGCATTGCCCGCAGCGCCCAGCACGCTGCTCGTTACGCCAAACCCCTGTTGTACGCCTGTGAGCTCGTGCCTTTGCACCTGTTCTTCCATGTGTTCTTTCATTTGTATTGTTCTGCTATCATTATCGCCGTATGCATCCCTAAACTGCTGATATACGAGCCCCCAATGCTCCCTGTCGGCATTTTGATCGGCGATCGATTGCCGCACCTTATTAAGCGATTTTGAAAAGAAGCCTGCTCCCGGGGCAAGCACTGCGCCCGCCAAGCTTGCCTTGCCGGTATAGGCGCGTACGTCCTCGCCAACGCCCAGCGTGTCGTCCGTGCCAACGTCTTGATAATTGGGCGCTTTCACTCTTGGCGGAATGGAGGGCTGCCTTCTTGCCCCTGCCTGATTGGCAAGCGCCTGAAATGCGGGTGCGCGGTGTAACCCGGCTGCCGTGCCGCCCACAGTTGCGGCATCGCCCTGCGCTGTGGGTCTGGCGCTCCAATTGCCGCCCGTGCCTGCATGTTTGCCCACATACAGCGGATTGAACTGCTCTACGCCCTTGTCGCCATCGGGTTCATAAAACGGGTTATTGTTCCAAGCCGGCTCTGCGGGGGGCGGCGGAGCGGCGTTCAAAGACGCGTCCGTCAGCGGGTCGTATGCGGCATCGCCTAAGTCGTAGCTTGTGGTATCCCGCAGGTTGCCCGCCATGCGCTCTATGCCGCGCGCATGCGCGTTGCGCGCAAGCGTATCCTCTTGCTTGCCTGATGCAAGCATGTACGCAAGCGGATTTTGCGCCACCCATTTGGCGCGCTCCTTCCAGTCCATATCTTGGAAGTTCGCGCGGTCATTGTTGAGGTTGTCAACAGCACGCTGATGCTTGCGCTGCATGGATTGGGCAACGCCAACGGTCGTATCCTTTACCTTATTTGCCGCGATTCCGGCAACGCTGCCTACTGCCAGCCCGGCGTTCATTCCTGCGTGGCCAACCGTATGCGCTGCTCCGACTACCGCGTGCCCGGCTGTTGTCGCCGCGCTTCCTATCGCGCGCCCTGCAGTGACTGCTGCGTTTCCTACCGCACGCCCTGCAGTGACTGCTGCTTTTCCTACCGTACGCCCGGCAGACATTGCCGCACCGCCCACCGTACGCCCGGCAGACATCGCCGCGCCGCCCACCGTATGTGCAGCGCCTGTTACAGCCTCGCCAATATTGTGACCGATTCCGCGTACGTTTTTGCTTACCCTTGAAAGGAAGCCGGGCGCTCTTGCGGGAGGCGGCTGGGTTCCGGGCATCACTGCCGGTGCGGCATGCCCCGGCATAAACCCGCCGAGCGCCGTGCGGCCAACGCCTGCGGGGGCGGGCTGCGGCGCGTTTGCCGCAGGCGCGCCGCCCCATCTGGACGCGGCACTAAAGCCCCGCGAAAAGGGGGTAGCTGCCGGTGTTGGCGGCAGCGGAGCTCGATTGGCCTGCATGCCTGCCTGTAAAGCGTCCGCCCCTGTGGAAGCGCCGGACGCACCTTGCAGCCTGCGCAGCATCAGCGAATTAGGAAGGTTCCCGCCGCCGGGTGCGCCCGCCGGCCTTTGGAGCATCGCTGAATTAGGCGTACGCGCGCCGCCCAGCAGAACACCGCTGCTTGGTGCAGCTTTTGGATTCTCCTGCTTCTTCTCGGCTCTTGTAAACATCAGTTTGCCCTCCGGTCAAAGCCCCTGTATGCGTTTTGATAAAGTGCTTACGCGCTCACGATGCTCCAGTTAGGCGCGGCCTGCTCACATGTTTGCTCGCCGTCTGCAAGGCGCATGGCAATAGGGTAATGCGCATCCAGCACGTTATACAGCGCCGCAAGCACATCCAGCAGCTCTGTGCAAAGCTCCTCTGCCGTTGCCCCTGCGCGGAGCAAAAAGCCGTATTTATGATACAGCTGTTCCTGTTGAAAGATACCGAACGTGCCGATAGGGCAGAAAAAATTAAACGCGGGGATCGCTTTTATCAGCTCCTCGCGCCCTGAACCCAGCTCCATAGAGAGCGTGGTGTAAAACTGCACGATATCCGCATCCTCGCCCACGTTTATCGCCATGATGTCGAGTATCACCGGGATCGATTCGTCTGTGATAGGCAAAAGCACCCGAAGCGTGTCTCCCGCCTGCGGGCCGCCCGCACCCTCCACGTCGGTGGTGTCCATCCCCATTTCCTTGATCTCCTGCTTTAGCAGGTCAAACAGTTCCTGCTGCATCGCTGCTTCCATGTTTCTTCCGCCTTTCGTAGATACTGTACGTTTAGCTTACGCCGTATGTCAAAGCGTTATGTGGTGCGCCGATGCGCCAAAGATGTGTGCACTGTTCGAATATACTAAATATATATTAAGTATATCGAATGCTCGCCGGATTATCAACTGGTTTTACCAAATGCAGTGAAATGCGTTTTCAAAGGAACGCCTGCCATCCGGCGGGGCGATGCGGTCATTGCCGCCTACGATCCGTGGGCAAGGCCGTCATTTGAAAAAAGCAGCAGTCGGCTTTTACGCACACTGCTGCTTTTGTAGGTGACGGTTCTTCGTTACAATCGCCCGTTATCAAGGTGTTTATGGAAATACCTTGACCTGCCGGGGTAATATTTTACTTCCGCTTTAACACAGCCTTCACCTGCTGTGCCACATGCGCGGCGGTAAGGCCAAAGCGCTCCTGTAGGTAGTTTAAAGGCCCAACCTCGCCAAACACGTCCTCCACGGCAACGTATTCCACGGGGGTGGGGCAAGCCTTTGCCAGCGTTTCGGAAACGGCGGAGAACAGCCCGCCGATTTTATTGTGGTTTTCCGCCGTGACAACCGCGCCGGTGGCCTTGGCGTATTTCACCACGGCTTCTTCATCCAGCGGCTTGATGGTGAACATATCCACCACAGCCACCTCAATGCCTTCCTCCGCAAGCGCTTTGGCGGCCTGCATGGCCTCGTGCACCATAATGCCTGCGGCAAACACAACGGCATCCTTGCCCTCACGAAGAGGAATGGCGCGGCCGATGGGTGTCGTTTCGCCGTCGGCATAGACCTTGGCGTTGTTCTTGCGGTGCATGCGGATGTATTTCACGCCGGGGCGATCCACGCACTGGGCGAGAACGCTGTCCAGCATGGCGGTATCGGTCACGTCGATCACGGTGGATTCGGGCAGCGCCCTAAACAGCGCCACATCCTCAAGGGGCATGTGCGTACCGCCGTTGAAAGCAGCAGTCACGCCGGGGTCAGAGCCGATGATGGTGATGCCGTTATGCCCGTAGCCCGCGGAAAGGAACGCCTGATCGAAGCAGCGGCGGGAGGCGAAGGTGCCAAAGCTGTGCACGATGGGCTTAAAGCCGGCGGCGGCAAGGCCTGCGGCAACGCCAACCATGTTGGCCTCCGCAATACCGCAGTTGATACCGCGCTCGGGATGCTCCTTGGCAAATTTGGCGGTGCCAACGCAGCTCATCAGGTCTGCATCCAAATAGATCACGCTGTCGTCCGCGGCGCAAAGGCGGGGGATAGCAGCAGAAAAGGCTTCTTTAAAGGTTTTATCCATTTCACCGGTATACACGATTTTCATTGTTTTTCCCCCTTTCTTACGCCAATGCGGCAAGCTCGTTTTTCAGCGCTGCCATCCAAGAGGCAATGACCTCGGGCTTGGGCTGCATGCTGTGGTTGGAAGCGGTTTCTTCCACTTCCTTGATGCCCGCGCCCTTGATGGTATCCAGCACGATGGCGTGGGGCTTGCCGGTAACGGCCTTCGCCTTTTCGATGGCCTCGTAAATGGCGGCAACGTCGTTTCCGGGGATGACCTGCGTATCAAAGCCAAAGGCCTCAAACTTCTCGCCAAAGGGGCCGATGTTCAGTACCTCGGCAACGGGGCCGTCCAGCTGCTTTTTGTTGTTGTCTAAAAATACGAACAGGTTATCCAGCTTCTTCGCGGAGGCGAACATAATGGTTTCCCAAACCTGCCCCTCGTTGGCCTCGCCGTCGCCCACCACAAGGAAGGTGCGGCTGTCGCGACCCTTGAGCTTATCCCCAAGCGCCATGCCGGCGGCAAGGGAAGTGCCCTGCCCCAAGGAGCCCGTGGTGATGTCCACGCCGGGAGTCTTGTCGTGATCGCAATGGCTGGGAAGCGTTGTGCCCGGTTGGTTCAGGGTCTTTAGCACTTCGTAAGGGAAAAAGCCCTTTACCGCCAACGCGGCGTATACCGCGGGGCCTGCGTGACCCTTGGAGCAAACCAGCTTGTCCCGCTCCGGCCATGCGGGGTTTTTCACATCGTAGCGCATTTCACTGCCGTACAGCACTGCCAACAGGTCTGCAATGCTCAATGACCCGCCCAAGTGACCGAAGCCCCGTGCGCCGATGGCGTCCAGTATGCCTATTCTGATTTCCAGAGCAAGGCGTTTTAAATCCGTTTCTTTTACATGATCCATAGCGTATACTCCTCCGTTGGTATTCGGCTAAAGCCGTGATATGCTTTGATTGGCTTCTAGTATACCAAGCTAAATCCGCAAAGTACAGAGCATTTCAGTAATTAAGATGCTTGAGATGGCATAAAAACGGCGGAATTGCTCCGCCGTTCTAAATCACTTAAATTTCGCTGTTTTACAAGGCTTTTTGGCAAAATACCGCGCGTACTATTCCTCCGGGCCGTCAAAGGGATCAACGCCGTCCGTTTCGGGATCGGGCGCGGGAGGCGCGCCTGCGGCCTTGCGCTTCATTTCCGCCATGGCGGCGGCGTGCTCGTCCTCCATGATCTTATGCAGCTGCTTTTCGATCTGCGTGCAAAGCTCCTTGTTATCCTTTAAGAACAGGCGGGCGTTGTCGCGTCCCTGCGCCATGCGCATGTCGCCGTAGGAATACCACGCGCCGGTCTTCTGGATCAGCTTACGGGTAACTGCCATATCCAATATGGAGCCTTCCTTGGAAATGCCCTCGCCGTAAATGATATCGAACTCGGCAACCTTAAAGGGCGGTGCTACCTTGTTTTTAACGACCTTTACCCGCGTGCGGCTGCCGATGAAGTCCGCACCGTTTTTCAGGGTCTCGATCTTGCGCACATCCAAGCGCACGGAGGCGTAAAACTTCAACGCCTTGCCGCCGGTGGTGGTTTCGGGGTTGCCAAACATCACGCCGATCTTCTCGCGGAGCTGATTGATGAATATCACGATGGTGTTGGTTTTGGAAATGGTGCCTGCCAGCTTTCTTAGCGCTTGAGACATGAGGCGCGCCTGCAAGCCAACGTGGGAGTCGCCCATGTCGCCCTCCAGCTCGGCCTTAGGCACCAGCGCGGCAACGGAGTCCACAACCACAACGTCCATCGCGCCGGAGCGTACCAGCGTTTCTGCGATCTCCAACGCCTGCTCGCCTGTGTCCGGCTGGGAAACGTATAGTTCGTCTACATTTACACCCAAATTGCCCGCGTAAACAGGGTCCAGCGCATGCTCCGCATCCACAAAGGCCGCCATGCCGCCTTCCTTTTGCGCCTGCGCGATCACATGCAGCGCAACGGTGGTTTTACCGGAGGACTCCGGCCCGAATATTTCGATGATGCGCCCGCGTGGCAGGCCGCCCACGCCAAGGGCGAAGTCTAAATCGATACAGCCGGTGGAGATGGTGGAAACGGCGATGCCTGTGGCGTCGCCCAGCTTCATGATCGCACCCTTGCCGAAGTTTTTCTCGATTTGCGCCAGTGCCATATCCAGCGCTTTTTGTTTTTCAACGCCCATGCATGTACTCCTTGATTTGTATTTTTCGATCCTCTGTGATTGCTTGCATTATACCATGATTTGATGCGCGGGTAAAGCAAAAAGTTTCCGATTTGGAAACTTTTTATAGGCTGCGCCGTGCAGGAAAGATATCCTGCAAAGCTTAAATCCGTTATGCGCCCGGCGTGCTTGCAGGGTCGAAGCTTTCATCGGGATAGTGCTGGGGTGCGGAGATATACCACCACACGCCAAAGCGATCCCTAAGGACTGCGGCGCAGGGGCTCCACGGCAGCGGCCCTATCGGCGTTTCAACGGTTCCGCCTTCGCGAAGCAGATCATACGCGTGTTGTACGGCGGCGGCATCGTCTAAAATCATGCTCACCTGCACCATGTTGTTTGTGAATTCTGTCTTATTGGACTCTATCACATCCAGAATTTCCGTGCCTTCATACCAAAGCTCGGAATGATAATAACTGCCGTCCGGGTTCTTTACATGATACCCCAGCTCCAAGCCAAAAGCCTCTAGATACAGCGCAACAGCCGCGGCGCTGTTTTTCACGTAGATACCGATTCCTGCCCGCATGATAAGCTCCTTTATATGGTCTGTTTTCTGTATATCAAGGGTAAAGCAAGCGCGTTTTTCTGTCAACCGCGCGAGCGCTTTTGCGTTGGTATTTTCTGATGCAATGCGCTTGCGGGGATGCTATACTAACGGGTAGTGATAGATACATACTGTAGCGAATTGAAGGAGAACATGGCATGAAGGAAAACGCAAGACGCGCCTGTGAACTGATACTGGGCATCCTGTTTATTGCGGCGGCGCTTTGGGGGTATCTGCCCGATCCAAGCCATATGGGAGAGTACTGCTTTCTTTCGTCGCTGCTGACGGGCGGCATATTTATTGCCTCGTTTATTAGGACGGCGGCGGGGAAACAACGCTTTCCGGTTTGGCTGTATTTCGACTGTATGATAACCGTTTTGCCGATATTGATCGCCACGGCTGCCATGGGGCTCAATTTGGAGGGCGCGTTCTGGTTCATCCATATCATTGATCCGGTTTTGCTGTTTACCTATTGGTGCCTGTTTTGCAGCCATACAAGCATGCGGCACGCGCTGGTTTTTACCGACTTGGTATTTCCGGCATGCTACCTTTTGCTGGCGTTTATCCTGTGGCAAGCCACGGGCAACTGCCCTTTCCCGGCAACCATGCTTTTTGTGAGAAGACCTTTTGGGGACGTGATACTGGGCGTGGTTTTGGTGCTTGCCGTATTTACGCTGCTGGGCTTTTTGCTGCATTTTATCAACCGCGGCATACACGGAAAAATCGCTAAGGGCAGAACCACAAAGGGGTAAGAAAAAGGCGTGCGATAGAAGCGTTAAACGGCAGGCTGCCTGCTTGATATAACGGGTGGCAAAATGGGGTAGGGAATGCAATGAGCAAATACGATTTACTATGGAAATACGTGCAGGAAAACGGAACGCCCGCTTTTACGCTTTCGTTTGACGAAATTCAAAGCATTGCCGGGATTCCCATTGACCATTCGTTCCTGAACTACAAAAAAGAGCTTCTGGAATACGGTTATCAGGTGGGGAAGATCTCGCTAAAAGCGCAAACGGTTTCCTTTCATAAGCTGGAAGGATAATTCACCGGCTGACGCATCCATCAAAAATCCCGCATTGACAAGGCTCCCGAACCATAGTATACTATCCGCATCTCTTTGCACTGCATTACATTTCATAAATGAAATGCGAGATCAACAGTACAAACTGAGCAGGCGATGGCCCTTATTGGGGCCGTGGGGCCGGGTTGCCAGCGGGCAACAGCAGAAACGCGATAAACGCACCTTCTGCGGGACAGTAGTATGTTCCCGGAGGGTGCGTATTTTCATACTCTGAAGGGAGCACGATCAACCAAGTGCCGTGAGTAACATCATAACATTTTGGAGGAACCGCCCTATGTCAGAACAGTCCATCATCCGCCGCGTTTCCGGCGTGGGTATCTTCGGGAACATCATCCTTGTTGCGTTTAAGCTGTATGCCGGTATCGCCGGCCACTCGGCTGCCATGGTGTCAGATGCCGTGCATTCCCTTTCCGATGTGTTTGCAACGTTCATCGCGTATATCGGCATCCGCATCTCCAGAAAAGAAGCGGACAAAGCCCACCCCTACGGGCACGACCGCTTAGAGTGCGTTGCGTCCATGATACTGGGTGTGATACTGCTCGCCACCGGCTTAGGAATAGGCGCGGGCGGTGTAAAAACAATTTTGCAGGGCAACTATGAGGCGATCGCCATTCCCTCGACCATCGCGCTGATCGCCGCCGTGGTTTCCATCGTAACCAAGGAGGCCATGTTCTGGTACACCCGGCACTACGCTAAAAAGCTCAATTCCTCCGCGTTCATGGCGGACGCATGGCATCACCGCTCCGATGCGCTCTCCTCGGTGGGGTCGCTGATCGGCATTGGCGGCGCGATGCTTGGCGCACTGGTATTGGAGCCCATTGCCTGTGTGGTGATTTGCCTGTGCATCCTGAAGGTGGCGTACGATATTTTAAAGGACGCGCTGGAAAGAATGCTGGATACCGCCTGCAGCGACGAATTCGAGGCGGAGCTAAAAACGCTCATTACCGCGCAGGATGGCGTGCTGTGCCTTGACCGCCTGCAAACGCGCAAGTTCGGCAGCAAAATCTATATCGATGCGGAGATCGCCGTGGACGGCGCGGCAACGCTTACGGACGCGCACACCATTGCACATACCGTGCACGATGCGGTGGAAAACGCTTATCCGGATATCAAGCACATCATGATTCACGAAAACCCCGCGCCGGAGGAAGCGGCAATCTAGTGTTTCGCATTCGGTCACACGCCCGCTTTGCCCTGTAAGGAGCTTCAACAAGGAAAGCCATGAAAACGATACACGGTTACTACGCTTGTTTCTGATATCATGAAATCGCTTTACGACATAACAGTGCAAAAACAATGAAGCAATACGCTTCTGGGAATGTTATACTGTCTAAAGTAGTAAATGGAATTCAACATCAGTCCAAGGAGGGCGTAGCATGCTTGCAATCAAAACCGCAGAGCATAACGGCATCAAAAACAATTATGCTGTGTTCGGAAACGGCAGTATCAACATCGTGATCGAAATAGGGCTTGGCGCTGCTATTGGCGAATGGTGGCATATCGCAGAGCGGCTTTCTAAAAACAACACGGTTCTTCTTTACGAAAGAAGCTGTGATACTACTGTTTTACGCACACCGGAAAGCATTGCAAAGGAACTGCACTCGCTGTTGGGATATTTACAATCAGCCGAGAAGGTACTGCTCATTGCCCATTCCCAAGGCGGGCTGTACGCACAGCAGTTTGCAAGGCTATACCCTCAAATGGTGCAGGGCTTGCTGCTGCTGGACCCGTTGTCTGCCAACGATAGTCAGTATAAAGAGGTGCTTTCCCCCGAGGAACAGAAAAAGAGCGGGTTCGATAAATCCGGCAATCTGGTGCTGATGAACAAGCTGGCAAGGCTGCACCTTGGCTTTATCATCAAGGCGTTCATGAAAAAAGCGCCGCCGTTTTTCTACTATAACGGCTTCTCGAAGGACGCTTCGGATAACATTCTTTCCTCCCTCGCGAAACCTAATTTTACCGCATCCGCCATACAGGAATATCGCCTTGCCCACGAAGCGCAGTATACCGCTTCGCTTGCCGAGGCGGATACCTTTCCCGATCTGCCGCTGGTGCTGATCACGCACGCAAGCGCGTTTTCCATCGAGGAGACCATGCGCTTTGGGCAGACCGACCGCGCGTTTGCCGAAAAGGTGGAAAACCTTTGGCAGTCGCTTATGCAGGAATACCTGGCGTTTGGCAGCAAAACGCACTTTTTACAGGCGAAAAACAGCGGGCACTATATCCATTTGACCGAGCCTGCCTTGATCGATAAGGGAATCGATTGGATCATGCTGAAAAACTAGCCCGTACACAGCAGGCACAGGCGCTCACGATACCCAAACGGCAATCATTCGGCTTGGCTATACTTACGGAAAATGAACCGGAGCTTGGAGGCAAGAACAGATGCGGTTGAAAATCGTCGGCAGCGGCGGCATGTTTCAAATCCCCAACCCCTTTTGCCATTGCGCGATCTGCGAGGAGGCGCGTATCAAGCGCGGGCGCTTTATGCGCTTGGGGCCGAGCCTGTATATCGAGGATATCAAAATGCTCATCGATACGCCTGAGGATATCGCAGTTGCCTGCGACAGGCAGGGGATTTCTAAAATCAATTATCTGTCCTTCTCGCATAGAGACCCCGACCACACGCGGGGCATGCGCATCGTGGAGCCCTTAGGCTACGATTGGATCACGGAACAGGGAACGCGTTTGCCCGTGATTGCGCTGCCCGAGGTCGTGGACGATATCAATGCTTGGAACGGCGACGGGCTTTTGTATTATCAAGACGTGCTGCATTGCATTGCCATCAACCGAACGGACTATATAGAAATCGAAAATACGCAGGTGCACCTGATCAATAACAAAACACAGGGTGCAAACATGACGTTCTACGTGATTACGGAAGGGAGCAAAAAGGCGGTTTACGCCTGCTGCGACGCAAAGCCCTTTGCCCCCAACAGCCTGTATTACGACGCGGATGTTCTTATCATAGGCGTGGTATCCGATAACGGCATACTTCAAAACGGCTCACGGCTGCAAGATGCACCCTTCAAGGACGAGGTCTTCACCTTGCCCGAGATCATGGACATCAAGCGCACATACAGAATCGGCCGCGTAATCGTTACACACATTGACGAGTGCTGGGGTAAGTCCTACGCGTATTATCAAGCGCTTGAAAAAACGCTGGATAACATCTTTTTTGCCTACGATGGCATGGAGATCGTGGTATAGCGCAGGCATTATTGTTCGGCAATTTTGTCCTGCTTGTGCTGCCGAAGCAAGGAAGCGCCTAATACCAATATGCCGTAAATTGCGAGAGCCGCAACACAATTCAGCATGAAATCACCCGCTGCGGAAAACGAAACAAACCCGGTCGTGATCATCAAATGCCCAAGCAGATAGGAAAGCGGCGCGGCAAACAGGTATCCGCATATCCGTCCTGCCTTTTTGTTTTTTCTAAAGATCAGCCAAGCAAG
>CAYZAW010000001.1:0-152001 GCA_964476505.1 uncultured Oscillospiraceae bacterium | reverse complement strand
TGGGCTTTGTTGCCGCCATCTCCAGCGGCACCTGCTCCCCATGCAAAAACAAATCGTTCACCTTTTCCAGCACACGCCCGATAGCGTCCGGGCAGGACAGCACCTTGATATCCCCGTTGACCGCCCGCTGGCGGAGCGTGGAGTGGCAGCGGATGCCCTTTAATTGCTCGATGATGCTCTCCACCGAGATTCCCGCACGAAGCGCCGTGGAGATCAACCGGCTGGTGGCCTCGCTTTGGCTGGGGCAGCCACCGGCTCTTCCTAGGTTGGTAAACACCTCGCAAATGCCTTGATCGTCGTAATTGACCGTAACATACAGGTTCCCGCAGCCGATCACCACCTTTTCCGTGATGCCGCGCGTCACCGCCGGGCGCGGGCGCGGCGCAATCACCTGTGCCGTTTTCTCTGCTTTTTCCTCCAGCTTTGCCCCAACGTTTAACACCTGCTCGCTGCGGCTGCCGTCCCGGTAAATGGTCACGCCCTTGCAGCCCAGCTTGTACGCCAGCTCATACACCTGCCGCACGTCCTCCCGGGTGGCTTCCTTGGTAAAGTTCACAGTTTTAGACACGGCATTATCTGTATGGCGCTGGAATGCCGCCTGCATGCGGATATGATCTGCCGGCTTGATATCGTGCGCTGTTACGAACACCCGCTTGATGTGCGCCGGCACCTCCTCCAAGTGGGCGATGGTGCCCTCCTGTGCGATCTTTCGCATAAGCGCCTCGGAGTAGAAGCCCTCTCGCTTGGCGACCTCCTCAAAGTAAGCGTCCACCTGCGGCAGCGCGTCCCGATCCATTACATTGCGTACAAAGCTTAACGCAAACAAAGGTTCCACACCGCTGCTTGCGCCGCTGATGATGGAAATGGTACCCGTTGGCGCAATGGTGGTGCAGGTGGCGTTTCTGATGGGCTTGCCTGTTGCCAGCGTGCTTTGTGCAAACAGCGGGAACGCCCCGCGCACCTCCGCCAGCGCTTCCGATGCCGCATGCGCACGCTCGTTGATAAAGCCCATTACCGCTTCTGCCAGCGCCACGCCTTCCTCGGAATTATAAGGTATGCCCATGCGGTAAAGCATGTCCGCAAAGCCCATGACCCCCAAGCCGATCTTGCGGGTGGCCTTGGTATGCGTTTCGATGACTTCCAGCGGATACCTGTTGACCTCTATTACGTTGTCTAAAAAGTGCACGGCGGCATCTACCGTTTGCCCCAGCAGATCATAGTCCACCTCGGTGCGCCCGTTTCCTGTTTTTAGCATCCGTACCAGATTCACAGACCCCAAATTGCAGCTTTCGTAAGGCAAAAGCGGCTGCTCCCCGCAGGGGTTGGTGCTTTCGATCTCTCCTTCGCCGGGTACCACGTTGTCCCGGTTCAAGCGGTCTAAAAACACGATGCCGGGTTCGCCGTTTTGCCACGCTTTATCTACGATCAAATCAAACACCTCGCGGGCATTCAAACGGGAAGTTTCCTGCCCGTTTCTGGGGTCAATAAGCGGGTAATCCTCCCCCTTTGCCGCGGCTTCCATAAAGGCCTCGGTAATGCCTACGCTGATGTTGAAGTTGGTGATCTCCGTTGTGTTTTCCTTGCAGCGGATAAAATCCAATATGTCCGGGTGATCCACCCGCAAAATACCCATATTTGCGCCCCGCCGGGTGCCGCCCTGCTTGACCGCCTCCGTTGCGGAATTGAACACCCGCATAAAGCTGATGGGGCCCGAGGCTACGCCGCCGGTGGAACGCACCATCGCCCCCGCCGGGCGCAGGCGTGAAAAGGAAAAGCCCGTGCCGCCGCCGCTTTGGTGGATGAGGGCGGCGTTTTTTACGGTGTCGAATATCTCTCCCATGGAATCCCCGATTGGTAGCACAAAGCAGGCAGAAAGCTGGCCCAGCGGCTTTCCCGCATTCATCAGCGTAGGGGAATTGGGCATGAAGCGCAGCGATGTCATTAAATCATAAAATAGTTCTTCCGTTTCCCGCACACTGCCGCCATACTGCTCGTCCGCCTTCGCAATCGCCGCCGCTACCCGCCGAAACAGCGCCTCCGGCGTTTCCGTGAGGTTCCCTTCCCCATCCTTTGTTAGATACCGGCGTTCCAGCACCTTGACTGCATTCTCGCTGAGTTGCTGCATGATATCGTCTCCCATAGCATATTTTGTGTTTGTTGCCCATTAAGGCGTACTACATATTGTATACGCCACATTTTGCGATGTCAAACCATATGAAGGATATTCTTTTTAACTTTTTGGGGATTATGCTTCTTCTTACTGCTTATTATAAAGCCCGGGCATTGTTATTAAAAGCGCCGCAATAAAAAAGCGGGCGATGTTTGGCGCTCAAAAGCTGCCAAACGCTTCGCCCGGTTTGTTCTTTTACCTTGTCAAAAACTTCTGTCAATGATGCTCCGCGCCGATGTCGCAGAAGGTGATGATCAGTTTATCCGCCAGCCCGTACCCGTCAACGTGTTTATACACGTTCACCCGAAACCATTGTTTCTCTCCCGAGGCTGCCAAAAGCTGTACCGTAATGCTTCCCTCGCTACGGGTTCTGTCCTCCGCAACGCCATGCACCAGCTGCTGGAGGCTCTTCACGGTTTGCGCATCCGCCACGTGATCGGAAAGGAAAATGTGCCACAACGTTCTTGTGTTGTACCGCCCCGCCAGATGCTGCGGCATGGAGGGGCCATAGGTAAACCTGCCCGTTGCCCAGTCCAGCTCCGCCAGCGTTAAGCCTATTCTATCCAGCACCATGCGATACCGCACCGTTTCGTCGTTTTGCAGCTCTAAAAAGCTGTTTTTAACCCGCAGGCGTTCGTTTTCCGCCTTGCTGATGGCGGACTGGATGCGAATGCGCAGCACATCCGGGTCTATGGGCTTCGTTACGAAATCGGTAGCGCCTGCGCGAATGGCCCTTAGGCTGGTTTCCCGGCTCTCGTCCCCGGAAACCACGATCACGGGAATGGCGCGCATTTCAACGCTTTGCTGCATTTTTTCCAGCACGGCAAAGCCGTCCATGCCCGGCATCATCAAGTCCAGCAGCACGGCGGAGATCGCCCCGCCGTAATGCCGCAGCCTGATAAGCGCTGCGTTGCCGTCCTTGGCCTTTTCGATGATGCATTCCGACCGGAGCATGTTTGCCATCATCTCATAATCCAGTTTATTGTCGTCCACTATGAGGATGCGGCGCTTTTTTCCGTTTCTTGCGTCGAGGCGCAGCGCGGCTTCCTGTGCACCGGTGCGCGCAGTACCTTCCTTGATATCCTCCTGATAAAACGCGTAATTATCCCGTCCGGAATCCTTTACGTGATACAGGGTTTCATCCGCTTTCCGATAGAGGGTTTCAAAGTCCGTTCCGTCCTGCGGGCACACAGCTATTCCAACGCTGCCGGAGATCTGCACCTCTGCGTTAAAGGTTTTACGGGCAAGCTCACAGATCTGCTTCGCCTTGCTGGACGCCACCGCTTCCGCAGAGATATTGTTTAAAAACACTAAGAATTCGTCTCCGCCCAATCGCCCTAACAGATCGTCATGCCGCAGCACCGTGCGCAAAAGATTTGCCAGATCGATCAGCGTTTGATCCCCCGTACCATGCCCGAAAACGTCGTTGACCAGCTTGAAGCCGTCGATATCCAGCATCAGAAGCGCATGCTTAGCATTGGGGCTTGCCGTGCGTATCAGGGCGTTTACCTTATCCTCGAAGGTAGACCTGTTGTACACGCCGGTAAGCGCGTCCATTTCTGCCCGTTCAATGGTTAAAAGCGCCGCCCGCTTTGCTGCATCGATATCTTCATACAGCAGGTGCGCCTCCACATCGCTGGAATGGGGATACTCCACCATATCCACCGTTAAGCGCAGCCAGCGGTATCCGTCTTTCTTCAGTTTTTCACGGTATTCTATTGCAGCATTTCGCTCCCCGCTGCGATACCTATCCAGTAAGGCATCCACCTGTAAAAACGCGCAGTAGCGCTCCACGTCCTCCGGCAATACAAAACGGTTGGCATACTCTGCTGTGCGCTCATGAAAGAGGAAGGGCTCCGGCTTAAAGCGGATGGACAAGAGTGACCCCTCCGCGGCGTCTATCGCGGTTCTTTCGCTTATTTTACAGCGATACAGCGTATACGCCTTGGGGTCTTTATTGCGAAGCGTTTGCAGCCACTTTTTATACGCCGTGTCCTTTTCAAAGCTTTCCGTTGCGTCTACTTGGGAGATCACGGCAGAAACCGGCTTGCCGTCATTGGAGAATATCGTTGAGGCGCGCGCCTCTATCCAGCGCCAGCCCAATGAGGATTTCAACTGATAGGTAAGGGTGCAGCCTTGTTCTCCCCGGAAAATGCTTTCATAAAACGCAATATACGCATCAGCAGTTTCCGGCGATACTCTGCCCGCCTGCACGGAGCCGTAGGGCACATCCTCTACGATCGACGGCACCTCAAATATGGAATCCACGCCGGAGGGCACCGTTAACCGCCGCGCGGCGATGTTCAGGCGGCACACAACGGTTTTGCTGTGCTGGATGGCAAGCCTGCTTTCCTCCTCGCTGATGCGCAAAAGCTCCAACGCCTGCTGCCGCTCGGTCACGTCAAACAACACAGCATTTACGGTCAGGCGCTCGCCGCTGCGGTCGCTCAATACCGCCTTGATATGCAGCCACCGCTGTTCATTGTCTTTGGTTCGCATACGGTAAACCAAATCAATGGGCGTACCGTTTTGCACCAGCTCGTCCATCTGCGCCGTCAGCTCGGAAATATGCTCTCCCTCCATACGGTCAAGCATGTTCGTTTTCGCTCGTACTTCGTATTCGTCTCTCGTAAACCCAAACAACCGGCAGAAGCCGTCGCTGAAGTAGGTAAGAATTACAACGTGCTTTTCGGCGTTCCATATACACTCGCCGATCGCCACGCCGCCGGGGATATTGTTGAGTAAAAATGCGTGCCGGGCTTCCGCCTCTCTGGCCTGCGTAACATCCCGGCCTACGCCGTATACCCCCGCTACGTTTCCGGTAGAATCATACAGCAGGTATTTGGAGGTGTTGGCATACCGAGGCCTGCCGTCCTCCGAGGGAATCGGCTCAATGATATCCACGATGGATTTGCCGCTTTCCATCAGCTTACGGTCGTCCGCAACGTACTGCTCCGCAAACGCCTTGCTAAACAGGTCAAAATCGGTTTTGCCCACGATCTCCCGATTGCCATTTACACCCACCAACTGCGCAAACACACGGCTGCAGCAAACATACCGCAGGTTTTTATCCTTTACAAAGGCCATATCCGAGGAGGAATCCATCACCGCCGCAAATGCTACGGACAGCATCTCCTGCATGGACATAGGTTCCTCTAAGGTATTGGTAAAAGAGGCGTAAACGGCGTATTTGCCGCTGGCGTTGCAAATGATGCGCCCTACGATATGGAACTGGCTGTATCCGTTATCCCCGTAGCGCACCCGAGCGTTGCAGGCGGCGTTGCGTTCGCTTTTTATAGCGTCCGCCAGCTCGTTTAGCACCGCCTCACGATCGTCCGGATGGATGGCGGCAAGCGCCGATGTGCCGGTGTATGCCACCGGCGTACGGTTCATGATCTCCCAATAACGCTTGTTCAAATGAATGATGGAAAGCGTTCCATTGTCGTATTCAAAGAGCGCGGCAGCGCCGGGCAGATTGTCTAGCAGCTCCTGCAGCTGCTTTGCAATCTGCCGCTCCTTGCGCTCCGAAATGCGCTGTGCGGTGATGTTTTCGCTGATGCAATACAGTAACTGCCTGTCCTTTGTAGAGGCGATCACCCGCATGTTGCAGCGCAGATAGGTTTCTTCAGCACAGCCGGGCAGCCCCACAAACAGCAGCTCACCTGTTACGTCCTTTTTTGTGCGGGCGGAATTTTCCACCGCCGCAAGCACTTCTTTTTGAGATTTCGCGTCCAGATGCGCCATGAAATCCAGCCGCAGCAGGTCTTCCACGGTCAGGTCGTTGCTGCCCAGCATCTGCACATATCTGTCCGTTGCCCGCAGCATTTCGATATTGCCGTTATGGCATTCAAAAATACAAGCCGCCCCCACATAGCTGTTGAAAATCAACGTATCCATGCTGTTGGGGTTCCAGAACATATTGTTATCGAGGTTGCCCACCGTTTCCAGCGGCAGCTGGCGATCCTCCCTGCGCGCCTTGGCGCAGTGCGCTTCGTATTCCTCCGCGGGCATGGGTGGGGCATATAAGAAGCCCTGCACATGGCTGCAACCGATGGATTTCAAAAAATCTCCCTGTGCCTTTGTTTCAACGCCCTCGGCAATGACAGACATACCGAGCCACTTGGTCATGCGCACAACGGATTCCAATATGTTGCCGCCCCGCTGTACGTCGTCGTCATCCTCCAAGAAGCGCATGTCCAGCTTGACTACCTGCGCGGGCACGTTTTTCAGCGTGTTTAATGAGGAATACCCGCTGCCGAAATCGTCTATCTCGATGATGAAGCCAAGGCTGATGAGCTGCTTTACGATCTCCACCACAACCTTTGTGGATTTCGCAAATGCGGATTCGGTGATCTCCAGCCGCAGCAGGTCAATGGGAATGTCGTACTCCTCCACAAGACCCGTTAGCACCTCGATCAGATCCGCCCGGAAAATATCGTACCGGGATACGTTTACCGACACAGGCAGCAGCGCGCAGCCTTCCGCCATCCATTTTTGCATATAGCGGCAGGTTTCGCGCCAGATGTATTTATCCATCTCGTAAATAAAGCCGTTCTGCTCAAACAGCGGAATAAACGCGTCCGGCGGTACGATGCCCTTTTGCGGATGCCGCCAGCGCACCAGCGCCTCCGCGCCGATAAGCGCACCGGTGATGTGATTGTATTGCGGCTGGAACCAAACCTCGAACCGGTTTTGTAGAAGCGCCGCTTCCATTTCCCCGATGATCTGCTGGTCGCTAATGAGCTTTTCCAGCATGGCTTGGTCAAAATACGCCAGATGCTTGTCGTACCGGCCCTTAACGGACTGCTTGGCGATATAGGCTCTGTCATAGATCGCGCTTGCGGGAAGAGACAGGTCGGTAATGAGATACCGCCCTACGCTAAACACGATGGACTGCCGCTCCACATCTTGAAACCGGCTGTCCTGCAGCTTTTGCAGAACGCTGATTTCGTTTTTATCCGCCGGAATCAGCGCGGCAAAATTATCCGCAGAAATACGCCCGGCAACGCCCTTTACGGCGCTGACGAAATTCTGCACCTCCATGCCGATCTCCCGCAGGATACGGTCGCCCTCCACGGCACCGTACTGATCGTTGATGAGCTTGAAATGATCGATATCGAAGCAAGACAGAATGTAATGACCGGGCTCTTTATCCCGGATCATGCTGTTTACCTTTTCAAAAAAAGCCTCCCGATGAAACAGACCGGTCAGCTTGTCCTTTTGAATGGCATTCAATATAGACGCTGTTTCTCTCAGCGCAATGTTGTTTCTGAGGCAATGCTGTACGATCTCCGGATTGAACGGCTTTAAAATAAAGTCGTTTGCCCCTAGCGACAGCGCCTTGATTCTGGAGGATTCATCCTCCGAGCCTGTGATAATTAGTATAGGGAGCTGGGAAAGAAGCACGCTGTCGCGAACGTTACGCAGCACCTCGTACCCGTCCATTTCGGGCATTACGATATCCAGTAAAACGGCAGAAAGCATCTTGTAATGCTTATGCATCAACTGCAATGCTTCCTTGCCGTTTTCTGCTTCTATAACGTCGTAATCCTTACCTAAGGTGTTGATCAGCAGCTGGCGATTGATGGGATTGTCATCAGCGATCAGGATCTTTCTTGGCATACTGTTCCTCCTGACGAAGTGCTCCCATGCCTGTGCACGGGAATACGCCAACCGTTATTCTGCCATGATCTGTTCGATGCCCCGGCAGGTAAGCTGATACGCCTCCTCTACCCGGGCAAACATGCGATCCACCTCCGCGTCTAACTCGGTACCGTTACGCAGCAGCTCCACCAACGGAACCGTTGCCTCATAAAGCCCCATCAGCGCGGCATTCCCGCTGACGCCCTTTAGCTCATGCATACAGCCAAACAGTTCTTTATATGCCTTATTGGTATGCGCCGTACCCGCATGGGCAAAGCAGGTATCCTGCACAAACATGGACAGGATCTTTTTGTAGAACGAAGGGTCGCCCATGCAGTTTTTCAGCCCTTTATCATAGTCGATCCCATAGTCGGACAGTAAACGGTTTTTGTCCATATATGCGGCTTCCCCTCCTTTATTTACGTTTGATCAGTCTTGTCATAGCCGAAAGCAGGCTGTCCCGATCAATGGGCTTGGTGGTGTATTCGTCGATGCCGGCTTTACGCGCCTGCCGAATATCATCCACAAAGCCATTGGCGGATACGCCAATGATGGGAACGGTTTTTGCGTCGGACTTGCCGGAGTCTCTGATCTGCGTGGTAGCCCGGATGCCGTCCAGCTTTGGCATCCTCATATCCATCAGGATGCAGTCGAAGGTTTTCTCTGGTGCGTCAATAAAGGCCTTTACCACCTCTTCGCCGTTCGTTGCCTCCACATAGGTCATGCTCTCGTTGGTTAAGAGCGCGCCCAGTATGGTTCTGTTCAGGGCGTTGTCCTCCGCGATGAGCACATGGCAGCCAGCAAGGTCGTATTCCTCCGGGGGCTCGGTTGCGTACTCCTCGAATTCCTCTTCTTCCTTGTATCTGTCCATCATCACGTGGATGGTAAACGTGCTGCCCTTGCCCTCCTCGCTTTCTACGGATACATCGCCGTTTAATGACATGATCTGGTTGTAGGCGATGGAAAGCCCAAGCCCCATGCTGACGCTGGCGTTCTCATCGTTAACGTCTTCCCGGGTGAAGGGCTTGAACAGCTTGGGCAGATATTCCTTTTTAATGCCCACGCCCGTATCGGCAATGATGAAGCAGACCCTTGCCTGATCTCCCGGATGCGGCTCCTCGAACACGCGAAGCGATATTGCCCCGCCCGGCTTTGTATACTTGACGGAGTTGTTCAGGAAGTTGATGAGTATCTGCTGTATTTTGGTTTTATTGCCAACATAACTCGGGTCAAAGTCGTCATGGATGGAAACCTCGTAGGTGACCTTTGCCTCATGCGTGCGCGGCTCAATGATGGAGGACACGCTGTCCAGCACGGAGCGCAGTGCAAAGGGCGCGGACACCTGATCGCTGGCAAGGCGTTCGCTGATGGAGGCCTCGGAAATATCCGTTACGATGGCCGTTAGGTAGTTGATGGTGTCGGAAATCTTATCCAGGCTGTCCAGCAAATGTGTATTGCCGCTGGCCTGCTGCCTTGCCACCTTGGCAAGGTTCAAAAGCGAACCCATGGGCGTGCGGATCTCGTGCGCGATGCGAGAGAGGTAATCGCTCTTGGCATCGCTTGCCTGCTGTGCCATGGACAGGCGCTTTTCGGTGTTTTGCAGGGTCGCTTGGCTCATCTTCTGCGTGGTGATATCCATGAGGGTGATCACGCAGCCCAGTATTTTGTTTTCCGTGGAGCGGTAGGGGGCCACGCGCATGAAGAATACCTTGTTGTTGTTTGTGGCGATCTCCCGCTCGTCCGGAATGAGTGTCTTTAACACGTTGGTGCAGATCTCGGTGATATCCACCGCCGGGAAGTGATAGGAAATAAACGCCAGCGAACGGCCGATATCGTGATCCATCACGGAGAATTCCGAGGTCACATAATCCGTATAGCGGCGGATATTGAGCTTGTTGTCCACAAAGATGATACCGGTCAGTGTGGAGGAAAGGAAGTTGGCGATATCATCGTTCAGGTCGGAAAGCTCCGTCAGCTTTTGCTGGTACTCGGAGTTGACCGTGTACAGCTCTTCATTGACGGACTGCAGCTCTTCGTTGGAGCTTTGCAGCTCCTCGTTGGCGGTCAGCAGCTCTTCGTTTGCAGCCTGTAATTCCTCGTTCACCGTTTCCTGCTCGGACACGCTTTGATCCAGCCGCATCTGCTTTTCCGCCAGCTCCTGCTCCAAATCGGTAATGCGCTGGGAGGAAATGCGGTCGATATCGTACACCACGGAATCCGCATCGGGGTCTTCCGTTCTGTTTTCGGCAAACACGATGGCGTACAGGTTTTCTTCAACGTTGTTTTTGCTGCTGGCGGGCGCCACCGTTAGGTCTATCAGCGCGTTTTCCCGCTCGCCGGTCAGGTGGATGTTGCGGTACTGCACCTTGCGCTTTTTCTCCCGAGACTCCTTTAGCAGGGTGGAAACGGGAATCTTCAGCGCCTCGGTGATCAAATCGAACAGGTTGTTGGAATACTTGCCCTGCGGCAGGTGCACCACATTGGAGGTTTCGCCGTAGGTATGCACCAGCTCGTTTTTCTCGTTGATGATCACGCAGGCGGGCATGAACTGCTCCAATATGGCGTTGTCGATGGATACATTGCCGGGATCGAACCGCTTTTCCTTTGCCACGGGAATGTAGCCGTAGCCCGCGTCCGCATCCATGGCGTACTCGTCGTCTAAATAGGTGGTCTGTAAATACGGCACCTTCTTTGCGCCGGGGATCTTAGCGTCAACGTTGTGGCGGAATATCTTAGCCGCAGCGTCCACCACGGGGAAGGCGTCCGTATAGGAGCCGATGGCCTCGGACTTGCCGAGGAACAGATACCCGTTGTCCTTCAAGGCCTGATGGAATATGGCAAACAGGTCGTTTTGCAGCACCGGCTGGAAGTAAATGAGCATGTTGCGGCAGGAAATCATGTCCAGCCTGCCAAAGGGCGGGTCTTGGAACACGTTGTGGGGCGAGAACACGATCATCTTGCGGATATCGCGGTTGATGATGTAGGTATTGCTTTTGCGCGTAAAGAATCGGCTTAAGCGGGCAGGCGATACAACGTCTACAATGTTGTCTCCGTAAACGCCCTTGCCCGCCGTGGAGATGGCCTCCGCGTCAAGGTCGGTGGCAAATATCTTTACGTTGCGCCGCAGCTTCATGGTATCCATCACTTCGTTGAATAAGATGGCGATAGAATACGCCTCTTCACCGGTGGAGCAGCCCGCCACCCAAATGCGGATGGGCTCGTCCGTTGTGCTGCGGCTCAAAATGTCTGTAATGGCTTTTTTCCTTTAATACTTGGAAGAAGTCCGGATCGCGGAAGAAGCTGGTCACGCCGATCAGCACTTCCTTGGAGAGGATACGCACCTCCTCCGGGGACTCCTGCAAAAAGTCTACATAGTCCGAAAGCTTGTCTTTATGGGTAATCATCATCCGGCGCTCCATACGGCGCAGAATGGTGGTTTGCTTATAGTGCGTGAAATTAACGTTGCTGACCTTTTTTAAGATCATGTAAACCTTTTTCATCAGCTCGCTGTCAATTTCCTGTGCGGTTTTGCCGTGGGTGCTGGCAATGGGCGCGCCTGCGATATGCTGCAGTTCCATGGCGATCTCCTCCGGGGAGATCTGCGCGTCCACAAGGCCGGTGCGCATGGCGGAACGGGGCATACCGTCGAACTTGGAGGTATCCAAGTCCTGCACGATCACCATGCCCTCGCTTTCCTTGATGGCCTTGATGCCGTTTGTGCCGTCCGAGCCGGTGCCGGAAAGGATGATGGCAATGGCATGCGGACCTGCCTCCTCCGCCAGAGAACGGAAGAAAATATCAATAGGCAGGTTCAGCTCTTTTGGCACTTGATCCACCAGCGTGAGCTTGCCCTTCTGGATGCGCATGTTTTTTCCCGGCTGGATGATGTATACCTTGTTGGGCTCCACCGCCATGTTTTCCTCGGCCTGTATCACGGGCATTTCTGTGTACTTGCCCAGTATTTCACCTAGCAGGCTTTTATAATCCGGCGAGAGATGCTGCACGATGATGTAGGGAAAGCCCGTATTGGACGGCAGCGCGCTCAACAGCTTCTGCAGCGCCTCTAAGCCGCCTGCAGATGCACCGATCCCAACGATAAATTTGTGTTCGTAATTGGCATTCTCGGTTTTCATATTACCCTTCCCCCGCTTTTGTTAAAATGAAGTTGCCTCTAATCGCATCGGTAATGTCGCGGTAATTGCTGTTGACCTGCGCAATGCATTCGTCGATTTCCTTTGTTCGCCCACCCCGTATCAGTATCACCAACTGCCCGGTGGCGTGCATGAGAGGCAAAAACCCCATGTTGCCGGCAAGCCCCTTTAGCGCGTGCGCCGCGGTAAAAGCATCGTCCCATGATTTATTTAGAATGGCAGTATTTAACTGATCCATGGTTGGGTCTTCTAAAAACAGTTCCAAGCAGGATTCATACAGCTGTTCATCACCGCTAAGCCGCCGAACCGCCCCCTGTACGTCCGTTTCTCGGAGTGCCAGAGCATACCGTTGATTCGCGTTCATACCGTGGCATCCGCCCCTCTCTGCATACCGTTTTCGGTACTGGTTATTACACAGGTTTTGCCGCATCGCCATATCTTGTGATACAACAATAGCAGTATAGTCATTTATCACACAAAAACACGTGTTATAAACGCTTGTTTGTAAAATATAGGCATTGATTGTAAAGCTTTGTATATATAATACCCGATTGTTTCCCGCTCTGCAATTCTGTTTATTCGTTTTTTGCCATTATTTATGCATTTTTGTCGAAAGCGGGTTGCCGTTTGGCAATATTGTTTCCAAATATTCTTTGATTATTGGCAATTTATCTGGTATACTAATGCAGTAAAGGGGGGTAACGTACATGAATTTTTCGGATAAACTATCGGCGCTGCTGCGGCTTACCGGCATCAAAAGCGCAGATCTTGCAGATGCACTGGAGGTAGGTCGGCCTTATATCAGCCGCCTGAAAACCGGTGCGCGAAAAATGCCCTCCAATGTGCAGGTGATCCACGGCATGGCGGAGTACTTTGCCGCACGCTGCGAGGACGATTACCGCCTAAACGCGCTGCGGGAGCTAACCGCAGACCCAAGGCTGAACACCTACATCGGCACAGCCGCTTTAAAGGATGTGCTGTTTGACTGGCTAACGGATACCAAGCCGGAAAAAAGCCCGGCGGGGCGTTTTCTTAGCAGCTTTGAGCTGTTTCGTGCAGACGATTTTGCCGTTGACGTAGCCACAAAGGGACAGCCGCCTCTGCCAAACGGCATCAGCTCCTATTACAACAACGACGGAAAGCGGCAGGCGCTTCGGGATCTGCTGGTTTATGTGGACTCCCTCAATACCCCCTGCACCGTTTTGCTGTTTACGGACGAAACCTACGACTGGCTGGTGGAGGACGCGGAGTTTGCCCGCTGGCTGAACGCGGGTTTAAGCGAGCAGGCGGCGCGGGGCGTGACCTTTCAGCGCATCCAACCGCCCTTTTGCAGCTTAGACTTTGCCTTTTCCGCCATCGAGCGCTGGCTGCCGGCGTTTATGGCCGGGGGGATGCAGCAGTTTTACTATCCGTGGCCACGGGACGAGCTGCACCGGCGTACGCTGTTTGTGGTACCGGGGCATATCGCGCTGTATTCCAACTCCGTATGCGGCGAATACGAAGCGCCCATCACGTTCCTCACTCGGGAGCCCGGCATCGTTTCCACCTGCGTGAAGGACTACGAGGCCATTTTAAAGCATTGCCGCCCGTCCATGAGTACGTTTTCTGCGGACTCGGCGCGCTTGTTCGACGAAATGGAAGCGATCGTCGCCATGGAGGACGTGGGCGTATACAAGATCGACAGCCTATCCGTGAACACCCTTCCCCCGGAGATCATCGGCAGAATCCGCCAACGCGGAACACCCTTTACCCGCCGCATGTGCGACTCTCTGGAGCGGCGCGGGCAGGCCAGAGCCACGGTGCTGCTGCATCACTCCATTACGGATATCATGTATCTTCCCAAGCTGGAAAACGTGCTTGCCGGTACGGAGCCCATCCCCGGCACGCAAATTATAAAGGACGGCGCACTGTATTACACGCCCAAGGAATACCGGGCGCACCTAGATCGCATCCTTTGGCATTTAGACGTATTTCCTAACTATAAGGCGATATTTACCGACGATCCGCTAAACGACAACGTGATCGTATATGTAAAGGGCGACAGCCGGGCGCTGCTTATCAAGCAGTCCGCCCCGTTTGCCGCGTTTGATATCACAGAGCACGGCATGGCAGTTGCGTTTTGCGATTACCTGCGGCGCATCGCTGCGGAAAAGCTTGCCGTCAGCACCCGGCGAAGCACCATTGAACGCTTAAAGGAAGAGTTGAAAAAGCTGTCCGAGGCCATGGCGTAAGCGCCCCGCACGAACAAGGGAACCGTTCCCGGAAGTTGCTCCGCTTTCTTGACAGAAGTTTTGGCACACCATAAAATTTAATATGAAGAATACTGTTCAAACCGTACCGTGATTTAACAGGAGGTAGAACAGGAGGTTGCATATGAAAAAACAAAAACGAAGGATCGCGCTTGCCCTTGCTCTTGTGATGCTGCTCGTTCCCGCGCTGGCGCTGGCGCTGGATGTGGAGCTTAATCTTAATGGCGGTGCCATTACTGTCGAAGGCACGGGAACAGGTGCCAAATACAGTCAGGGAGCAATAAATGATGCACCGATAGCGGTTGGAGACACGGTCACCATATTCTACACTCCTCTCGATGATGAAGTTTCAACACTCCACAACGTTAACCTGAACAATACCGGCAGTACGGCTATTACTATCAAAGGTAATATTGCTTACAAGGGTACAGGGGATTTTCTCACGTTGCAGGGAACCGTGGGAAACCTAACGCTAAAAAGTGGTGCGGAAATCGTTGTCATGAAAGACGGTGGCGCTGCCATCCGTGTTAAAAACGGAGCTGATGCTACCCTCTCTATGGATGGAACGGAAATCACCTCTTTGAGC
Organism: uncultured Oscillospiraceae bacterium; assembly: GCA_964476505.1. Classification (GTDB taxonomy): domain Bacteria; phylum Bacillota; class Clostridia; order Christensenellales; family CAG-138; genus CAYZAW01. Next base: position 137,202 of record CAYZAW010000001.1, on the reverse strand, counting down.
AGCGGAAGCCCCGCGATCAAGGTCGGTGATGGGGGCGAGGGTGCCGCCACGTTGCTCATCAATGTCAATAGCACTAGCAATGAAGTGGATACGAGCCATGGCGATGGCCCTTATCATGAAGCATTAAAAATAGAGGATGGCAGCAAGGTCACCGTTTCCGGCGGAGAACTTACGTTTGTAAGCAAAAGCACGAATGGCACGATAACAGGCAGCGGCACGCTTGCGGTGAGCGGCGTAGTCGTTGCTCAGAACTACGCGGTGGATGCAACGAACGAGCCTGTAGCTGAAGATATCACGGTCATAGGTACGAAAACGACGGACGATGAAAATAGTTGTACCACCATCACCCCGCTTGTTATCGGCGGCGCAACGCCCACCACGAACATTACTCTAAGCAGCAACCCGGATGACATTGCCGCCTATATCCCCCTTGGCAACACCGATGGGGACAATATGACAGTCAACGGTATTCATATTAATCCCGATAGAGACTGGAAAACCAATACGGCCAAAATAACTGGCGCCGACCTTTTGGTGGCCGGCCTGCTCTCCCAAGACCCCTCGCTATATAAAGAAATTAGCCCAACGGCCAGTAAAAACAACGTTACCATCCGCCAAGGAGCGGCGTATGAGAGCTTAAATCCTCTCCCCGGAGCCAAAGGTATTACGTGGTACGGACTGTTTCAAAAAACAAAGCTCTCGGGTTCTCTTGACCCTAACATGCAGGCGATGAATCTGCTGCAAGGACAGACGTATTCCTTAAATATGGGCGATCAGAACCTGATCAATCTCGGCATCGGCAACATTTGGCAGGCGCCCATTCCGGATGAGAATTACGACTCGTTCAGCCAGTACGTTCCGCCCGCACCGCTGACATCGGATATGGAGGAGGATGCGCCGGAGCCGGAGGATTAGGCGTGTATGGCGAACACGAGCGAGAAAGGATGCTTTCTCTTACACGGAAGCTCCGCTGAATACTGAACCAATCAAAAAGAGGCCGTTGGCCTCTTTTTTGTTGTGTTGCCAATTTGCAGTTTATATGCCCCGTTCCCCGTAAAAGGTTGGTAGCGACAGCGAGCCGTTGTGAGCGCGCTTGCAAGCGTAAGGCACAACGTGTAGGGGCGGATGACCACATCCGCCCGCAAAACCCTCCGCGATAAAGGATTTTCCGCTTAGGCTGTCGGAATAGTTGGATGTGTACACTTAGGTTCAACAAAAATCGCCGCGAACATAGCGTAGTCCGCGGCGTTTAGGTGGTAAGCCCCGTTCCCCGTAAAAGGTTGGTAGCGACAACGAGCCGTTGTGAGCGCGCTTGCAAGCGAACAGGTGAGCGGAGCGTGACCTTTTACGGAAAGGAGGAGCAGCGTAATGAGCGCACTCCTGCTTTTTTATGAAATAAAAAGCAGGAGCAAGCGATATGGAGCTTGCTCCGACGTGGCGGGATTTCTTTTGCCAGATTCAGACACGCTTGCTTGCGTTCCACGCGGCGCAATCGGTCTTCTGGCAAAAGCCGGCCCCTAAAAGCGATCCACCGGATCGTTTTTGCGGCGGCGCAGCCGCCGCCGGGGCTTCAAATCCCGCCAGCCGCACCAATAAAAAAGAGGCCGTTGGCCTCTTTTTTATTGGTGCGGCTGGCGGGATTTGAACCCGCAAGCTTTCGCCGACAGATTTTAAGTCTGTTGTGTATGCCGTTCCACCACAGCCGCAAAACACCATATTATTGTACCAAACCCGTGCCGTTTGTCAATCAGGCAGATCGCATAAAAATGAAATCTCTGCCATAAATCGCAAGGGCCGCCCTGAGGGCGGCCCCAACAAACGCAATTACCTATTACGCCACTGTGCCCCGCTTGGAGGAATACTGCTCGTACGCCTTGGTTTCCATGATCTCCACCAGAATATCCACCAGCCGGTACACATCCTGATACGTTACATACAGCGCAACCGGCGCAAGCCGTATCACATCCGGATAGCGGAAGTCCGGCACAACGCCCCGCGCCTTTAGCGCCTCGTTGATGCGGATAGCATCATCATGCTCCAGCGCCACATGCCCGCCCCGGCGGCGATCCTCGCGAGGGTTGCCAACGCGAAAGCCGTACTTCGCCAGCTTTTCGTCGATCAAATACATCAAATACGCCGTGATCTTCAGCGATTTTTCACGCACTGCCTGCATAGAGACCTCGCCGTAGATATCCAGCGCGCCCTCCGTTGCCGCCATGCTGAGTATCGGCTGCGTGCCCGTTTGCCAGCCGCCCGCGTAGTTTGCATGCTCAAACTCGCCCTTTAGATCGAACTGGGTATCCTTGCGGTTGCCCTGCCAGCCCGCAAGCCCCGGTTCCCTGTTAAAATGCCGTTTGTTGATGTACAGCCCCGCGATCGCCCCCGGCCCGCCGGACAGGTATTTGTAATTGCACCACAGCGCAAAGTCGCAGTCGATCGCTTGAAAATCGTGATCCACAGCGCCGATGGAGTGGCACAGGTCAAACCCGATCAAAATGCCGCGCTTATGCGCCTCTCGGGTGAGGTATTGCATGTCCAGCAGTTGTGCGCTGCGGTACAGCACGGAGGGCAGCAGTATCAGTGCCACATCGTCCGCCATGGCCGCCACCACGTCCGCTTCCTCGATCAGCTTACCGTCCCGGCTCTTGATAACAGTGATCACCTCGTCGGGATCGTAGCCCTTTAACCGCACTTGGCTCACCACCGCGTACCGGTCGGTAGGGAAATTCAGCTCGTCAATGATGATCTTATACCGTTCTTTGGTGGGGTGGTAAAACGTGGCGATGCACTGGTGCACGTTTATCGTTGTGTTGGTGCACACCGTTACCTCGGAAGGATCGGCGTTGATCAAGGGCGCGATCTTTGCGCCTAGGATATCCTGATACAGAAAGTAGTTTTTATCCGGGTTGGACCATACGCCAATGCCCAGCCGCTTCCAATCCTCCAGCGCCGAAAGCACCATTTGCTCGGCATTCTTGGAGCAAAGCCCCAAAGAATTGCCGTCCATGTAAATTTGCCCTTCCTTGGTGTAAAAACGATCCCTTACAGCCGCCAGCGGGTCGGTGCGGTCTAACTCCCGCGAACAGGCTTCGTCTGTTGAAAATGTATACATCAAAAGCATCTCCTCTCGTTACCATTGCCGATACGGTTTTTACTATTGTATCACGTACCCCCTGCCGCTACAAGAAAGCCCTGTATTCCAGTTATTTGCAGCAATGCGGCCTGAAACGCCCGCTATTTGCGCGGTAAAACCCGTTGCCTTTTTGCGGTATATGAGATATAATTTAGTATCTAGTATGACCGAAAAGGAGAGGCTGTTATGGGATTGTTGGATAGACTGGCAAGGCAAGTAACGCGAGAGGTTGGAAAATCGGCAGGCCAAACCCTTGGAAACGCGCTGGGGCAGATGATCACCGGGCAGGTGCAGTCGTCCGTTAACAGCGCCAATACCGCCGCGCAGCCCGTGCAGCAGCAGTATGCTGCCGCGCCCGCCGTTCCGCCCCGGAATTTAAAGGTGCATTTTGCCACCATTTTAGACGAAGCCTTCCCCCAATACACGGTAAAGACCTTGGCCGCCGCAAGCGATTTGGGCTTTGCCTCCGCCATGCCCGCCAAGCCCTACGACTTTGCGCTGCTTTCTGGCGGCGTGTGCCGGGGCGTTATCATGCTGACCCCGCATAACCGGGATCGCAACAACGCGTTTAAAAATGCCAAGGCCGCAGCGGAGCAGTCCGGCGTGCCGTTTATCAATTTCTATACGCATTATCCCAATGAAAAAGGCTATGTGACTAATCGCATTCGCAGCTTCATTGGCTAACTTCCGCTAAAAAGAGAAGGGAACGCGATTTTTATCGTATCCGCGTTGGGGCAAAGCGGCGGCTAAACACGGTTTTGCGGATAACCGGCTGTCGTTCCGTCCTGTGTCAGCAATGCTGCCTTCAAAGCAATTTCCCTTCTCTTTTTTATATTGTTTTTTGGGGCGCTGCCCCAACCCCCGTTTAAGGGATATTATCCCTTAAAAATCCCATTTATCCGCCCAAATATGGGCGGATGAATGGGTTCCAAGGGTCATTGACCCTTGGTAGGGGCATGGGGACAACGTCCCCATGATAATGCTTCAAAGGAGCTGCTTGCGCTGAGCATACTGAACGAATTACAGCAGCAGGAAACATGGTCGCAGTTTTTAGCGGACAGAACGGAAAAAGAACGGCTGTCCCGGGAGGAGACCGTGTTTTTTTCGTCTCTGCTGCAATCGGGCGAGTACAAGGCGGCTGTTGCAAACCTGCACACGCTGTCCGTTGTACAAAAAAAGCTGATCAACAAGGGCGGCGCGGAAAAAAAACGCGTGGTGTACACGTACACCCCAACGGAAAACGCGGCGCTAAAAGTGCTGGCATGGCTGTGCTACCGGTACGACGGCGAAATGCCGGGCAACCTGTACTCCTTTCGGCAGAGCATTTCCGCCAAAAACGCCATCCGTCGCATGATCGCCACGCCGGGCATCAGTACGATGTACGCCTATAAGCTGGATATCAAAAACTACTTCAATTCCATCGACCCAACGCTGCTGCTGCAAGAATTAAAGCCGCTGCTTCGCGACGACACTCAGCTGTACGATTTCTTTTCGGGCATGCTCACAGGCGATACCGCACAGTACGAAGGACAACTGGTGCATGAACCCCGGGGAGTGATGGCGGGCACGCCCACGTCCGCATTCTTGGCAAACGTGTACCTGCTGCCGGTGGATCGGTATTTTGAGGCGCAGGGCGTGTGCTATGCCCGGTATTCCGACGATATCATTCTGTTTGCCCCAACCGCACAGGAGCTGGAGGCGCATAAAAACCATCTGCTGCAAGCGCTGGCGGAAAGAAAGCTTGCGGTAAACCCGGAAAAGGAATCAACAAGCCTCCCGCACGAGGCCTGGACGTTTTTAGGCATTACCTATCAGGACGGCGTGATAGACCTTTCGGAAAACACCAAAAACAAGCTCAAGGGCAAGATTCGCCGCAAGGCGCGGGCGCTGTACCGCTGGAAAGAGCGCAAGGGCGCGGAACCGGAGCGGGCGGCAAGGGCGTTTTTACGCGCCGTAAACCGCAAGCTGTATGTGGAGTCCAGCGATAGCAGGCATTTTTCATGGTCGCGCTGGTTTTTCCCGCTGGTGACCGTGCCGGACGGATTAAAGGAGATCGACGAGTATATTTTGCAATACGCGCGGTATGTGCTGTTTGGCCGGTTCTCCCGCGCCAATTACCGCGCCGGTTACGACATGCTAAAGGCCTGCGGCTTTCGCCCACTGGTGTCGGAATACTACCGGCAAAAGGGCTGAATGCCGGGCATGCCTGCTGTTATACATACATAAAACAACGGAGCCACTATGAACCTGAAAGAACGCGCCAGCCAACTTAAAACGGATATCCCCGCCGTGTTCCTGTGCCTCCGGCGCAAGGATACGCCTGTGCTTGCCAAAATACTGGCAGGCATTACCGTGGCGTACGCGCTGTCGCCTATCGACCTCATCCCCGATTTCATCCCCGTTCTGGGGTATCTGGACGATGTGATCATACTGCCTGCGCTCATTGCGCTAACGGTCAAATGCATCCCCAATGAGGTGTTTGCCCAATGCCGCTTGGAGGCGGAGGAATTGTGGGAAAACGGACGGCCTAAAAAGTGGTACTACGCCGTTCCTATCATATTGATATGGCTGCTGGTGCTATGGCTGATCGCAAAAGCGATATTCCGCCCGTCGGCATAACGATAACGACCAGAAAGGGGGGCTTGCAGCATGCCAAATAGAAGAAGGATCATCGTTTTGGTAAGCATTGCCGTTGTAGCCGTTTGCGCGGTGTTGGCGCTGTGCTTCTTCACCAAGCCCCGGCAGGAGAGCATGGCGCTGCCCTCCCCCGCCGCAGAGCCTAATGCCGTGGCAACGGCTGCCGCTCCTACGCCCACAGCCGAAGCAACGTCTATGCCCGTGCTTGTGGAAACCGGCTCCTATGTGTCCCGGCACTGCGTGTACATGAACCCGTTAAGCTCCGTTTTCCCCACTGATGATTCCGGCTACCGCTACGAGATCGGCCCGGACAGCTTAACCGTGGTCAGGAAGGAAGCGCCCGAGGATTCTACGACTGTTTCCGATATAACATGGGATTGGCAGCCCTTCTCCAACGCGGAATGGAACAACCTGTTCATCCTCCCGGAAATGGCACCGGATATCAGCCAGATTCCTGAAGGAGAGCGACGGGTAGCGGTGCTTTCCCCGCGGTACCGGCTGTTTGAAATGCGCGGCGAATACTGGCTGATGCAGGTATCCAGCGACCCAAAGCAAAACGAATATGCTTGGAGCATCTTTGCCATTACAAAGGATACTGCCGCAGCCGACACGGCAACCCCTAATGCATAAACGGTACCTACATGTTGCACAAAACACGGCCCGGCGAACAGTTCGCCGGGCCGTAAATGCTTTTGGTGTTTACTGTACTTTTGTGGGTACGGGGGTTTTTGTTGGTGCTGGAGTCGCCGTAGGCACGGGAGTTGCGGGCGTTGCCGTAGGCGCGGGGGTCGCCGTGGGTTTCGGCGTGGGCGTCAGCGGCGGCACATAGGGGATATCCGGGCGGATGATAGGCCGGGAAATGTTCATCTGGTACTCCACGGTCTTCTTCGGCTTATACTGGAGATACCGCCTGTTCTTTTCCAACCTGGAGGTCACGGTATACTTGATTCCGTTTTCATCCTCATAGGTAAAGGCCTTTTCGGGGCTCTTGTAAATCACCTTGCCGCCGTTACGGATGGTGGTAAAGAACTGTATGCCAACACCGCAAAGGTCGCTACGGGCATTTCGAATCTTGGCCTTTCGCATGAGCTTATAATACCTTGCGCCGTCCGACCAGCCGCAGTCCACCACCAAATACGCGTCTCCCGGGAAGTTGGGGTAATACTCCCGCAGCGCGGTCGTGATGCCAAGCTTGTTAGCGGTGCCTAAAAACAGCTGTGTATGGCTGCCGTGCCCGCTGTGATATCCGTAATTCTCGGAATTGTAGCAGATATCGCCGATCATGGCTTCCTCAAAGCTGGGGATGATCAAGTGCCCGCGTACGCCCGGCAGTTCACGCCATACCCCGGTTTTTCCGGCAAAGAACAAGCTAGAGGAGCTGTCCGGCACGGAATAGCCCAGCTGCCGGTAAATCCATACCATGTACTCCGCGCAATCAAGGCCGGAGGCGGGATACCGGCTGTCGCCGGTGGGCTTCCACCAGTTTGGGTTAAAGCCGGTAAAATCACCCTTTCCGCCAAACTGGAAGGGCACGCCCGATACCGTGACCCCGTTGATCTCCGTGGAAAACGTTTGGATATCTACATTGTATGTTCTCTCGTATGCCAGTAAAAACGGGTGGTTTTCCGGCAGCAGTTGAAACGCCGTTTCAACGATTTGCCGTTCAAAGCCGGTCATGGTGTTGGCGTCTGCCCGGGCTTTTCCCGGAAGCAGCAGCACAAGCAAAAGCAAAAGGAGCGCCGCCGCCGTGACGACCTGTTTCCGGTTTAAGGTGAGAGATAAACGCATGCCTTTCAGATACCGCCTTTTACAAATTTCGACTATATATTTATCGATGTTGATATTATACAGGAGCGAAAGCAACCACGCAATATTTATGAAGGATTTCCAGAAAAAACCCCACTGCTGCTAAAATAAAACTTGCCAAACGCAAATGCCCGTGTTAGAATAGCGGTGTTCGGTTTTCGGGCCGAAGATTCCGCCAAGGAGGTGTAATAGGATGGGTAAATTTTGCGAAGTCTGCAAAAAGGGTGTAATGTCCGGCAATCTGGTCAGCCACTCTCATCATGCAACCAAGCGTACTTGGGCGCCCAACATTCAGCGCGTTCACGTATTGGTTAACGGCACGCCCCGCAAGATGGACGTTTGTACCCGTTGCCTCCGTTCGGGCAAGGTCACTCGCGACATCTAACGGATCGCTTTTATCAGCAAACAAGCAAGACCGCCTTTGGGCGGTCTTTTTGTGTCGTTGAAATCACAGCCTGCCTACTGCGTTTCTACTATTATATACCGTATTTCTTAAGATACGGCGCAAGCCACCACGTTAAAAGCGACAGTATGGGAATCTCGATCAACTGATTGATAAGCCGGGCCGGCAGTATTACGCCTAGCGGCACCTCGTATAGCAATACGATGAGCGCCGTGTTCAGCGCCACAGAGGTGATCACCCGCCCAACCGTGATGGCGCATAGGGAGCGCAAGAACGTGCACGCCTGCCCCTTTCTGAAAAACAAGCCAACGATCACGCCTAAGAGCACCGCCACCAGCGTAAACCACGGCACGAACGCCCCCTTGGGAAACAGCAGCACCTGCAATACATCCACAAGCCCGCCCACGATGCCACCGTACAACGGCCCGTACAGCACACTGATCAGAATGACAGGCAGCACGCCGATTCCGATGTTTACGGAATACACGCCTAGGGAAAAGGATGGGATGGTGAGCGGCCCGGAAAGTATGACCCCGATGGCTGTAAACAGCCCGCAGACCACCAGTCGTTTGGTGTTTGTGTTACGCATAAAAAAGCGCCTCCTTCTTTTTTCGGATGGCGCAAACGGCTCCAAACGGAGCAACCATTGCGCAGCGGACGCGGCGGCTGCATCGCGAGCTTACAGGCTTTCCTTTTCGCCTTTCGCCCTTTCGTGCGGAAGCAACTTCCCATCCTCCGCCACTGTTGCCGGTTTCCCGGCACACGCGCAGTGCCTACTCTGCTTGCAGGATAGTATATGCGTTTTCCCATTATAATGCAAGGCGTGATTGGCATATAAGCGCCGCTCTCACTAGAGAACGGCGCTTTCGCTCGTTTTATCCGTCTTGTTCGTTAGATTTGCCTATTACTTTTTGGTTTTTGCGCGGAACAGCACCGCGTTGATATACCCAAAGAATACCGCCGCCGCAATACCGCCCGCCGTTGCAATGGTGCCGCCGGTAAACGCACCCAAAACACCGCTTTCCTTTGCACCCTCCAATGCGCCCTTGGCAAGGGAGTAGCCAAAGCCTGTCAGGGGCACGGTAGCGCCCGCCCCCGCCAGCTCCACCAGCGGCTTGTAAATACCCAAGCCGCCCAGCACCACGCCCGCTGTTACAAACAGCACCAGTATCCGCGCGGGAGTCAGCCGCGTTAGGCTGATTAACAGCTGACCGATCACGCAAAGCGCGCCGCCGATCACAAACGCCCAAAGATAATCCATCACATCCATGCTCAGTCCCTCTCGATCACGACCGCGTGCGCAATGCCCGGTATGGTTTCGCCCTGCTGCACAATGCCGGGGCTCATCAGCGCACCGGTAGCCAAAAACAGTACTCGGCTCCAGTTACCGTCCTCCATGCGGGGCAGGATGTGCGCCGCCATCACCACCGCGGAGCAGCCGCAGCCGCTGCCGCCGCAATTCATTTTCTGCTGCGGATGATAGATCAGATTGCCGCAGTCCAAATGCCGCCCCGCCAAGTCCACCCCCTGCTCCCGGCAAAGCTCGTAGAGCATTTCGGAACCAAACTGCCCCAAGTCCCCGGTCACCACAAGGTCATAGTAGGAGATCTGCTGGTTGATATCCATTACGTGCGCCACGATGGTATCGCACGCGGCTGGCGCCATGGCAGCCCCCATGTTGGCGGCGTCCGTAATGCCAAGATCCACCACCCGCCCGATGGTGCCGCCGGTAATATGCAGATGGCGATACGTTAAAAAGGGATGCTCCTCCGTTTGAGGCCCCGTTTCCTCCAACAATAACGCGCCCGCGCCCGTGACCGTATGCTGTGCGGTGGGCGGGTCGGTGGTGCCCATTTCCAGCGGCATGCGGTACTGTCGCTCCGCCGTAGCAAAGTGGCTGGAGGCAGCACAGGCGGCATTTCTGGCATAGCCGCCGTCGATCAGCATCGCCCCTAACAGCATGGACTGCGCCATGGTGGAGCACGCACCGTACAGGCCTAAAAACGGGGTGCCAAGCTGCCGCGCCGCATAGTTAGCGGTTACGATCTGGTTCAACAGGTCGCCCCCCAACAAGCAATCCAAATCGCTGGTTTCCCAGTTCACCTTATGCAGCATGGTGCGCACGGCTTCCTCAAACATCCGGCATTCTGCCCGCTCATAGCTTTTCTCGCCCCAGCGGTCATCCATCAGCACCGTGTCGAACGCGCCTCCGATGGGCCCCTGCCCCTCCAACTCGCCTACGATCTCTGCGCCGCTGATGATGCGCGGGTGCGTATCAAAGCGCAACGACCGTTCTCCGATCCGCTTATTCGCCAAAGAACACGACCTCCCTTTCTCCCGTTATTGTGCGCCGCATGTCACGGAAATATGAAGGCATTTCAAAGTTTCTCGCCCGTATATCGGTGGTATGCTATAATTGATGAGTGATTGTATTGGGGCGCTGCCCCAAACCCCGTTTAAGGGATGTTATCCTTTAAAAATCCCAATATCCGCACATATTTGGGCGGATGAAAGGGTTCCAAGGGGCAATGCCCCTTGGTAGGGTATAGGGACAAAGTCCCTATAATAATAGGAGGAATGGTATGTATCGCGTACTGGTGGTAGAGGATGACGAGGTGATCGCAGGCGAGATCACCAAGCATTTACAGGCTTGGGGTCTGGAAGCGCAGGCCGTGGGGGACTTGCACGATGTGCTTTCCGCCTTTACGGCTTACGCGCCCCATCTGGTTTTGATGGACATTTCTCTGCCCTTTTATAACGGATACTACTGGTGCGGGGAGATCCGAAAGACCTCCAAAGCGCCCGTTATATTTCTGTCCTCCCGGTCGGACAACATGGATATCGTAATGGCTATGAACATGGGCGGGGACGATTACCTGACCAAGCCCGTTTCCATGGAGGTGCTGACCGCCAAGGTACAGGCGATGCTTCGCCGTGCGTACGATTACGAGCCCGTCAGCCGCCTGACGCTTCGCGGCGCGGTGCTGGATGCGGCGGCGCTGGCGCTTCGCATGGGAGAGGAACGCTATGAACTGACCCGAAACGAAGCCCGCATTTTGCAATCGCTGTTGACCAACAAGGGAGAGATCGTAAGCCGCGAGCAGTTGATGATGGCTCTGTGGGACAGCGACGCCTTTGTGGACGACAACACGCTCACGGTCAACGTGAACCGGCTTAGAAGCACGCTGTCTAACGCCGGGCTTGACGACTGCATCGTAACGCATAAAAGCAAGGGGTACGCCATCCGTGAATGATCTCATTCGTTACCTCAAGCAGCAGCGGTCACTGCTGCTCTACGCCGCAATCGCCATACTGCTGGTGTTTTTAGTGCCGTTTCTTACCGGGCAGCCGTTAACAAACACCTGGTATATCGTGCTGCTGCTATCAGCCATATTGCTGTTTTTTCTGTTGGCAGACGGCCTCCGGTGGCTGCGCCGAAGAAAGCAATTACGCGCCCTTTTAGGCCGAACCCAATCCATTGCGGGCTGCCTGCCTGAACCGCCCAAGGACGCTTCGGAGGAGGACTGCTTTGCGCTTTTGAAGGAAGCGGACGAGGCCTGCACGCGCCTGCGGTTACAATTGGACGAAGCCCAGCAGGAGCAACTGGGCTACTACACCCTTTGGGTACACCAGATCAAAACGCCCATTTCCGCCATGCGGCTGGTGCTGCAAGCCATGAAAAGCGACGAGACCGGCACGCTGTATCAGGAGCTGTTCAAAATTGAGCAATATGCGGACTTGGCGCTTCGCTACGCCAAGCTATCCGACATCGCCTCCGATCTTGTGATCGCCCCCTGCGACGTGTTTGACGTGGTAAAGCAAAGCGTTAAAAAGCATGCGCTGCCCTTTGTGTATCAAAAGCTTTCCGTTACCATTTCGCCCATGGAAAAAACGATAGTGACCGACAAGCGCTGGCTGGGGTTTATTCTGGAACAACTGCTGTCAAACGCCGCCAAGTATACGCACACGGGCGGCGTTACCGTAACGCTTACAGATAACCGCCTGACCGTGCGGGACACGGGAATCGGCATCCGTTCGGAGGACTTGCCGCGCATATTCGAGCGAGGCTATACGGGCTACAACGGGCGGCTGGACGCAAGAGCCAGCGGCGTTGGGCTGTATTTGGCAAAAAAGGCGGCAGACGCGCTTAGCATCCGCATCACTGTGGACTCTCAACTGGGGCATGGCTCCGCATTCACCCTGTATCTGCCGGAAACGCCCGCAGCGGTGGAAGGGTATTACGCGCCGGAAGCCGCACCCGATGCAGGCAGCGCAATTGACGCGCATTCTTAGTCTTACAAAAACGTAAGGCAGCCGTAAGCCCGGATTATGGCAGGCACAGGCCGGTTGCTTTATGATCGTTCCATACCAATATTAGAAAGGCATGGCTTATGGAACTGTTAACTGTTAAAAATCTCAAGAAAATCTACAACCAACGGCGCGGCATGCAGCCCTGCCCGGCGCTTTCCGGTATCAGCTTTTCGGTGCAGGAGGGGGAATTCACGGCAGTGATGGGGCCCTCCGGCAGCGGTAAATCCACGTTGTTGAATATTTTAGCCGCACTGGATTCTCCCTCCTCCGGCGAGGTGCTGCTGGACGGGCGCAGCTTTGCGGATATCCCGGAAAAGCAGAAAGCGGAGTATCGCCGCAATCATTTGGGCTTTGTGTTTCAGGACTTTCACCTGTTGGATACCTTTACCCTGAAGGATAATATTTTGCTGCCGCTGGTATTAAGCCGCACGTCCATTGCCGAAATGGAGCAAAAGCTGTACCCGGTAACGGACATGCTTGGCATCTCCCGCCTTCTGGATAAATACCCCTATGAGGTTTCCGGCGGCGAGAAGCAGCGTACAGCCATCGCCCGGGCGGTGATCACCGACCCGCGCATCCTGCTGGCAGACGAACCCACCGGTGCGCTGGACTCCAAGGCCTCCGCCAAGCTTTTGCAAAGCTTTCGCGAGCTGAATGAACACGGAAAAACCATACTGATGGTAACGCACAGCGCCATGGCGGCAAGCTGGGCAGACCGGGTGCTGTTTATCAGCGACGGTATGCTGTTTTCTCAGCTGTACCGGGGCGAGGACGATAACCGGGCATTCTTTGACCGCATCGTGAACAACCTGTCCCTTGTAGGGGGTGCCGACGTTGGATAGCAATAAAAAACGCGGCGGCGCATTTTTTCTGCGCCTTGCGCTCCAAAACATTTGGCATAACAGGCATACCTATGTGCCCTATCTCTTGTGCGCTGCGCTGATATTCGGCGTGTATCTGTTGATCAGCGGCTTGGTGTATTCCGATACGCTCACCAACCTGCCCTCGGGCAATACCGCCGCCATGGTATTCACCCTTGGCATGTTCGTGTTCTTCCTGTTTTCCGTCTGCTTTATGCAGTACATCAACCGCTACCTGATCTCCCAGCGCAAGCGGGAGTTTGGGCTGTATGGCATTCTAGGCTTAGAAAAACGGCACATCGGGCGGGTGCTGTTATGGGAGAACCTCATCACCCTCACGGGGGGCTTGGTGATCGGCACGCTGTTTGCGCTGCTGTTTGGCAGGCTGCTGTTCTGGGCGCTTTTAAAGGTGATTCGCTCGGTTGCCGGCAGTACCTTCTCCCTCGCGCCGGACGCCTTTTTATACACCGCCATTCTGTACGCCGTTACGCTTGTTATCACCTCCCTTTCCAACCTGCGGCAGGTGCGGCATTCCAGCTCTATGGAGCTGATGCAAAGCCCGCGCCGGGGCGAAAAGGACAGCCGGTTGGTTTGGCCCATGGCGATATTGGGCGTGCTGGCGCTTGGCGCGGCTTACTACTATGCTTGGACCATCGAAAACCCCGGCACTGCCATCGGTGTGTTTTTCCTCTTGGTGCTGCTGGTGATATTCGGCACCTTCGTGCTTTCCTCCTCGGGCAGCGTTGTGCTTCTTCGCACTCTGCAAAAGAACAAGCATTTTTACTACTCTCCGGAGCACTATGTAACCGTGTCCGGCCTTCGGCAGCGCATGAAGCAAAACGCCAAATCGCTGGCGGTGATCTGCATACTTTCCACCATGCTGATCGTGACCGCCTCGGGTACGCTCTCCTTATATCTGGGGCAGGAAAACATGCTGCGAGACATGTATCATTACGACATGACCGTAAACACCCACAGCTTTTTGAACGACAAGAACGAGCTTGTTGACCCGGACGACCCCACCGTGGAAGGGTATCATTCCGCAAGCGCGCCCAAGGAGGAGGTCATCGCCTTTGAGCCGGTGCTATTGGAGTTGGCGCAGCAAAACAACGTGACCCTTTCCGCCGACCCGAGTAAGTTGTTGTTCGACCCGCCCCAGAACCAGATGTACCGCTGCAACGCTCATGTTGACAACGAGGAGCCCATCAAGCTTTCCACACTGCTGTATTACGGATACAGCTACCGCTTTGATGTTACAGGCGACGAGGAAAACTGCCTTGCCTTTGTGGACAGCATTCGCAATGCATACGGCGATCATTTTACGCAGATACCCAACGTGATGGTCAGCGATATCTTTACCGCCCGGCAGGAGGGCTACGGGCTGTACGGCGGGCTGCTGTTCTTAGGCGTGTTCTTCGGCCTGCTGTTTTTAGCCGTTACGGTTCTGTTGATCTACTTTAAGCAGATCACCGAGGGGCGCGAGGACAGGGAGCGGTTCGTGATATTGCAGCAGGTTGGCATGGACGATACGCTAGTAAAAAAAACCATCAACCGGCAAGTGCTGTGGGTGTTCTTTATCCCTCTTGGCATCACCATACTGCATATGCTGTTTGCCTCCCGTATCATCTCCAGAATGCTGATGGTGTTCCGGCTGAACGATTACATGCTGGTGCTTACCTGCATCGGCGGCGTGCTGATCGTATTTGCGCTGATGTATTTTGTGATCTACCGGTTAACGGCAAAGGTGTATTACCGCATTGTCAAAATGTCCTGATCTATGCGAATCAAAAAAACGGCGCAAGCCGTTTTTTGATTCCCTTATGACGGAAGCAGCAGGCTCAACAGCCCAACAATGATGGACGCGCTGATTCCGTACACCAGCACCGGCCCGGCAATGGAAAACAGCTTTGCCGCCGTACCCAGTATCAGCCCTTCGCTTTTGTGCTCGATGGCTGGCGCCACCACGGAATTGGCAAAGCCGGTAATGGGCACCACCGAGCCCGCTCCGGCGTAGCTGCCTATTTTATCGTACACGCCTAGCCCCGTTAGCGTTGCGCCTAAAAATACCATTACGATGGCGGTAAAGGAGGATAGATCCTCCTCGGACAGCGGAAACCACATACGCCCGCAGTCGTGCACCAGCTGACCGATGCAGCAGATGAGCCCGCCCACCCAAAAGGCGCGAATGCACATTTTGAACGTTTGACTTTTGGGCGCACGCTCGTTTACCAGCTGCTGATATTCCTCCCGGGGCTTGGTTGGCGGTTGGTTTTTGCTATTCTTTGACATTTTGCGCATCCTCCTTATGACTCAGTCGCTGCTTTTCCGTATACGTGCGGAAGCGTGTTTCACGCTCTCCCGGCACACCGCAGCCTGCATTTGATACGCAGTCCGCCTGCGGAATGGCGTTATGCAGGGTACACAGTTGATCCATAGCATGCCTCCCTCGCCGTTACCAGCTGTGCGCCCTTGAAGGCGTTTTTGTTTTTACCGCCCGTTAGATACAGTATGCCGCAAACAATGGCGATTGCCAGCGCAAGCATCAATAAGCCCAGTATGATCTGCCGTTTTACCATAAAACCACCTCGCGTTTTTTGCTAGTGTGCGCAAAAATGATTTATAATATGAAAAAAGCATCCCTCCGCTTGCCGCGAAAGGATGCTTTCATGCGTTTTTTCGTTATAAGGGTTGTTTGTTCGTGGCGACGAATTTCAGCTTGCCGTTTTCCACGGTGGCTTCCACACGGTCGCCCAGGGAAATGCGACCTGCCAATATCTCCTCGGAGAGCGTATCCTCCACCTGGTGCTGGATAGCCCGGCGCAAGGGCCTTGCGCCGTAGGTGGGGTCAAAGCCCGCGTCCGCCAGAAACAGCTCCGCCTCGGGGGATACGCTAAGCTCGATGCCCCGCTCGGACAGCCGCTTTACAACACTGGCCAGCATCAGCTTCACGATGGCCTGCGTCTGCTCCTTTTCCAGCGTATGGAACAGGATGATCTCGTCCACACGGTTCAAAAACTCCGGACGGAAGGTCTTTTTCAGCTCGCCCATCATGGTTTCCTTCATGCGCTCGTAGGAAAGGGTTCTTTCCTGCCCGTCCTCCGCGCCAAAGCCCATGGTTTTCTGCTTGGAAAGCTGGCTTGCGCCCACGTTGGAGGTCATGATGAGGATGGTGTTTTTAAAGTCTACCATTCTGCCCTTGCTGTCCGTTAATCTGCCGTCCTCCAGAATTTGCAGCAAAACGTTGAACACATCCGGGTGGGCTTTTTCGATTTCGTCGAACAATATCACGGCATAGGGCTTCTTACGCACCTTTTCCGTTAATTGCCCGCCCTCGTCGTAGCCCACATACCCCGGAGGGGCGCCTGTCAGCTTGGCAACGGAGTGCATTTCCATGTATTCGGACATATCCAGCCGGATCATGGCGTTCTCGTCTCCGAACATGGCTTCCGCCAGCGCCCGGGTCAGCTCCGTTTTGCCAACGCCCGTGGGGCCAAGGAAAATGTAAGAGCCGATCGGCCGCTTGGGGTCTTTCAAGCCCGCCCTTGCGCGTCTTATGGCACGGGATACGGCGGAAACCGCCTCTTCCTGCCCGATCACGCGGTTGTGCAGCGTGTCCTCCATGTGCAGCAGCTTTTCGCTTTCGCTTTGGGTCAGCTTGCTCACGGGAATGCCTGTCCACGAACCGACCACGGAGGCAACATCCTCCTCGGTGACCACGCACTCGTTGTTTTTACGCCCGTTTTCCCATTCGCTGCGGCGGGTCTCCATTTCCTTGCGGAGCTTCTGCTCCTCGTCTCGCACCAGTGCCGCGCGCTCGTAATTCTGGTTGGTAACGGCCTCTTCCTTCTCCTTGCGCGCTGCCTCGATCTTCCCTTCCAGCTCCTTCATGTCCGGCGGGGATACATAGGCGGATAAACGCACCTTGCTGGCAGCCTCGTCCATCAGGTCGATGGCCTTGTCCGGCAGGTATCGGTCGGAAATGTACCGATCAGAAAGCTCCACGGCGGCGTTGATGGCTTCGTCCGTAATACGCGCCTTGTGGTGCGCCTCGTACCGGTCGCGCAGGCCAAACAGTATCTGCTTGGCTTCCTCAATGGTAGGCTCCCCAACCGTTACCGGCTGGAACCGGCGCTCCAGCGCCGCGTCCTTTTCGATGTACTTACGGTACTCGTCGATGGTGGTAGCGCCCACCACCTGAATTTCGCCTCTTGCCAGCGCGGGCTTTAAAATATTGGAAGCGTCCATGGAGCCCTCGGTGGTTGCGCCCGCGCCCACGATGGTATGCAGCTCGTCAATAAACAAAACGGTATTGCCAGCCGCCTTCAATTCGTCCAGCGCAGCCTTGATGCGCTCTTCAAAATCCCCCCGGTATTTGGTGCCTGCCAGCATGCCAGAAAGATCGAGCGTGACCACCCGCTTGCCTCGAAGCGTTTCTGGGATGTCTCCCGCTACGATGCGCTGCGCCAAGCCCTCGATGATGGCGGATTTGCCAACGCCCGGATCGCCGATCAATACCGGGTTGTTCTTGGTGCGGCGGGATAGTATCTGGATGATCCGCGCGATCTCCTCGCTTCTGCCGATCACCGGGTCAAGCTCGCCGTCCTGCGCCATTTTTGTTAAGTCCTTGCCGTACTGATCCAGCGTTGGCGTATCCTGCCCGCCGCCCGTGGCGTTCACGCTGCCGTCGCCCTTCATGCTTTTGGTCACCTTGGCGCGAAGCGCCGCAAGGTCTATCCCCAAGTCCTGCAATACGCGGGCGGCAACGCTTTCCTGCTCCCGAATAAGCGCCAAGAGAAGATGCTCGGTGCCAATGTAGCTGTTGCCGATGGTCTTTGCCTCGTACAGGCTCAGCTCCAGCACCTTTTTGGTGCGGGGGGTATAGCCAAAGCTGTCCGTAAAGCGGTAATCCCCGCGGCCTACCAGCCGCTCGATCTGCCGCACCACGGCAGAGAGCTCCACGCCCTCGGCGGTCAGCGCCCGAAACGCCGCGCCGTCCTCCACCTGCATCAAGCCCAATAACAGATGCTCCGTGCCAACATAGTCGTGCCCTAATTCTCTGGCGCTTTCCTGCGCCAAGGCCACGGCGCGTTTTGCGCCCTCCGTATATCGTTCAAAAATGTTCATTTTCCGTCACCTGCCTTTGCGGTCATTTTGCTGATTTCATCCCTGAGCTTTGCCGCGTCCTCATAGCGCTCCTCATGCACGGCCGCTGCCAACTGCTCCCGAAGCGCCTCCAGTGCCTGCTGCCGCTTTTCTGCCGGGCTTAATTCCCGCCGTTTTTCATAACGCTCCGGCGTTTCCTCGCCCAGTGCATAGCCTCCCCTTGCGCCTGCCAGCGCATACATGGGGGGCATATCGTAAAAATCGAACAGCATATTCACCATCGAAGGGAAGAATTCCTCCATAAAGTCCCAGTTGCCATTATCCGCGAAGCGGTCTTGCAGCTTTGCGGCGCACTCCGCGCAAAAAGCATGCTCCTCCCGCTCCCCGTTGATGATGGTAACGCTGTGCATCGTTGCCGGATTGGTTTTGCAAATTTCACATAACATATCGTTCACCTCCGATTGCCGTTCAATAACGCCAATAACATCGTTTTTAACACATTCGCCCGGGCTGCCGCCGAAAGCTCCTCCGTAGGAAGCGCACAGCCGGACACCGCCGCTTGCATCAGCGCCGCCTCACGGCTTGTTACCGTTTCGTCCGCCTCCAAGCGGCTGATGATGGCAAGCGCCTCGCGTTTTGTAATGCTGCCGCCAATGCGGTTCTTCACCAGCTCGTACAGCAGGTCGTTGTCCTCCAGATCCACCCGCATCACCCGGATGCAGCCGCCGCCGCCCCTGCGGGATACGATCACATACCCGTGATCCACGTCAAAGCGGGTAGAAAGCACATAGTTGATCTGCGAGGGCGCACAGGAGAAGTGCTGCGCCAGCTCGTTTCGCTGAAGCGATACCTCGTCCGACTGCCCCATCATCTCCTTGATGAACAGCTCGATGCTGTCTGACAATACCGACATTGTTCCGTCGCCCTCCCTTCCGTTTTTGGTCTTTGACTTTCTTTGACCTATGGCCTTAGTATATGCGCTTCGCTATAGGGATGCAAGAGGGGATTTGTGACGATAATTTGAAAATCAAAGGGAATTCCTGCAACAGCAAACAATTCCCGCCACGAAAACGGATTTTGTGATATACTATGAAATGGTATGCTATTTACTTTAGTACGAGGTACGCGCAACATGAGAAAAACAGCCGGCAAACGCTGCTTACTTATTATATTATGCTTTGCTTTGCTCCTTACCGCCGGATGCAAACAGGCGGAGGTCGCCGCGCCCACGCTGCCCGAGGGTTATCACACCGCCGGGGAGTGGATCTCGGGCGGGGCCGACGTTGGAGACATTAACGCAAAAAGCCTGTCCGTTACGGATGTTCCCGCATTATCCGGCGAGGCCGAGGAAACCGCGCTCACGTTTTCTTTCGTAACCGGCAGCCGCATGTCCGGCGGCACGGAAGAAGCGCCCGGCTGCGGCGTGCCCGCCTATACGGTGTATCTTCTCGAAAACCCCCACCGCTTGGTGGTGGAGTTTGCGCTTTTGGCGCATTGGGATTATTCGCACGGCCTATCTTACGACAGTACGCTCGTTAAAGACGACTTCCGCCAAAGCATATTCGGCGACCAACGCACCAGCATCTATTTCCAGCTCGATCAACCGGCGCTTTTCACCGTTGCCGAGGACGGGGATACGTTAACCGTGACCCTTCGCCCCCAACCCTTGGAGGAGGCAACCTATTACCATGTGACCTGCAATGCCTATCAGGAATACACAAACGGCCTGTTCTCCCGGGAGTTTGATATTTCCCCCACCCTTCCGGCAAACGGAACGCAGCCGCTTCTTATTTCTCGCGCCTTTCAAACGGCTGAGGAAGCCGAGGCCTTCCGGGCGCTTGGCATTTCTGAGTACCCCTCGCTTCTTCCGGAGCTGTGGCAGGTGGTAGAGCTTCCCGCAGGGGCGCGCCCCGCTTACGACAGTTCCTTGGATTATTTGGAAACCGAAAGCACCCCCGCCGCCCGCCTGAACGGCAACGAGGTGCTGCTGCCGGTGATGGCGCCCGACGGGCTGTACCTTTGCGACACGCCGGACGGCGGCTTCTTATACAGCAAAATGCTGGATGCGGACGATGGAGAGGGCTATCAGCAGATTTGGCAGGTAAACGCCGCAGGCAAGCAGTTATTAACTGCCTTTGAGTTTGCCGCCATCGAGCAGGCCTGCTATTCTCCCGACGGGCGCAAGCTGGCGGTGCTGGAAAATGCCTCCGGCAACACCCACCTGTATGTGTTCGATACGGATACCTACGAGCTGTTGAACGACCTGTCCGAAATGGGCTTTGGCACCAGCACCAGCGTGTTTATCTGGAACAGCCTTGGCAATATGATCTACGCGGTGTCCGGCTCCGGCTCCATACAGCTGCATCAGTTCGATTATTCCATACCCGACGAGCAAAAGCGCCACAGCCTGATCGACCGCAATACCGTGGAGGAAGGCTCCATCGGCTATTACGACGGGGAGCTGTACTTTGCCGTTTCCTCCTTGGAGGAGGGCTCCTCCATTTACCGCATCAAGCCGGAGGGCGGCGTACGAAAGCCCTTTACCAATGGTAGCGCCTTCTTCGTTTCCCATGACGACCGGTACATGGCCATCATCACCTCGGCAGAAAGCGGGCAGACCGCAGGCTCCGCCTATTCCTTGGACCTATTGGAGCTTGCAACGGGCGAGAGAAGCACTGTGACCTCGGAATTCTACCCCTACGACGTACTGTGGTCACAGGACTGCACAAAGCTGTATTACATCGAAAGCCGGGTCACCGGCGGGCAAACGGAGGAAAACACATCCGGAGACGAGGGCGACGCACCCGCTGACGCAACCGACGATGCCGCCTCGGACGATCCTGCGGCGGAGCCGGAGGAAGCGCCCGCAACAGAGGAAGCGCCGGTAACGGAGGAAGACCCTTACCCCTATACCCTTTGGGAATACAACGTTGCCACCAAGGCCAGCACAAAGCTGATCGACCTTTGTGCGCCGGACTTGTTCTGTGCCGGAGAAAACGGCGTGTTTTACCTGTGCCGGTACGATACGGACGACTTGGGGCGCACACGCTTTCGCGCAACGTATTTATTAGACATCGTAGCCACCATGAAAAAAGAAGCCAAGGAAGCCGCCGCGCCAACAAACGCAGAGGGCGGCGAAGCGGGCGTTTTAGAACCGCAAGCACAGCAATAAGAGGTGTAACAGCATGAGAACCGTTGACATCATTCAAAAAAAGCGAGACGGATTGCCCCTCTCGGACGAAGAGATCCATTTCCTCATCAACGGCTATGTAAAGGGCGATATCCCCGATTATCAGATATCCGCCTTTTTGATGGCGGTCTGCTTTCAGGGCATGGACAAACGGGAGACCGCCACGCTGACGCTAGCCATGATGCACTCCGGGGATATCGTTGACCTATCCGAGATTCCCGGCGTCAAGGTAGACAAACACTCCACCGGCGGCGTGGGGGATACCACAACGCTTGTGATCGCGCCATTGGTTGCAGCCTGCGGAGGCGTGGTCGCTAAAATGTCCGGGCGGGGCTTGGGGCATACCGGCGGCACGCTAGATAAGCTGGAAAGTATACCGGGCGTTTGCGTAGAGCAGAGCCGGGAAGAATTTATCGATATCGTAAAGCGCCATGGCTTAGCCGTTGTGGGGCAAAGCGGCAATTTGGTGCCGGCAGATAAAAAGCTGTATGCCCTTCGGGACGTGACCGCCACGGTAAAAAGCCTGCCGCTCATCGCCTCCTCCATTATGAGCAAAAAGCTTGCCGCAGGCGCGGATGCCATCGTGCTGGACGTAAAGGTAGGCACCGGCGCATTTATGTCTACGGTAAACGAAGCCCGCGAGCTTGCACAGACCATGGTGGAGCTTGGGCATGGCTTGAACCGGCGCGTTATGGCGATCATTACGGATATGAACCAACCGCTGGGCATGAACGTTGGCAACGCCCTCGAGGTCAAGGAGGCCGTGGAGCTGCTTTCAGGAAAGCTGCCCGAAACTGATCCCCTATACGAGGTTTGCATGCTCTTAGCGTCCCAAATGCTGTTGCTGGGGGATGTTGTAAAAAGCAAGGAGCAGGCGGCAGCGCTGCTGACCCAAGCCATCCGAAGCGGCGCGGGGCTCAAAATATTGCAGGAAATGATCGCAGCACAGGGCGGAGACGCATCGTATCTGTGTGTGGAGCGCATCGACGAGCTGTGCCGGGTAACAAAGCACATCGATGTACCCGCCAAGCAAAGCGGTTACATTCGCGAAATGAACGCCAGCTGCATCGGCTTGACGGCGCAGATGCTTGGCGCAGGCCGTGCGGAAAAGAGCGACCCCATCGACCCCGCAGTAGGGCTTGTGATGCATAAGCGCCTGATGGATACGGTCACCGAGGGCGAGCCCCTGTGCACGCTGTATGTAAACGACGAGACCCGCGTGCAGGAGGCGATGGAAGCGCTGTACACCGGTATTGCCGTAGCCCCCGGCGCACCCGTTGGCAATAAACCGCCTATCGTATATGCGGTTGTGGAATGAGGTAACATGAAAACACTGATCGCCATCGACGGAAACAGCCTGATGCACCGGGCGTATTACGCGCTACCCAACATGACCACCAAATCCGGCACGCCAACAGGCGCACTGCACGGCTTTTTAGCCATGCTTTTAACGCTCGTAAAACGCGACCCGGATTATCTTGTGGTGGCATTCGACCTGCACGGGCCTACCTTTCGCCACGAAAAATACACGGAATATAAGGCTGGCAGGCGGGAAACGCCGGAGGATCTTCGTCCGCAGTTTCCCATGCTGCAAACCCTTTTAAAGCAAATGGGCATTCCCGTTTGCACCTGCGAGCATTTTGAGGCAGACGATATCTTGGGCACGTTTTCCCGCATCTGCGCGGAAGCGGACGTGAACGCCCTTCTTGTTACCGGCGACCGGGACGCATTGCAGCTGATTTCCCCGCATACCCATGTACTGCTAACAAAAAAGGGCATCAGCGAAACAAAGGAGTATGACGAAGCCGCCTTGCTGGAGGATTACGGTCTTGCGCCGGATCGCATGCGGGATTTGAAGGGCTTGATGGGAGACTCCTCCGATAACATCCCCGGCATCCCCGGCGTGGGTGAAAAAACCGCTCTTAAGCTGTTGGCGGAGTATCAAACCATCGATAACGTTCTGGCGCACGCGGGAGAGATCAAGGGCAAGCTTGGCGAAAAAATCGCCGCAAACACACAGCTTGCGGAGCTTTCCTACTGGCTTGGCACCATCCGTACCGACGCGCCGCTTACGATGCGCCTTTCGGACTGCGCCTATGTGCCCGCCGCCATGCAGGAGGCGCTGCCCATGCTGTACGATCTGGAGCTTAAAGCCATTGCAGGCCGCCTGCCCCAATCCGGCAGCACACCCGCCGCTCCCGCCGTACCGGCAGCACCCACGGAGCTTATTTCCGTAACCACGCTTGAGGCGCTGCAAGCGCTCATTCCCGGCATACAAAGCGCAAAAACCGTTGCCCTTACGCTGGACGATACCTGTTTGCAGCTTTGCTTTGATGGTGCCGCCGTGTATGACGCGCGGCTTTCCGGCACGCTGTTGGAGCCGGGGCTGGACGCGATTGGCGTATTGCAAACACTTGCACCCGTGTTTGAAAGCAAGTCTGTCACCAAGGTACTGTTTGATGCCAAGCGCTGGATGCATGTGTTGAAAAACGCAAACATCCGCCTGATTACCCCCTGCTTTGACGTGATGATCGCAGATTATCTCATCAACGCCATCCGCCCCGCCAAGACCCCGGCGGACGTGATTGCCGAGCGGCGCATGGGGGATATCCCTGCAGCCGCCGCACTGTACCGCTTAGCGGCTCCCATGGAGCAGGAACTGCGGGACAAGGGCATGGAAGCCCTCTTTACAGACATGGAAATGCCCTTGGCGTTCGTACTGTTCCAAATGGAATGCGAGGGCTTCTTGGTGGACGCGGCGATATTAAAAAAGCTGGGGCAGGACTTTCGCAAAAGAAGCGATTCTCTTGCAGAACAGATATACGAGCTTTGCGGGGAACAGTTCAACATCCTCTCCCCCAAGCAATTAGGAACCATCCTGTTCGAAAAGCTGGGGCTTCCCGCCGGGCGCAAAACAAAGACCGGCTATTCCACCGATGCAGATGCACTGGAAAAGCTAACCCACCTGCATCCCGCCGTGCCGATGATACTGGAATACCGCTTTTTAACAAAGCTTACCGGCACCTTTGTGGACGGCCTTTTAAACGCGCAGGACAAATCGACCGGGCGCGTACGAACCAGTTTGAACCAAACCGTGACCGCCACGGGACGTATTTCCAGCACGGAGCCGAATTTGCAGAACATCCCCGTGCGTACCCAACAAGGGCGTGAAATTCGCCGCGCGTTTATCGCATCCCCGGGAAATGTGCTGGTTGGGGCGGACTATTCGCAAATCGAGCTTAGGCTCTTGGCGCACATCAGCGGAGACGAAACCATGAAGCAGGCGTTTTTAAGCGGTGGAGACATCCACACGCGCACCGCCGCAGAGGTGTTTGGCGTTCCCCCCGCAGACGTGACCGGCGAGCAGCGAAGCGCCGCCAAGGCGGTCAACTTCGGCATCGTGTACGGCATCAGCGACTTCGGCTTGGCAAAAAATCTAGGTATCAGCCGTACGCAGGCCAAGGACTACATCGCCCGGTATTTTGAGCGCTATCCCGGCGTAAAGGCCTATCTGGATAAAAGCGTGGAAACCGGCAAAGCCCAAGGCTACGCCGCCACCCTTTGCGGCAGGCGAAGAGACCTGCCGGAGCTTAAAAGCAGCAACTTCAACACCCGCGGCTTTGGGGAGCGCGTTGCCATGAACATGCCCATACAGGGCACGGCGGCAGACATCATCAAGCTTGCCATGGTAAAGGTTGCCCAAGCCCTAAAGGACGAGGGGCTGCAAGCAAAGCTGGTGCTGCAGGTGCACGACGAATTGATCGTGGATACGCCGGCTGCCGAGGAACAAGCGGTGCGAAATCTGCTTTCCCGCTGCATGGAAGGCGCAATGCCCTTATCCGTGCCGCTGGTGGCGGAAGTAAAAAGCGGACAGAATTGGTACGAAACAAAATGAGTATGAGAATGCATAGAAGAATTGGCCTCACCGGCGGCATCGGCGCGGGAAAAACAACCGTATCCGACAGATTGACAGCCCTTGGCGCATCGGTGCTGGACGCGGATGCCGCCTCCCGCATCGTGGTAGAACCGGCCTCCCCCGGCCTTGCCGCGCTGGAAAAGCGTTTTGGAAGCGTCATCATCCGCGCGGACGGCGAACTGGATCGCCGGAAGCTGGCAGACATCACCTTTGCGGACGCTATCGCAAGGCGAGACTTGAACGCCATACTGCACCCGCTGATCATGGAACGGATGTTCTTGGAGGAGCTGGCGGTGCAAAACGCACACCCCGGCGTATTGGTGGTGTTTGACGTGCCGCTGCTGTTAGAGACCGGCATGCACGAAATGATGGATGAGGTATGGCTGGTGGTGGCGCAGGAGGAGACGCGCCTAGCCCGCATCCTTGCCCGAGACCGCTGCCCGGAGGCTGCCGCAAGAGCCCGCATTGCCAGCCAGATGCCGGACTGCGACAAGATTCAGCTGGCTACGGACATCATCCATAACGACGGCAACATTCCCGCCCTGTATGCGCAGGTGGATGCGCTGTATCTGCGCGCGCGCAAGAGGCAGCCGTGACCCAGCGTATACAAAAACGAAAGCTGCGGGCAAGCCGGGTGCTGCTGGTTTTGTTTATCCTGTTGCTGGCGGCGGTGCTGGTGCTTGCTATCCCGGTGGTGCTGGAGGAGCTTGAAAAACGCACCTATCCCTTGGTATATCCGGAGCAGATCGAGGCTTCCGCAAGCGAATTCGAGCTTGACCCGTATCTTGTTGCCGCCGTGGTGCACTGCGAAAGCGGCAGCAACCCCAACGCCGTCAGCGGCGCGGGGGCCATCGGCCTGATGCAGGTAATGCCGGACACCGGCGAGTGGATCGCGGAAAAGCTGTCGCTTGCGAATTATCAAACCGAACAGCTGTACCAGCCGGAAATCAACATTCGCTTGGGCTGCTGGTACCTGCGGTTCTTGTCCGACCGGTATCAGGCCGACCGGGTAAAGTACATTGCCGCCTACAACGCCGGGCAGGGCAATGTGGACGACTGGCTCGATACGCCCGACTATACCAAGGACGGGCAGCTTGTAAACATTCCCTTTGCGGAAACAGAACGATATGTGGAAAAAGTACAACGCGCTTATGAAAAATTTAAAACCCTGTATGCGGACGCTTTTTAAAGCGCAACGCGAAAAACAAACAACGCTTCGCATCCGCGCCGGAATACTGGCGGCGGTTCTTTTGCTCACGCTTTCCCTTTCCGCCTGCGGCAAGCCGGAAGACCCCGCTGCCACCGCCACGCCTGAGCAGCTATTGCCCACCGCCGCGCCAACGCCCGTGCCTGCGGTTGGCGGCGAAATTCAAATCCCCATCCCCCGCAACCCGCTGCAAAGCGAAGGCGGCGCCGTGACCTCGCCGCTATCCATGAACACAGAAGAAATGCGCAATATGTACTCGCTGGTATACGAGCCGCTTTTGCGCTGCGATACGGCAAACGCCCTGACCCCCGCGCTGGCTGAAAAATGGAGCTGCGACGAAAGCGGCAGGGTATGGACGCTTACCCTTAGAAGCGGCGTAAAATGGCATAGCGGGGACGCAATGCTTACCGCCGAGGACGTGCTGTATACCATCAGCCAGATCAAAGCCCTCGGTGCGGAGTCATATTATAACCTCACCAACGCCTGCGTGGAGACCGCCACGAAGGTGGACGACCTTACTGTGCAGATCACCATGTATCAGCCGGGGCTTACCTCGCTGTACGGGCTGCTGTTTCCCGTGATGTGCGCCGCCGGCAACGGCGACCTCGCCATGAACGGCACAGGCCCTTACAAGGTGACGAGCGCCGGCGCGTCCTCCATCATACTGGAAGCCAACGCAGGCTGGTGGAAGCAAAGCCCATACATCACCACCATCCGCTGCCTGTCCCGCGAAAGCAATTCGGTAGCGCTCAGCTCCTACGAGGCCGGGCAGCTCAACGTGGTTCCCACCGATACCGCCTCGGCGGGCAAATACCGGGAGACGGACGTAACAAACGTGCTGGATGTACTATCGCAGGACGCGGAAATGCTGCTGATCAATCAAAACAACAGCCAGCTTCGAAATGCCTCTCTCAGAAAGGCCCTAGCCTACGCCATAGACCGCGGCTCCATCGTATCCAACGTGTACATGAACCGCGCCAGCATTACGGACGTGCCTGTGCCGCCGGATTCGTTTTTGTATGACCCTACCTCTAAAATTTACGATTACGATCCCGCCATGGCAGCGTCTCTGTTTGCAGAGGCCGGGTATGCGGATTCGAACGGGGACGGGCTGTTGGAAAGCGTGAACAATCCCGGAAGGATACTGACCTTCCGGCTGCTGGTAAACGACAGCACGGAAAGCACTTACCGCAAAAGCGCGGCGCAGATGATCGCCAACCAACTGTTGAGCGTTGGCGTTACCATCGAGATCGAATCGGAAAAGCTGACGGTGGGCGACCCGGAAAGCCCGTTTATCACCAAGCTTTCCGGCGGAGATTTCGACTTGGCCTTGGCTGGCTTCAACCTGCCAAGAAGCGGCCAGCTTACAGCCTACCTTTCGGCAGGCGGGGAGCGTAATTACGGGCATTACGCCAACAGCGACATGAACACGCTGCTGCAAAAGGCTCAAACTGCCGCCGACGAAGCCACGCTCAAGGAAGCGCACGCGGCAGTGCAACAGCAGTTTGTAAACGACCTGCCGTTCATTATGCTGTACTTTCGCATGACGAGCATCGTATACGCTGCGGAAATACAGGGGATATCCGATGTGCGCGATACCGACATTTTCCGTACCGTTGAAAAATGGTACATCCATACCGGGATAACAAACTAACCGCATTTTGGGGGTATTATGCTGGAACTCATCACCTTCGCCGTGGTCATTGGGCTGGATCAGCTCACGAAGTACCTGACCGACCTGTACCTAACGCCGCTTGGCACCTCTTATCCGCTATGGGAGGGCGTGTTCCACTTTACCAGCGCACACAATACGGGCGCGGCGTTTTCCGTGCTGTCCGGGGCGCGCTGGCTGTTTGTGGGCGTTACGTTATGCGTGTTCATTGCCGCCATCTGGCTTTGCATCAAAAAGCGGAGCTATCTGCACCCGCTGTTTCGCTTCAGCGTTGCGCTAATCGTTGCGGGCGCGGTAGGAAACAACCTCATAGACCGGCTGTTTTTAGGCTATGTGCGGGACATGCTGGACTTTTGCCTGATCGATTTTGCCGTGTTCAACGTGGCGGACACCGCCGTTTGCATCGGCGCAGGCTTATTGGCGATCGACCTGCTGTTTACAAAAAAAGGCCGGGCGCTGATGGACTTACTGGACGAAAAAACCACAAAAAAACCGAAGCAACCGAAAAGCGCCAACGGAGAAGAAGAAAAGTGACCGATTGCGAACGCCTGCCAGAGGAAGAACTGGAGGACGCGGAGGAGCGCCTGTTTTCCGTTACAGAAGCAGGGGTGCGCTTTGACGTGTTTCTTTCCTGTGCGGCAGAGTTGAGCCGGGCGCAGGCGCAAAAGCTGATCGAAAACGGCGACGCTACGGTAAACAACGCGCCCGCCAAGGCCAACCGCAAGCTTAAGCAGGGCGACGAAGTGCGGCTGCTGGTGCCCCCGCCGGAGGATCTGGCGCTTGTTGCCGAAAACATCCCGCTTTGTGTGGTATACGAGGATAGCGATATGATCGTGATCAACAAGGCGCAGGGCATGGTGGTACACCCCGCCCCCGGCAACGAAAGCGGTACGCTGGTAAACGCGCTTTTGTATCATGTGCACGACCTTTCCGGCATTGGCGGGGTCAAGCGCCCCGGCATCGTACACAGAATCGATAAACTAACAAGCGGCCTCATCGTAGTAGCAAAAAACGACATGGCACACGCCTCCCTTGCGGCGCAGATCAAGGCACACACCGCAAGGCGCAGTTACCTTGCCCTTGTGGAGGGGAACATCAAGGAAGACAGCGGCACGATCGACGCGCCTATCGGCCGCCACCCCGTTGACCGCAAGCGCATGGCGGTGGTACCTAATGGGCGGGAGGCAGTCACGCACTTTACCGTGCTTTTACGGTTGGGAGACTATACGTTGATCGAAGCGCGGCTGGAAACAGGCCGCACCCACCAGATTCGCGTACACATGGCATATAGCAAGCACCCCGTAGCGGGAGATACCGTTTACGGACAAAAAAAGCCCCGGCTGGGGCTATCGGGGCAGGCGCTTCACGCGTACCGCCTGCAATTGACGCACCCGCGCACCGGAGAGGATATGGTGTTTTTTGCACCTGTTCCGGAATACTTTCTTGCCGCGCTGAAAAAAGCGGGCTGGGATGGGGAGGCGTTTTTGCCTCCGGCGGTTCAAACCCTTTTGTAAAAGGGTTTGAACCGCCTAAAACTCTAATATAATACTTACCATAAATGCCCAACATGGGCTTGTGATTATTAACCTGCTTTTACCACCGCGCGGGCTTCGTTGATATCTGCGATCCTTCCTTCCGCCCATTGCGCTACATAGGGTTCATTGCTTGTTTTCGCCTGCTCATAAAGAGGCAAAAGCGCATCGATAGCGGTATAAAACGCCCACTTTTCAGCGCTGTAATATACCCGGTAGCGGCAGGTATAGGATTCCGGTTGCACGGTATCCTCAACAGAAAACTCCCGCTTTGCCGTGGCCTCCAAGTAAAAATCCCCGGCGTCGCCTATCGGTACCGCCTCGTATGATACATGGTTATCCCAGTTTTCCGTGACCCATCCACCGTTTCTTGATGTACTTTCCCCACCCCACTTATCATAGGCGAACACATCCTGCCCGTTAATAAGCGAAAACCATTTCCGCCCAAACGCCTCATAGCCGGTTCCGTGACCCACCAGCCCATTCCAAATGGCATAGGTCTGGCTGCCCAGCTTCACAAAGCGCAGGATATAGTCTCCGTCCGAATCGTAATAGTCCGCATAATAGCTTATCACGCAGCGTGGCGCATAAAGTGTTTCCCCCTTCTCCGCCAAGGAAGAAAGGCCACTCCCCCGCCCTGCTGTCTTCCGTTCAAACACGATCAGGTATTCCCAGCCTTCCCGGACGCTGGCGGGGTGAAGCCGGATATACACGATGCCGCTGTCCTCATCCGCTATGGGAAAGGTGACATCATACCCCTCCGTATCATAGCTGTTTGCCAATACCTCGCTCCAAAGGATATCGGCTCCCGGCGCAAAGGTATCCATCCGCGTGCCGAACACCTCCAATACCTCGGATAACCGCTCCCAATCCTTTTCCCGCAGCCGCAATGCCAACAGCTTCAAATCGTCCGCCGTATAGCTCCCGCCGTTTAGTGATCTGGCGGGGTAGCCGGAGTTGTAATACTGCCGTTCGTTTTCCGGCGGCAGCTCCTCTATTGGTGCAGGGGTCAGGGTGGGACTTGGTATCATGGTTGGCTCCGCCGTGACCGCAGGCGCATCTGCCGCCGCCTCGGGCGTAGCTTCCGGCTCCGCCACGGGCGCGGTGCAGGCGGTAAGCAGCCATATGGCAAGCAATAGCAGCAGTAAGCGTTCTTTTCGCATGAAATCCCTCCGTATTTTCCTGTGCGGGAGTAAGTACTAGGAAAATCATACCATCTGGCGCAATAGAGAAATAGCGGTGTTTTGTAAACAATGCGGGCTTCCGCCTTGGACAAAGGCAAAGCTACTATATAAAAGCAGGAGCCATACTTGTTACGGCTCCTGCTTGTTTTTAAAGTTTAGAGGTCAAGAAACCTACTACAAAAGGTTCCTTGCCGCCGGAGGCAATCTACTTACACGCCACGCACTCGATCTCCACCAACCCGCCTGCGGGGAGCTTGGCAACCTGTACGCAGGAGCGCGCGGGAAAGTCCTTGCCGAAGAACTCGCCGTAAATGGCGTTAACGGCGGCAAAATCCCCCAAGTCCTGCACGAACACGGTGGTTTTCAGCACGTTAGCGGCTGATGTGCCCGCAGCCTCCAGCACGTTTTTTAAATTTGCAAGCGCTTGCTTGGTTTGTTCCTCCACGCTTGCCGGCAGCTTGCCGGTGGCGGGATCGATACCCAGCTGCCCAGAGGTAAATACAAAGCCGTTGGCTTCCACGGCATGGCTGTACGGGCCGAGAGCGGCGGGCGCATTGGTTGCGGATACAATGGTTTTCATAGAAAAGCCCCCTTCATTATCTTCTGATGTGTACCTTTAAGCTACCATGGCGCATTTCTCCTGTCAAGCCGCATAAATGCAGGAGCGCCATGCAAGAATTTCATCATTTCATAAGAATTCCGTTGAAAGGGGCATCCCCTCTTGTTATAATGAATAAATATAACCATGCATGGCAAACATGCGAATTTGGAGGATACATGAAGATTTTACTTTCCAATGATGACGGCGTTTGGGCACAGGGCATTCACGAACTGGCAAGTGCGCTAAAGCCGTTTTATGATATCGCCATTTGTGCACCGGACCGGCAGCGCAGCGCCGCCTCCCACTCCTTTACCTTTAGCGGCCCCCTGCATGTGGCAGAGGTAACCATCCCCGGCTTGGAGGACATTCCCGCCTTTTCCGTTTCCGGTACCCCGGCGGACTGCGTTAAACTTGGCTGCGTATCTCTTGTGCCCGATGCGGACATGGTGATCACCGGCATCAACCACGGCGGCAATCTGGGAAGCGACGTGCTGTATTCCGGCACGGTGGGCGCGGCTATGGAAGGGGCGCTCATGGGCAAGCCCGCCATCGCCGCCAGCTGCAATTCCGCCAACCCCAAGGATTTTTCCGCCGCGGCACAGGCTGCCGTTTGGGCGGCAAGGTATATCCAGGAGCATCCGCTTCCGGAAAACTCCCTGTTGAACGTAAATGCGCCGGACATTCCCGCTAGTAAGATCAAGGGCGCAAAGCTGTGCGGGCTGCACAAGCAATGCTATTTTGACGAGTATTTAGACGTGACCGACCCCCGGGGCAACCGTTACTTCTTTGCCCCCAGCAGCGATATGAAGATTCCCGACCCAGATGCGGATAAGGACGCCTGCTGGTGCAACAAGGGGTATGTTACCGTTACGCCCATCCATTTTGATATTGCGGATTACCAAACGATGCAGGCGATGGATATATCCGGTTTTCGCCTTAACGATTAAAGGAGAGCGCAAATGGAACAGAATGACCTGTTGGTACGGCTGCAGCAGCAGTTTCCCAAGCTCAGCAAGGGGCAAAAGCAGATCGCAAGCTATATCCTGAACAATTACGACCGGGCAGCGTTCATCACCGCCTCCAAAATGGGCCGTATGGTGGGCGTTTCCGAATCCACGGTGGTGCGTTTTGCCTATGTGGTGGGGTACGACGGGTATCCTGCCCTGCAGCGCGCTTTGCAGGAGCTGATCAGGACCCGCCTCACCTCCATGCAGCGCATCCAGCTCACTTCAGACATTGCGCCAAACGATGTGCTGCGCTCCGTATTGAAGGCGGATATGAACAATCTTCGCGCCACGATAGACACGGTAGACAACGTTGCCTTCAACGGAGCCATGGAAGCACTGCTAAAGGCAAAGCGCGTATACATCGTTGGTATGCGAAGCGCCACGCCGCTGGCGGAGTTTTTGGCGTATTATCTAGGGTACGTGCGCGAAGCGGTGCTGCCGGTCACGGCTACCATCAGTGACGCATTCGAGCAGATGATCCATATCGATCAGGATGACGTGTGCCTGGGCATCAGCTTCCCCCGCTACTCCTCCCGCACGGTAGAAGCCATGCATTTTGCAAGCAGCCGGGGCGCTACCACCGTTGCCATCACGGACTCCCCTGCCTCGCCGCTAGCGCCGCTTGCCACCTATTGCCTTACGGCGCATAGCGATATGGCCTCCTTTGCGGACTCTCTGGTTGCGCCGCTGTCACTCATCAACGCTATTATCGTTGCGGCGGGCATGTCACGTAAAGACGATCTCATGAACAACTTCTCCCAGTTAGAGCAGCTTTGGGGGCAGCATAACGTATATGTAACGCGGCACAGCGAGGACAAGCCTCAATGAAGCTGATCATTACCCGCCACGGGCGCACGGAATGGAACGCACAGACCCGTACCCAAGGCCGCACGGATATCCCCTTGGACGAAACCGGTTTAAGGCAAGCGCAGTGTTTTGGAAAGCGCGTGGCAGCGCTTCCCGTTTGCGCCATATATGCCAGCCCGCTTTCCCGCGCCATGCAAACGGCAGCGCCTGCGGGGGCGCTTTTGCAGCTGCCGGTAACGCCGGACGAGCGCTTGATCGAGCGAGACTTTGGCGAATGGGAAGGGCATGCATTTTCGGAGCTTGCCGTGCTTTATCCCGCATTATGGGAACAATGGAAGCATGACCCCAGCCGCTGTGTGCCGCCTCATGCGGAAACCATTGAGCAGGTACGCCTGCGCTGCGTGGATTTTCTGGAAGACGTTCAGCAAAAGCACCCCGGGCAAAACGACACGGTGCTGGTGGTGTGCCACTCCATCCCCGCGCGGGTGATGGTGGCGGAATTGATCGGCCTGCCGCTTGCCCGCTTTCACAGCATCCGGCTGGACAACGCGGCGTATTCGGAGCTGGACTGCCATCCCGGAGAATGTAAAATGGTTGTTTTGAACGATGTTTGCCACTTACCGGAGGAGCTAAGATGCAAGTGATCGTAATAGGCGGCGGCCCCTGTGGCATGCTATCGGCACTGACCGCCAAGGAGCACGGGCATACCGTTACGCTCTTGGAGCAGAACGAAAAGCTTGGCAAAAAACTGTTTATAACGGGCAAGGGCCGCTGCAACGTAACCAACGCTGGCGGCCGGGACGCGTTTTTTAACAACATCCCCAACAACGCCCGGTTCTTATACAGCGCCTATGCGGCGCTGCCCTCGGAGGAGGTCATGGCGCTGTTTGAGCGCTTGGGAGTGCCCCTCAAGGTGGAACGGGGCGACCGGGTATTTCCCGTATCCGACCACAGCAGCGATATCATCCGCGCATTGGAGCGGGCGCTAAAAGCGGCGGGCGTTGCGGTCAAGCTGCAAACAAAGGTAGCGCAGCTCAACGCCCGTGACAACCGCATCACCGGCGTAACGCTAAGTAACGGCACGGTGCTCGCCGCCGACGCGGTCATTTTGGCAACAGGCGGCAACAGCTACCAAAGCACCGGCGCAACGGGAGACGGCTATCGGTTTTTAACCGCGCTTGGGCATACCGTTATTCCCCCTCGCCCGGCGCTCATCCCGCTGGAAACAGAGGAAAGCTGGCCGTACGCCCTGACCGGCCTTACCCTAAAAAACGTTACGCTTACCGCCATGGAGCAGGGTAAAAAGGTGTTTTCAGAATTGGGCGAGCTGTTGTTTACGCACTTTGGCGTTTCCGGCCCGCTGGTGCTTTCCGCAAGCTCCCGCTTCAAGGAGCCCGTGGGCGCGAAGCTTTTGATCGACCTGAAGCCAGGCTTATCCTATGAACTGCTGGATGCAAGGCTTCTTAGGGATATCGAAGCGGGGCGGCAAAAAAACATGCAAAACACCTTTTCGGGACTTCTGCCGCATAAGCTGCTGCCGGTGGTGTTTGCCTGCTGCAATATCAACGGCGACATGCCTGCCGGGGAGCTGACAAAGCCTGCCCGCCGGGCGCTTTTAGAAACCCTAAAGGCACTGCCGCTCACCGTTAAATGCGCGCGCCCGCTAAACGAGGCCATCATTACCCGCGGCGGCGTATCCGTGAAGGAGATCTCCCCCTCCACCTTGGAATCCAAGCTGGTGCCGGGGCTGTATGTCGGCGGAGAGCTTTTGGATGTGGACGCGTATACCGGCGGCTTTAATTTACAGATCGCATGGTGCACCGGATGTTTGGCCGGGCAGCTGAAAGGAGAGACCGTTTAGATGACAAAGCCTTTACAGATCGCCATCGACGGCCCCGCAGGTGCGGGAAAAAGCACAGCCGCAAAAGCGGTAGCCCGCGCGCTGGATATCTTGTATCTGGATACGGGTGCCATGTACCGGGCGGCGGCGCTGTATGCCTTTCGGCAAGGCGTTGACCCTACCTGCATGGAGCAGGTATTGCCGCTTCTTCCGGCAATAGCGGTTACCGTCCGTTACGAGAACGGCGCACAGCGCACTATACTCAACGGCGAGGACGTGACCGACCTCATCCGCACACAGGAGATCAGCAAGGGCGCATCGGACATCAGCGTACACCGCCCCATGCGGGAGAAAATGGCGGCTTTGCAGCGGGAGATCGCAAGCAGCCAGCCGGTGGTGATGGACGGGCGGGAGATCGGCAGTTACGTGCTGCCAAGCGCGCCCTATAAGTTTTTTATTACCGCCGAGCCCCGGGAGCGTGCAAAGCGCCGGATGCTGGAATTGCAGCAAAAGGGGCAGGACGGCGGCACCTTGGAGGAGCTGGAGGCGGCTATCATCGCCCGGGATCACACAGACAGCAGCCGCGAATTCGCGCCGCTGGTACAAACGCCGGACGCAATATTGATAGACACCACGCATATGGATATCAACGCGGTCATTCAAACCGTGCTCAATCATATCCAACGGTAAAGGAGGGCGCAAAATGCTGTATATCCTGTTTCGCATCCTCGTATTCCCGTTTTTCTGGCTGATCTTCCGGCCTGTGGTATACGGGCGGGAAAACATGCGGGTGCAGGGCAAGGCGATATTCGTATGCAACCATATCGCCATGGGCGACCCCATCTGTCTTGCCATGATCTCCCCGCGCATTATCCATTTTATGGCAAAATCCAGCCTGTTTAAAAACAAGCTGCTGGGCTTTTTGTTAAAGGCCCTGTTCGTATTTCCGGTCAACCGCAAGGAAGCGGATATGGTCTCCATGAAAACTGCCCTGCGGGTACTGGAGCGGGGGCATGTATTTGGCATATTCCCCGAGGGAAAGCGCGCAGTAACGAATGATCTGGACGAACTGGAAAAGGGCGCGGCGTTTTTGGCGATTCGCTCCAACGCCCCCATCATCCCCATGTACATCAAGCCGGACAGCTACCGGAAGCTGCGCTTCCGGGCGATCGTTGGTGCGCCCATCAACGTGGGCGAGCTGGTGGCGGTCACCGGGAAATCGCAGTTGGTGGACGTTGTTACCGATGAGATCAGCGACAGCATCCGGGCGTTAAAAACGGAGCTGATGGAAAAATGATCGTAAAGCTGGCAAAGAACATCGGCTTTTGCTTTGGCATCCGCCGCGCGGTAAAGCTGGCGGAGGACGCTGCCTTACAGCATGCCCCAGTATACACGCTGGGAGAACTGACGCATAATGCGGATGTAATTGAAAGGCTCAAGCAAAAGGGCGTGCTGCCGGTGGAAGCCGTAGATAACGTGCCCGCGGGCGGCACGGTGATCATCCGCTCCCACGGCGCGCCAAAGGCCGTGTACGAGGCTTGCCGCGACCGGGGTCTTACCGTGATCGACGCCACCTGCCCGTATGTAAAGAAGATCCACCGCATTGCAGAGCAGGCAGCAGCCGAAGGAAAAACCGTATGCATCGCGGGAAAAGCGGCGCATCCGGAGGTGATCGGCATTCGCGGCTGGGCAGGAAACGATGTGCATGTGCTGCTTTCTCCCGACGCATGCAACGAATTATCTTTGCACGACGCGGTGCTGGTTTCCCAAACAACGCTGCCCCGAAATCAGTTTGAGGCGATTGCAAACGCCCTTCGCCCCCGCTGCCAAACGCTTACCGTTTTCGACACCATTTGTGACACCACCACCCAGCGCCAGAAGGAAGCGGAGGAGCTATCGGCAGAATGCACCAAAATGCTGGTGATAGGCGGTCGTAACAGCGCCAATACGCAAAAATTAGCCGAGCTGTGCTCCCGGCACTGCAAAAACACCGATTTCATCGAGAATACGGGGCAAATTGTACTTGAAAATTACCAAAGCAATGATATAATAGGTATTGTTGCGGGTGCTTCGGCACCAGATTGGATGATTAGGGAGGTTTTTACTGTAATGAGCGAACTCGAGAAGACGACGGCTGAATCCACTGAGGTGGAAGCCAATCAGGCGAAAATGGATGCCCCCGAGGCAGAGGCCATCATAGCCGAACCTGCGGAGGGCGAGAAAGCCGCCGCCGGAGAGCCCACCGATGCTGTGCTGGACACCGACAGCTTCGCCGAGGCCTTTGAAAAGACCATGAAGCGTATCCACAACGGGCAGATCATCACCGGCTCTGTTGTGCAGATCGTTGACGGCGAGGTCAGCGTGAACATCGGCTACAAATCGGACGGTTTCATTCCCAAGAATGAGTTTTCATCCGATCCGGACGTGAATCCCGCGGATGTTGTTAAGGTTGGAGACTCCATCGAAGTGGAAGTCCTGAAGGTCAACGACGGCGAAGGCAATGTGCTTCTTTCCCGCAAGAGCGTGGAAGGCCGCAAGCTTTGGGACGAGCTGATGGCAGACGATAACCTAGAGGGCAAGGTGTTCGAGGCCGAGGGTAAGGAAGTTATCAAGGGCGGCATCATCGCCTCCATCAACGGCGTAC
Source organism: uncultured Oscillospiraceae bacterium (assembly GCA_964476505.1). Taxonomy (GTDB): domain Bacteria; phylum Bacillota; class Clostridia; order Christensenellales; family CAG-138; genus CAYZAW01. The sequence continues at coordinate 99,349 of CAYZAW010000001.1, read as the reverse complement.
GCGCATTCGTGCCCGCCTCTCACGTTTCCACCAAGTATGTGGAAAACCTGAATGAGTTTATCGGCAAGCCCATGCGCCTTTCCATCATCGAGGTCGACCGTCAGCGCAAGCGCATCGTCGCCTCTCAGAAGAACGTACTTCTGGCTGAGATGGAAGCCGAGAAAGCAGAAAAATGGAAAACGCTTGAAGTCGGTTCCAAAATGCAGGGCGTTGTACGCCGCTTAACGGACTTTGGCGCTTTCGTAGACATCGGCGGCATCGACGGCCTCGTTCATGTAACGGATGTTGCATGGGGCCGGGTAAAGCATCCCTCTGATGTATTAAAGATCGGGCAGGAGATCGAGGTTCTGGTTTTGAATGTAGATACCGAGAAGCAGCGCGTATCCTTGGGGTACAAGCAGCTCCAGCCCAAGCCCTGGACCATGGCCGCCGAGAAATACCCCATCGGCAGCACCGTAGAGGGCAAGGTAGTTCGCATCGTTCCCTTCGGCGCATTCGTAGCGCTTGAGCCCACCATCGACGGTTTGATTCACATCTCTCAGGTAAGCGTACAGCGCATTGCCAAGGTAGAAGATGAAATCAACGTTGGCGATACCGTACGCTGCAAGGTTCTGGATGTTAATCCGGAAGCCAAGCGCATCAGCCTCTCCCGCAAGGACGTTATCCTTGAGGAGAACCCGGAGCTTGCCGAGAAGATTGCAGCCGAGAAGGCCGAGCGCGACCGTCAGTTTGCAGAGCGTGCCGAGCAGCGCGCCGCAGAAGCCCAGCAGCGCCAGCAGCGTTCCGAGCAGCCCGCTTCCAGCGAGCCCCGCGCCCCCCGTGCAGAGCGTGCGCCGCAGAGCGACCGCACCGAGCAGCGTGAGCGTCGTCCCCGCCGCAACAGCGAGGATGGAGATTATCAGCTGCCCCCGGTACAGTCCGCCACCACCAGCCTGGCAGACCTGTTCCAAGGCCTGCAGTTAGAGGAAGAAGCCCCCGCCGCCGTGGAGGAAGCCCCCAAGAAGAAGGCTCCCGCCAAGAAGAAGGTCGCGGAAGCTGCCGTAGAAGCTGCGGAAGCTGCTGAAGCGCCCGTAGAGGAAGCCCCCAAGAAGAAGGCTCCCGCTAAGAAAAAGGCAAAGGCAGAAGAGCCCGCCGCCGAGTAACCCAATAATCGCACAAGCGCCGCATCAAACGATGCGGCGCTTTTCTTGTATCATTGCCCTGCTATTCCTTGCCCCTTTCCACAGGAGTCGTAAAAGAGCATATTTATTTTTCCGTTGCAATGCTTACTTGCTTTCCGTTTAACGTAAATGTTACGTCGCCATCCTCATCTGTTCGGTACATGGTAATGCCGGACTGTGCCAATATGGAAACCGTTTCCCGGTGCGGATAACCGTAATCGTTGTTTTTCCCAAGAGACGCAACCGCAACGGTTGGATCTACCGCCGCAAGGAAGTGTTTTCCCGTGGAGGTATAGGAGCCGTGATGCCCCAACTTAAGTACATCCGCCTGTAAATACCGCTTAGGCCACTCTGCCAGCATGATGTTCTCCGCATACGCGCCTGCGTCGCCTGTAACGAGCATGGCGGTATCCCCGTACTTGACCCGCAGCACCACGCTGGAATCGTTCAGGTCGTCATAAAAATAGGCCGTAATGGGCGACAAAATTCGCACCTCAACGTCCGCATCCCAATCGATCACAGGCTCCAGATCCGCCGCGGCCTGCTTGACCGTGACCCCCTGCGTTTGCAGCGCCTTCACCATGTTTTTATAGGTGGAGGTGGTGGAGGTTTGGTCCGTCATGTAAAACGTACCGATCTCGTAGTTTTGGATGACCTCCCGCATACTGCCGATGTGATCCGTATGCGGGTGGGTAGATACCACAACATCCAGCCGGTCGATCCCCGCCGCCTTAAAAACGTCCTCCATATGCCAAAAGCTCTCGCTGTCTCCCGCGTCGATGAGCATGGTTTTACCGTTGGGAGATTGCAGCAGCATGCAATCCGCCTGCCCAACGTCCAGCACGGTCACAGTGAGCGGAGCTTTGTTCAGCTCGGGAGTCTCCGCGGCAGGCGTGGGCGTTGCCGCAGGCGATGTATCCTCTGGCAATGCCGTATGTACCGGCGTACCTTCCGCCGCCACGGGGGCTTGCTGTTCCGGCGCGTCCATGCGCAGTATCAAATACACCGCCAGCCCAAACAGAAGCACCAAAACAAGCGCGATCAACCCGCGCGTGCGCTGAGCGGTTTTTCTTTTTCCCTTTGCCACGGTTAACCTCCGCGTGTATACTGTTTCTTCTATATTATAACTGCTCTGCCGCGATTGGGGTATACGCTTTTTATGGCGGTTTTTGCATTGCATCTTGTTTTTGCTTATGATACTATCTACCACATGAGCAAGAATGCAAAAACCGGTACGTTATATGTACTGCTGGGCGCGGCGCTATGGGGCACGCTGCCTATGTTTTCCCGCTATGTATACGGCTTGGGCTCGGACCCCGTTACTGCCGCCGCCATGCGGGCGTATTTGGCTGCCGGCGTGTTTTTTATTTGGTTTTTGATTGACGGCACCTTTAAAACCGTAAAGCTTCGTGAGCTGCCGTTTTACCTGCTGTACGGCTTAACAGGCGTTGGCGGCACGTTCTTATTATACATGATGGCCGTACAGCGGCTCAGCACCGCCATGGCCGCCATGCTGCTGTACACAGGCCCGTCCTTCGTGGTGATACTCTCCCGCATATTTTACAAGGAGCCCATTACGCCCGTAAAGCTAGCGGCGCTTTGCTGTACCTTCCTCGGCTGCTTTTTTGTGGTGGGCGGGTACAACCTTCAATCCGTGAACCTGCCGGGCGTGTTGATCGGCCTCGCCTCCGGCTTGGCCTATTCCACCGTGACCGTGCTGGGGCGCAAGGCAAAGCAGCTACACGATGCGCGTACCAATGCGGGGCTGATGATCATGCTGGGGTCGCTGCTGTTTTTGTTTCTGCGCCCGCCGTGGGGCATTGCCGTTCCCTCCGCAGAGCTCTGGTTCGGATATGCAGGTCTGGCGGTATTTGGAAGCGTGCTTGCCTATACCTTCTATTTAAAAGGACTGGATACGGGGCTGGACGGCGGCATTGCCAGCATCACCGCCACTGCCGAGCCTGTGATCGCCACGCTGTTAGGGGTGATCTTACTAGGCGACGCGCTGGAGTGGCCGCAAATACTTGGCATATTGATCGTTCTGTTTGGCGTGGCGCTGCCGCTGCTAACGAGAAAGCGCGGTTAATCCGCCTCGGGCACCAAGTTCAACAGGTCTTCCTCATTGGAAACGTCCGTATACGCCTCCGGCACCTTGCCAACAATGATATGCTCCGCCACAACGGCCTCCGCCGTGACGGTGGTAAGCTCCGTGCTGCCGGGCAGCACCATCACCACATCCGCCTGCAAATGCAGTATGATGCGGTGCAGGGTCTGATTGATACCGGCGCTGTAAAACTCGCTAAAATAGTACACGGTAATGTTGCCTTCCGGCGCAAAATGCAGGGTGATATCCGGCCCAAAGCCCGCCAAGAAGGACACGCCGCTAACGTTGCCCCAAGGGATGGTAACGCCCTGCTTGCCCAAGCCTGCAACGCTGCGGTCAGCCGCCGCCGCGCAGGCAGTGGAAAAGCGGTTCAGCGCCGCAGTATCGGTCTGTACATAAAACACCTGATCAACGGTCTGCATGGTATCGATCAAAGGCTCCGTGTTTTTCGCCACGGTGTCTTGTATGGCAGCGTACATAGCGCTGGATACGATGGACTGCACGCGGATATCCGCCACCGCCCGAAGCGCGGGCTGCAGCTTGCGCTCTACAATGTAAAACAGAAACAGCGTGATGGCAAGTAAAAGCAGTACTGCTGTGACCGCCTTTCTTTTGATAACAGAACGCGCCGGTCGTTTTTCCATGCTGCACCCTCCCCTGCTATGCTATGCGGCGGCAAAGGATTTGGTGCCGCCGAGGGATCATGCATTATGGAAAAAAACCGGTAAATTGTTCGATGAAATCCGCCTTTGGATTGAAGCAAAAAACACTTGCAAAGACGCGTTTCATGCGTTATGATATTACATGCTACGGGGATGTAGCCCAGCTGGTTAGAGCGCCTCGTTCACATCGAGGAGGTCACAGGTTCGAGCCCTGTTATCCCCACCAATAAAAAAAGAGCCATCGGCTCTTTTTTTATTGGTGCATATAATGAGAGGGCTCGAAGGGCGCGGTTCCCGCAGGGAAGAAAACGCCACAGTGCGGCGTTTTCAGCGCCCCGCGGAGCGCAGCCGCCCATAGACGCGCAGTCTGAAAGACAAGCGGCGGGCGGATAAGCGAAGGAGCCCTGTTATCCTTGCGGGCTTGTATATCAAATGAGGGCTCGAAGGGCAGAGCCCAAGTAAGCAGCGCATACAGGGAACGAGATGCACCTGCAAATCTCTGTCCCAGCGCGCCTTTTCAGTTGCCCCTCCGGGCTTTTTCTGCTATTCTATTATTTTAGATGGCTTATTCGCCACAGGAGGTTCTTGCCCTATGCGAAAAACGATCGCCGCGCTTGGCGTTACCTTATTGCTTGTTATGCTGCTGTTTGGCTGTGCTGCGCCGGAAGCTCCCGAGGGGGATGCGGAATTCGCCCTTACCGGCTCCACCTCGCTTACCACCACGGACGAAACAAATTTGGATAAAACCGTATTGTCCTACACCTTCGAGATCCGCGGCACCGGGGAGTCCGTAAAAAGTGTGGTTTCCCAAACGCCGATCATCGACCCGGCGTACGAAAGCCTAATTCTCACGGACGGCCCGCACACCTCGCAGTTAAACGATGAATTCAACCCGTCTATCGACGTGGAGGGTAGCTATGTGTTCGATACCGCCGGGAAAACCAAGGAGGAGATTGCCGCCATGCGGTTTCTCTTGGGCTTTCGCGTAACGGACAATACCGGCAAGGTGACCGATATACTGCTGCAATATGATAATTAAGCTGTATTTCCCGCCCACGACATAAAACGGAGGGCTGCAGAACCGGAGCCATGATGCATGATTACACTATGTTTAGCCCTTGGAGGAAACGCCCATGAAAAAGAAACTGTTTGCGGCTGTTAGCTGTTTGGTATGTATCCTGCTGTTGACCGCCTGCGAAATGATACCGCAGGCCGCAACGCCTACGCCCGATCCTACCCCTGTTCCCACGCCTGTGATCACGCCTACGCCCACACCGGCACCGCCAACGTATTCCATCGTGATACTGGCAGCCAACGCCGGCGAACCCGCCTATGCGCAGGCACGGCAGGCCATACAGGCAGCGGCAGACGAGCTTTCTTCGCAGCTTAGTATCATCGTCCGGCTGGATGAACGCAACGCCGCGGACGATCCTGCGGCACAGATGCAGCAGGCGCAAACGCTTATTGCCGCCAAGCCTGCCGCCGTTATTATGACGCTGTGCGACGCGAACGCCGCCAGCGATTATGCGGCGCTCTCTAAAAGCAGCGGCGTTCCCCTGCTCTTTATGGAAAAGGAGCCTATCGTTGCCCTGTACGAAACCTTTATGCAGGAGGACAACGCCATATTTGTTGGCGGGCTTCCGCAAGACGCGGGAGAGCAGCAGGGGCGGTTGTTAAAAACCTTACTTGACCTTCGCCCCTCCATCGACCGCAACGGCGACGGTGCGCTGCAATACATCATGCTCATGGGCGTTTCACATGATGCGGACGCCATTGCGCTAACGCACTATTCTGTAGAGGCCGCAATTTTTGCCGGGGTAAACTTACAAAAATTAGGTTCTACCTATACCTGCAACTGGAACGCGGCAGTCGCGGAAAACTGCATGAACGCCGCCCTTGTAAACGAGGAGTATGGCGGCAATATTGAGGTGGTGTTTGCCAACAGCGATGCCATGGCGCTGGGCGCGGCAAAAGCCCTGCAACACGCGGGTTATAACCTAGGCGAGGATTCCCCGCACATTGCGGTCATAGGAGCTGGCGGCACGGAAGAAGCCATCGCCGCCATCCAAGCCCATGCCATGGACGGCACAGTGCTTCTAGATCATACCGCTGTTGGCGATACGGCATTGCGCCTTGCCTTAAACGCCGCCATGGGCGAGGACTGGCTAAACGGCACCGAATACGAATTATATGCCGACGGATATTCCGTGCGGATTCCTTATATGGCAATCAAGTAAGATTATTGTGCTGCAAGCAAAAACCGCCGCGAAAAACTTCGCGGCGGTTTTACTTTTCGATAAGCCTTTGCATATCCTTCGGCATGGGGCATTCCAATGCCAGCCGTTCTCCCGTTAGCGGGTGCCGCAGCACCAAGCGGCAGGAATGCAGCGCAGGCCGGCCAATGCGGCTTTTGTCCTCTGTGCCGTACAGCCAGTCCCCCACCAGCGGGTAGCCGATGGCGGACAGATGCAGCCGCAGCTGATGGTTGCGCCCCGTGTGAGGAATCAACCGCAGTACGGAGAGGCCGTTCACAGTCGTAAGCGTTTCATACTCCGTATGCGCGGGCATGCCGTCCTCCCGCACTGCCCGCTGGTAATTGCTGCCCTCGGCATAACCGATAGGCAGCGTGATATGCCCTGCCGCCGGAGTTACGATTCCCTCTGCAATGCCAATGTATTCCCGATAGAAATCCGGCGTGTGCAAGAGATTTCTTAGCCTATCGTGCATGTAGCCGTTTTTTGCAATAGTCATCAAGCCGGTGGTGCCTCTGTCCAGCCTGCTTACCGGATGGATGCCGTCCTCCGGAGGCAGGTAGTAGGAAAGCGCATGCTCCACGGACACCGCGCCAATGTCCAAGCAGGGATGCACCACCATGCCCGCAGGCTTATTCAGCACCAGTATGTCCGCATCCTCCCACACCACATCCATGGGCACGGGGATAGGCTCCACCCGCTGCACGGGCTGTTCGTCCCCGATCTCAATTGTCAGTACGTCTCCCGTTTGCACGCGGGCGGTGGTATATACCTTAGAGCCGTTCAATAAAATACCCGTATCCCGCCTTCTCAGCTTTGCCGTCAAGCGGCTGGAGCATTTCCATTCCTGCTCCATCAGGCTTTTTACCGAGCGTCCGTCTTGCGCGGCGCAAACAGTCAGCGACAGCGTTCGCATCCCCTACCCCCAAATGGTTTTTAGCCCCTCAACAGTGCAAAATCTATGTTCCGCGTTTCAGTGTCCGCGCGGTCTGCCCGTACGCGAACGGTATCGCCGAGCCGGTACTGCCTGTCGCGGTTCCGGCCCTTGATACGGTAGTTTTTCTCGTCGTATTCGTATGCATCATCGTCCAGCAGTGCGTTTTTGACAAGCCCTTCCACCGTATTTTCCAGCTCGACGAAAAAACCGAAGGAGGTGACCCCCGAGATCACGCCCATGAATTCTTCGCCGATATGCTCCTTCATATAGGCGCACTTGCGGTAATCCTCCACAGCGCGCTCCGCTTCCACGGCCACCCGTTCCCGGGCGCTCGTTTGCTCCGCCGCCTCGGGAAGCTTTGCAGCCAGCTTTGCCTTGCGTTTTTCCGTCATGGTGCCGCACAGTACTTCCTTTAACGCCCGGTGCACCAAAAGATCCGGATAGCGGCGGATGGGCGAGGTAAAGTGGCAATACTGCTTTGCCGCCAAGCCAAAGTGCCCCAAGCAGGTTTCGCAGTACCGCGCCTTTTGCATGGAGCGCAGCACCACCTTGTTTACGATGTTCTCCTCCTTGCTACCCTTGGCCGCATCCAGCACGCGCTGAAGCGCTCTTGGCTGGATGTCCTTCATGTTCTTTAATCCGTAGCCTAAGGTGCCTAAAAAGGCGTTCAGCTCGGTCAGTTTTTCCTTTCCCGGCGCTTCGTGTACGCGGTAGAGGATAGGCGTATGCAGCTCCTGCATATACTTTGCAACTGTTTCGTTGGCAATGAGCATGCATTCCTCGATCACATGATTGGCAACGCCCCGCTCCGCTTTATCGATGGAAAGCACCCGGCCCTTCGCGTCTAATTTTATATCCGCTTCCGCCAAGTCAAAATCGATGCTGCCGCGCTGCACGCGCTTTTGCTGCAGCACTGCCGCCAAGCGTTCCAGCTCATGCAGCATGGGGGATGCGTCCGCATATTTCTGCTCCATTGCACCGTCGCCCGCCAGCAGCTTTGTTACGTCCTCATATACCAGCCGGTGGCGGGAACGAATCAGCGTTTGCGAAAGCTTGTGTCGCACCACGCGGCCGGTGGTGTCGATCTCCATAAAGCAGGACAGCGTGAGCCGGTCTACCCCCTCGTTTAAAGAGCAGATGCCGTTAGAGAGCGCCTCGGGCAGCATGGGCAGCACCTTGCCGGAAAGATACACGGAGGTGCCCCGCTGATACGCCTCGCGATCCAGCGCGGAATCCTCCGGCACATAGGCAGAAACGTCCGCAATATGCACGCCCAAGTACCAGTTACCGTTTTTAAGGCGTTCACAGCTTACCGCATCGTCAAAGTCCTTGGCGTCCGCGCCGTCGATGGTCACGATCATGCGATCGCGCAGGATTTCCCGGGTAATACTCTCGTCTGACGACACCGTTTGCGGTACACGGTTTGCAGCCGTCAGCACCGCCTTGGGGAATTGCTCTGATAAGCCGTATTGGCGCATGATGGAGCGAAGCTCCGTATCCGCATCGTCCTTGTTCCCCAGCACATCCACGATGGCAGCCACCATAGGCCGTCTGCCGTCCGGATAGCGCAGTATCTTTGCCGCTACCTTGTCACCGGACTTTGCTTTGCAGCTTTTATCCCGCTGAATCATAGCGTCCTGCGGAATCTTATTATCGTCCGGCACCACATAGCCGCCGCTTTTTTCATCCAATTCGTAGGTGCCAACGATCTCCGTATATGCCCTGTCCGCAATGGTCATGACCTCGCATTCGGGGGAGCCGTTGCGGCTTTTCTGCTCGGTATAGCGCACCCAAACCTTGTCTCCGTTCATAGCGCCGTGGATAGCGTCGGCGGGAATAAAGGCATCCGGCCCGCCCTCTTGGGGAATGAAGAAGCCAAAGCCTCTGGCATGCCCCTGCACTCGTCCAAAATGCATGCCGCACTGGCTGGGGATGGCGAATTTGCCCTTTCTGGTAGCGATGATGCTGCCGCACTTTAACAGTTCCTTGAGCGCTGCGTCCAGCCCTTTTTCCTCCTGTAAGCTGCCTTGCAGCGTATCCAAGCCCAGCGGCTTGTCCGCTTCGGTGATAAGCCGAAGTATTTCATCCTGTAGTTCTTGTTTGTTCATTTAATCTCCTAGTTTCATAGTCCTATCGGACTGTTTTGCAGTAATACGATGGGGATGTTGTCCCGTACCCCTTGAAACCGTTCCTCCGCCGAATATTTCCAGCGGTAAATGGGGTCTGGGGAAATATCCCCTGCGGGGTTTGGGGCAGCGCCCCAATAGTATTCTTCCCCGTTTATTTGTAAAACAAAACGGCACGCAGTTGCTTGCGTGCCGTATGCTTGACTGTTTCTCCGTACCTTAGCCGATGATCGCCATAGCAAGGGCAAGTACGCCCATAGCAATGGCTAAAATCTTGGTAAGCTTTTGGAGCTTGGCTTCCTTAGAGGCCGCCTTACCCTTGTTGCTAATCGACTGTGTATCTCCGCCGAACGCGGAGCCGAGGCCGGAACTCTTGGACGATTGCATGAGTACCACCACGATCAATAGCACGGATACGATCAAAAGGATAATGGTCAGGATCGTTCTTGCCACTTCCATTATTACATACCTCCATCAATGACTGCATTGGCTAGTTTATCACACCAAAGCGGCAAAAGCAAGCGCTTTACAGCCCATTAGCGTACATATTTTGCCTTTTTTCTTCTTGTTACGCCTGCTCGATGAGGCTTTTGCCGGTCATTTCCGCCGGTACGGGCAGCCCCATCAGCTCTAAAAGCGTAGGCGCAAGGTCGGACAGCCTGCCGCCGCTTCTAAGCGCCGCGTTCTGGCGGGCGGGGTCTACCAATATGCAGGGCACGGGGTTGGTGGTATGCGCCGTAAAGGGCACATGGTTCACGTCGTCGATCATTTGCTCGGCATTGCCGTGATCCGCCGTAATGATGCAGCGTCCGCCGGTAGCCAAGATGGCCTGTACCACCTTGGCAACGCAAGCGTCCACCGCATGGATCGCCGCCGTTGCCGCCGCCATCACGCCGGTATGCCCTACCATGTCCGGGTTGGCAAAGTTCAATATCATGGCATCGTATAAGCCGCTGTTGATGCGGCGCACCGCTTCCTCCGCCACCTCGTACGCGCTCATTTCAGGCTTAAGGTCGTAGGTTGCTACCTTGGGAGAGGGAATCAAGCACCTGTCCTCCCCGGTGTTGGGTGCTTCCACACCGCCGTTGAAGAAGAACGTTACATGCGCGTACTTCTCCGTTTCCGCAATGCGAAGCTGGGTCTTTCCCTGCGCGCCCAAGTATTCGCCAAGCGTATTGTTCAAGCCCTCCGGCTTGAAGGCTACCTGCAATCTGTCCCCAAAGGTTTTGTCGTACTGGGTCATGGACACATAGCTAAGCGGGAAGAAGCCATTTTTACGCGGGAAGCCGTCAAAGTCTTCAAAGATATACGCGCGGGTGATCTCGCGTGCGCGGTCAGGCCGGAAGTTGTAGAAAATGACGCTGTCGTTTGCGGATACGGTAGCGGTAGGCTTACCGTTTTGCATCACAACGGAGGGCTGCACGAACTCGTCCGTTTCGCCCTTTTCGTAGCTTGTTTCCATAGCTTCCACAGCGGAGGATACGGGAATGCCCTCGCCATAGGTCATGGCGGCATACGCACGCTCCACGCGCTCGAAGCGGTTATCACGATCCATGGCATAATAGCGGCCCATCACGGTTGCAATGCTACCGCAGCCGATCTTAATGAGCTCTGCTTCCACCTGCTCGATATAGCCCTTTCCGCTGGAGGGGGGAACATCGCGCCCGTCCATAAAGCAGTGGATAAACACCTTTTTCAGGCCTGCATTCCGCGCCATCTTCACCAGTGCATACAGATGCTCCAAGTGGCTGTGTACGCCGCCGTCGGAGCATAAGCCCATCAGGTGCAGGGCGGAATCATGCTTTTTGCAGTTTTCCATAGCGGCATTAAACGCCGGAACGGTAAAGAAATCTCCGTCGTGGATGGACTTGGTGATGCGGGTGAACTCCTGATACACGATGCGCCCCGCGCCGATGTTCAGATGCCCCACCTCGGAATTGCCCATCTGCCCCGTGGGAAGACCCACGTCCATGCCGCTGGCGGCGATCTGCGTATGCGGATACTTGTTCCAAAGAGACATGATGTGCTTTGCGCCGTCCGCCTTGATGGCGTTGCCGTCCGTATTCGCCGTGCAGCCAAAGCCATCCAATATGATAAGTGCCGTGATCGGTTTCATTTGACCTCCTAAACATAGCAGTCCCGCCCGTACTCGTGTTTTGCACTTCCGGGCGGGCCTGTTCATGTGTTCATTCTGCTGCTTTAGAAATGGACAACCTTGGAGAAGTCATCCGCCTTCAATGCCGCGCCGCCGATGAGGCCGCCGTCGATCTCGGGCATAGCCATCAGCTCGGAAGCGTTCTTGGGGTTCATGCTGCCGCCGTACTGGATGCGCACCTTCTCGGCAACGTCCGTGCCGTACACGCCGGCGATGGCCTTGCGAATCACGCCGATGGTTTCGTTTGCCTGCTCCTTGGTGGCGGTTTTGCCGGTGCCGATGGCCCAAATGGGCTCATACGCTACGACCACCTTCACGGCATCCGCTGCATCGATATCCTTAAACGCGGCCACGGTCTGCTCGGACACCCAAGCGTCCGTTTCGCCGTTTTCACGCTGGCTGAGGCTTTCGCCTACGCACACGATGGGGGTGATGTCGTTGGCCAATGCGGCCTTCGCGCGCTTGTTCACGCCCTCGTTGGTTTCGCCAAAGTACTGGCGGCGCTCGCTATGGCCGATGATGGCATATTCCACGCCGAAGGCCTTGAGCATGGCGGGAGAGATCTCGCCGGTGAACGCGCCCTTTTCTTCCCAATGGATGTTCTGGCAGCCCAGCTTGATGTTGGTGCCCTTGATTTCCTTAGAGACTGCGCAGATGTTGATGAACGGGGGGCATACCACTACGTCGCACTTGGCATCCTTCACCAAGGGAATCAAAGCCTTTACCAACTCTTTTGCATCGTCCACAGTGGTGTTCATTTTCCAGTTGCCTGCAATAATCGGTTTTCTCATTGTATTTCTCCTACTCTAAACCTATTTATCGTTCAGCGCGGCCACACCGGGCAGCACCTTACCCTCAAGGAACTCCAGCGACGCGCCGCCGCCGGTGGAAATATGGGTCATCTTGGAGGCATAGCCCAGCTTCTTTACCGCAGAAGCGGAGTCGCCGCCGCCGATGATGGTGGTACCCTCGCACTCTGCGCAGGCAGCCGCAATAGCCTTGGTGCCTTCTGCAAACGCCGGGAACTCAAACACGCCCATAGGCCCGTTCCAAATAACGGTTTTGGCTTTTACGATTTCCGCGCTGAACAGCTTTACGGTTTCTGCGCCGATATCCATGCCCATCCAGTCCGCGGGGATCGCATCGCTCTTTACGGTTTTATATTCGGACTCTGCTGCAAACTCCTTTGCCACCACGGTATCCACGGGCAACAGCAGCTTTACGCCCTTTTTCTTGGCTTCGTCCATCAAGCTCTTGGCAAGCTCGATGCTGTCCGCATCCAGAAGGGAGGTGCCGATCTCCCAGCCCTGCGCCTTAAAGAAGGTGTATGCCATGCCGCCGCCGATGATGAGGCTGTCGCACTTGTTTAAGAGGTTGGTGATCACGCCGATCTTATCCGCTACCTTTGCGCCGCCAAGGATGGCAACGAAGGGACGCTGGGGATTTTCAAGCGCTTCGCCCATCACGGAAAGCTCTTTGCCGATGAGGAAGCCGGCAACGGCGGGAAGGTACTGGGCTACGCCTGCGGTAGAGGCATGCGCGCGGTGTACGGTGCCAAACGCATCGGACACGAAGATGTCTGCAAGGGAGGCCAGCTTCTTGGCAAATTCCGGGTCGTTATCGGTCTCTTCCTTATGGAAGCGAACGTTCTCCAGAAGCACGATATCGCCGTTTTGCATGTCCGCGATAGCGGCCTTGGCGGAGTCACCAATGGTATCCGCCGCAAACACCACCTTGGTATCCGGCAGCTTTTCCTGTAACCGCTTCGCCACAGGTGCCAGAGAGAACGCGGGGTCTACCTTTCCCTTGGGACGGCCCAAGTGAGAGCAGAGGATGAGCTTTGCGCCATGCTCGATCAAATACTGGATAGAGGGCAGCGCCGCCACGATACGCTTATCGTCGGTAACGTTTTTGTTCTCGTCCAGCGGTACGTTAAAGTCCACGCGCATTAGTACTTTTTTACCGGTTACGTTGATATCCTCGATCGTTTTCTTTGCCATTGTAAAAACCTCCTGCAAGATTGATAAACAACTGTTATATATGACTGCGATACTGCGGCAGGACGAAATTTGCGTTTATTCCTGCTCTGCACCTTGCTATTTTACCACGTTTTGCCGCGCTTACAACGTACTTCAATAAAAAAACACGATTTTGTTTCATCAACAGCATCGTGTTTTGACTAAGCCACGCTTATATCTGTTTTGGATTTACCGGGGCAGCACGATCGGTTTTTTAGGTTCCGTGCAATCGATAGGCCCGCCGCCTAAGCAAACCTCGTTTTGATAGAACACCACCCACTGCCCGGGTGTGACCGCACGCTGCGGCTCCGCGAACGTGACCGCCGCCCCCTCGCCTACAATTTGCACCCGCACCGCCTGATCCGGCTGGCGGTAGCGGAACTTTGCCGTGCAGGAGAATGCCGAAGCCGGCGGTGTTCCCGCGATCCAGTTGACCTTCTCCGCCTTGAGAGACAAAGAAAACAACTCCTCCCCCTCGCCCTGCTGAACGATCAGGCGGTTTTTTTCTAAGTCCTTTGCTACCACAAACCAGCTCTCCCCGCTGCCGTCGCTTCGCCCGCCGATGCCAAGCCCCTTGCGCTGGCCCAAGGTGTAATACATCAAGCCGTCGTGCCTGCCTATCACCTTGCCGGATAAGTCCACCATGTCTCCGGGCTTCGCGGGCAAAAACTGCATCAAAAATTGCTTGAAGTTACGTTCCCCAATGAAGCACACGCCGGTGCTGTCTTTTTTATCCGCATTCTTTAAGCCTGCGTTTCTGGCTATTTCCCTCAACTCCGGCTTTTGCAGGTGGCCGATGGGAAACATGGCGTTTGCAAGCTGCGGCTGGGTCAGCCCCGCTAAGAAATAGGTTTGATCCTTATTGCCGTCCGCCGCACGAAGAAGCTCCGTTCCGGAATCCGTATGCCGAAGCTGGGCATAATGCCCGGTTGCCATGTATGCAGCTCCCGCCGTCATTGCCAAATCTAAAAACGCCTTAAATTTGATCTCGCAGTTGCAAAGCACGTCCGGGTTGGGCGTTCTGCCCTTTTTGTATTCGTCCAGAAAGTAAGAAAACACCCTGTCCCGATATTCCTTGGCAAAGTTCACCGTATAGTAAGGAATACCGATGGCGTCCGCTGCAGCCCGCACGTCCTCATAATCCGCCGCCGCCGTGCAAACGCCCTCCTCCTCGTTTTCTTCCTCCCAGTTTTTCATGAATACGCCCACCACGTCGTAGCCCTGCTCCTTTAACAGCAGCGCCGCCACGGTGGAATCCACGCCGCCGGACATACCCACTACGATTCGCTCTTTCATGCAAGCCTCCCGCGTTTTGCTGCTCCCATTATACAAAGAAAAAGCAGCTTACGCCACTTTTTCTGGTCAAGAGTGCCTCCGGCGGCTTAGGGGCTTTTGCAAAAGCCCCTAAGAACCCAAAACTCTAAAATAACAAATAGTAAGCCTGAATCTATACCCACAATGTATCCATGCCACGCATTTTACCTATTCAATAACCATACCCCAAAATTCAAATACCCGGCAAAGGTGACCCATAACAGGTACGGAATCTGCATGAGCCCCGCCGCGCGATCGATATTGTAAAATGCGCGAATCATTAAAAGTATCAGCACCCATAACAGCAGCAGCCAAATAAACGCTCCCAGATACGCCTGCAAATTGAAAAACAGAATGCTCCAAAAGAAGTTCACAAACAGCTGCACGCCGTAGAGGTACAGCGCTCGGCGGCTTTCCGCATCCTGCTCTCTGTACACCCGCGCCGCGCCTATGCCCATCAGCACATACAGTATCGTCCACACAACGGGAAACAGCCAGTCCGGCGGGGTCAGCGGCGGTTTGTTCGCCGCGTCAAAGGCCTCCATCCCCATATTGGAAAGCAGCGCCGAAAGCCCGCCCACCGCCAGCGTAATGCCAACAAACACCACATACGGCTTTATCTTTTTCCATGTCATACAATCACCCCGCAATAGTATATGCGGCGGGGTTTATGTGCATGCTCCGGGTCATTCCGTTTTCTGCCTTAATACCCGTATGCTTTGTATTTCCTTTAGCACCTGCGCCCCAATGGTATCTACCCGTTTACTCTGTATCAATACAGAAGCGCTGTTCATCTTCCCGGTGGCTTCTCTTTCCTGCCAAGCCAGTTTTTCCAGCTTTTTTCGTTCACGGATGAACCTCTGGTACAGGTCTGTTTTTTCCAGCATAAGCAGCACCGCCGGTTCCAATGCCTGCAATTCGTCGTAAACTATTGTTGTAGTGCCCATAGTACCCTCCTGCATAGTGTTATATCACTAATTATACATCATTTTCTATAATTAGTGGTATACCGTCTACTTCCTTCGTCAACGCTTCTTATCATTGGATTAGTGATATTTCGTCCAGTGAAGGAGGCGCGTATGGATACTCGAGAAGTCATTGTACTACGCATACGGGAATTGTGTGCCCAGCGAGGCATTACTCCAAACGGTTTAAGTTACATTGCCGGCGTTCCGCAGTCTACTATTAAAAGCATATTAAACGGCGAAACCATGAACCCGGGAGCCGTTACTATTAAAAAGCTTTGCGACGGCTTTGAAATCAGCATCAAGGAATTCTTTTCCGACCCCCGTTTTGAAAACCTAGAGCAGAAAATAAAGTAATCGCCGTATCGTCAGGAGAAACCTTATGAATGCAAAAGGAGCCGTGGCAAAACGTATCGCCGAGCTTTGCAAAGAGCATGGAATCACCGTAAACACACTTGCCAATCAGTCCGGCGTATCCCCCTCAACCATATACAGCATGTTAAATACGAAAAGTAAGAACCCCGGTATCGTGTCCATTCAAAAAATCTGCGACGGTTTGGACATCAGCGTGCGGACATTTTTTGATTCGTCCCTGTTTGATAATTTAGAACAGGAGATCAAATAAATACATATATTTATACTTCCTCTTGACTTAGAGTGAACTCTAGGTTATACACTAATCATACCAACCATCAGGAGGTCAGTATGCAATATCGCGCACTTGGCAATACCGGCATCAAGGTCAGCGAGATCGGCCTTGGCTGCGAAGGATTTATCGGAAAAGATATGGCGTTTACCCAGCAGATGTTTGACCTTGCCATACAAAACGGGGTCAACTGCATGGATCTGTACAGCCCCGACCCGGACATGCGTTCCCGCGTTGGGCAGGCGCTTCGCGGACGGCGGGAAAGCTTTGTATTGCAGGCACACCTGTGCACCCTCTGGGAAAACGGGCAGTACCGCGCGACCCGCAAGCTAAATGAGGTGCAATCTTCCTTTGAAGACCAGCTGCGCCGCTTGGAAACAGACTACATCGACATCGGCATAATTCATTATATAGACTCCGTGGATACTTGGCGGGAGGTTGCAAACGGGGATGTGATGCGCTATGCCCAGTCCTTACTGCAGGCGGGCAAGATCAAGTGCATCGGCTTAAGCAGCCATAACCCCATTGCCGCGTTGGAAGCGGTGGAAAGCGGATTGATTCAGGTATTGATGTTCTCCGTGAACCCCTGTTACGATCTGCTGCCCGGGGATGAAAACATCGACCCGCTGTTTCAGCCGGAAAGCTATCAAAAACCGCTTGTTAACCTAGACCCCATGCGGGAGGCGCTGTACGAGGCCTGCCAGCGCAAGGGCGTTGGCATTACCGTTATGAAGGCCTTTGGCGGCGGCGACCTGTTATCCGAGCACTCCCCCGCCGGGAGCGCCCTTTCCGTTTGCCAATGCCTGCATTATGCGCTCACCCGCCCGGCGGTCGCCGCCGTGATGACCGGCGCACACAGCGTTGAGCAGCTGCAAGCCGCCCTCGCCTATGAAACCGCCTCGGCAGAGGAACGGGATTATGCAAGGGTGTTTCAAACCTTCCCGCGCATCAGCTGGGCGGGGCATTGCATGTACTGCGGTCACTGCGCCCCCTGCCCCATGGGAATCAGCGTTGCGGAGGTCACAAAATTCCTCAACTTGGCGCATGCGCAGGCTGCCGTGCCCGAAACCGTGCGGGAGCATTACAAGGCACTTTCGCAGCATGCAGGAGACTGCATCGCCTGCGGCGCGTGCGAAGGCCGCTGCCCCTTTGGCGTGCCCATCCGGGAAAACATGCAGCGGGCAAAGGAATTGTTTGGATATTAAGCATACCGCGTGTTTTACTAAAATAAGCAAGGTGGAAAGAGAGCCATGACGATTGCAGAGGTTGCGAAGAAATACGAATTAACGCCGGATACCCTTCGGTATTACGAGCGCATCGGGCTGCTGCCGCAGGTAGGCCGTACCACAGGCGGCATCCGGGATTACACCGAGGAGGACTGCCGCTGGGTGGAATACATCAAATGTATGCGCTCGGCAGGGGTGTCTGTGGAAACGCTCATCGAGTATGTGCGGCTGTTCCGCATGGGCAAGGAAACCATCCCCGCCCGGAAAAAACTGCTGTTGGAGCAGCGGGAGCAGATCGTTGCGCGCATCAACGAAATGAACGCCGTTTTAGCCAAGCTGGATTGGAAGCTGGACGGCTATGAGGAACGCATGCTCAAATGCGAGGAGAAATTAAAGTAACGGGCGCGTTTCCTTTTTATAACAATGCTTTCTTACAAAGCGGGCGGATGTTGTCATCCGCCCCTGCGTTTTTGGAACGTTGGAAGCGCTTGCAGGGGGAAGCGTTGCAACCTATAATAGGATGCAGACAGGAGGGAGTACCATGCAACAGTCGCTTTTCAATACCGAAAGCACCCAGCCCCTGGCAGCGCGGCTTCGCCCCCAGCGTATGGAGGAATTTGTTGGGCAGCAGCATTTGCTTGGGGAAGGCAAGGTGCTTCGCCGCCTGATCGAAAGCGACAACATTTCCTCCATGATATTCTGGGGCCCGCCGGGTGTAGGAAAAACCACCTTGGCGCGGATCATTGCCAACCACACCCAGTCCGTATTCATTGATTTTTCCGCCGTTACCAGCGGCATCAAGGAGATTCGCACCGTGATGCAGCAGGCGGAAAACAACCGTTTGTGCGGTGAACGCACCATCGTGTTCGTAGACGAGATCCACCGTTTCAACAAGGCCCAGCAGGACGCATTTTTGCCCTTTGTGGAAAAGGGCAGCATCATTTTGATCGGCGCGACCACGGAAAACCCGTCCTTCGAGGTAAACGGCGCGTTGCTTTCCCGCTGCAAGGTGTTCGTACTGCAAGCGTTAAAACCCGAGGACTTGGTATCGCTGATGACAAGGGCGCTTACAGACCCGCGCGGCTTTGGTTCCCAGCACATCGTCATGCAGCCGGAAATGCTGGAGCATATTGCAAACTTTGCAAACGGTGACGCGCGCTCTGCCCTTTCCACGCTGGAAATGGTCATCCTAAATGGAGATGTTGCGGGCGATACCGTAACCGTATCCACGGAAACACTGGAGCAATGCATTTCTAAAAAATCGCTCCTGTACGATAAAAACGGCGAAGAGCATTACAACCTGATCTCCGCCCTGCACAAATCCATGCGCAATTCCGACCCGGACGCTGCCGTATACTGGCTGGCGCGGATGCTGGAGGCCGGGGAAGACCCGCTGTACGTTGCCCGGCGCGTGATTCGCTTTGCCAGCGAGGACATTGGCCTTGCAGACTCCCGGGCGCTAGAGGTAGCGGTGTCTGCCTATCAGGCCTGTCACTTCATCGGCATGCCGGAGTGTTCCGTACACCTGACGCATGCGGTGGTGTATATGGCGATGTCTCCTAAGTCCAACGCCTTATATATGGCCTACGAAAACGCCAAGAAGGATGCGCTGACCCAGCTTGCGGAGCCTGTGCCGCTGGTGATACGAAACGCGCCCACGCGCCTGATGGAGCAGCTCGATTACGGCAAGGGCTATCAGTACGCGCACGACACGAAAGAAAAGCTGACCAACATGCAATGCCTGCCGGATTCCCTGTTGGATAGGGAGTATTACCACCCCACCGAGGAGGGCTTGGAGGCAAAATACAAGCAGCGACTGGAACAGATCAAGGAATGGAAGCGGCAGCATGGTGGAAAATGATCGATAATTGACGAATTTGACGGTTGTCATGAATCTCCATATATGAAATAATACAATCATTACTGATGTGATCGCAGGAGGTTCCGTTGGAAATTCAAAATTTAATCGTTCGTGAAATGCGCGACGGCGAACAAAAGGCTCTGGTAAAGCTTGCGCATAAGGCGTTCCCCTGTTTTGAGGCGCTGTTTGTCAACCATCCCAAGCGCGCCATGGTGGCTGAGTATGACGGGCAGCTTGTTGGCGGTATGATGTACAAATTCAACTATGCCGGCAATAAAAAGGTGGCATACATCGAGCAAGCCTTCGTTGATCCGGCATATCACGGCAACGGCGTAGCAAAGCAGATGTATACGCAAACGTTCCGCTTTTTATGGGAGCAGGGCTGCGATGCCATTACCGCGCTGGTGAAGGATGATAACATCGGTTCATGGAAGCCCTGTATGGATAACGGCTTTCAGCGGGTCAGCATCACCGAGGCCTGTAAACGAATCGGCTGCATCGCCACGGCGGTACAGTGTTTTACCACGCCCTTGCTGCTGGGCGTTGGCATGGACTTTTACCTAGCCGTTAAGGAGCCGGTGGCAGCAAAGCCCACCGGAACGCTTACGCAAGCTATTACCTATTTCATCGTGAATATATTGCTTGCCTTCCCTCTTTTTCTCCTGGCGCTTGGAAAGGGCTCTTCGTATCTGCTTTCTAACCTGCTGGCGTTCGTCACGGTGTTTGGGCTGTTTTTGCTGCCAAGGCTGGCGGCTGCCGTGGTGTTTCAAAAATCCTGCCACTTCCGGCTCAATCACGGCGGCGGTGGGTTAGCGGTTTGGATGGGCTTGTTTAATAACATCTTCCCTATGAACGCCAACTGGTATCCCAACGTATACGAAAAAACGCCGAAGCTGAAACGCAGGATGGCGATACCGGAGCTGGTGAAATGGGTGATCTTTTTACTGCTGCCGCTGCTGCCTGCCGATCAAAGCATCTATTTTGATGCGGTCGCAAAGCTGGGATATGTCCTCTTGATCTTTATGATCATCCCCGTATTCCCCTTCGAGTCCTTTGGTGCCGGGCGTATTTACCGGTATAACAAAGTGCTTTGGGGTGTTACGGCGGTTCTCTCCATTTTAGCCATGTGCTTTGTGTATTGATTGTTGTATAACAGAAAACCCCGCATCCTATGAAGGGTGCGGGGTTTTGTTTATTTGCTTTTACAGATGCATATCGTCCATATCCATGTCCATATCGCCATCCATGCTGCCAATGCCCATATACTCCCGACCGCTGATGCGCCGCTCGTTGCGCTCGCGCTCTACCATGTCCGAGAGCATGTTTTTAAAGTCACGGGAGTTCTTGATACGCTTGATATCAAAATCCGGCGTAGACTTGTCCGCCGTGCAAAGATGCACCGTGCCCAAGCCCCATATGCGCTGGGAAAGCGGGCGTTTTAGGCTAATATCCAGTATGCGGTACAGCCGTACCTCGTCTTCCTTGCGATTGAAGAACCCGGTATCCACCAGCAGCTTTTCCTGTGTGAGAGAATAGCGGGTAAACGTCCACGGCAGGCCGAATATAATGCGTTTTCTGTCTTTCCAAACGATCTCGTTGGGGTTTGCTTTTTGCTCCTCCATGCCCATTCCTCCCTTGTTTGATGTGAAATATACCGTATTATATCATACTTATTATGAAATTGCAGTACGCACCGTCTGATTTTGCCGAAGCAGCGCGCTTTTTGCTCTCCGCATTCTGCCCGCCCAAAAAGCAGGGAGAAATGAATATAGTGCCGCTTCACGATGATGTGAAACGGCACTATCCATTATTTTTCATTTGCCGCGCTCTTCGCGCCGGAAGTGATGCGGCCTTTACCTACTGCATAAACAGTGCAAGGAATACGCCTGCCGCGATCGCGGAGCCGATGACCCCTGCCACGTTGGGACCCATGGCATGCATCAACAGGAAGTTGCCGGGGCGTTCCTTCTGCCCCACCACCTGCGAAACACGCGCCGCCATAGGCACGGCGGAAACGCCTGCGGAACCGATCAAAGGATTGATCTTCTTTTTCACAAACAGGTTCATCAGCTTAGCCAACAGCACGCCGCCCGCAGTACCGCCGGAGAACGCGATAACACCCAGCGCCAGTATCATCAGCGTTTGCAGGTTCAAAAACGCGTCTGCGGTAGCTGTTGCGCCAACTGATACGCCCAAGAAGATGGTAACGATGTTCATCAGCTCGTTTTGCGCGGTCTTGCACAGGCGCTCGGTCACGCCGCTTTCCTTAAACAGGTTGCCCAGCATGAGGAAGCCGATAAGTGGCGCGGCGGAGGGCAAAAGCAGCGATACGAAAATGGTGACCACGATGGGGAACAGCACCTTTTCCTTGGGGGAGACCGGACGAAGCTGCTCCATCACGATGCTGCGCTCCTCCGAGGTGGTCAGCGCCTTCATGATGGGTGGCTGAATGACCGGCACCAGCGCCATATAGGAGTATGCTGCCACCGCGATAGGCCCGAGCAGATGCGGCGCAAGCTTTGTTGTTACATAAATGGCAGTTGGGCCGTCCGCCCCGCCGATAATGCCGATAGAGGACGCTTCCCGCACGCCGAACTCCAAGGAGGGGAATACATTCGTCAGCGCCAGCGCGCCCAAGAACGTGATGAATATGCCCAACTGCGCGGCTGCGCCCAAAAGCAGGCTCTTGGGGTTGGCGATAAGCGGCGCAAAATCCGTCATAGCACCTACACCCATGAAAATGAGCGAGGGGTAAATGCCAAGCTTTACGCCTAGATACAGAATGTCCACTAAGCCCGGTGCCTCCGTGGTGCCGTTTGGCATAGCGATTCCGTCTACAAACGCGCTCCACTGCACATGCCCGCCTGCGAATAGATCCCCGTGATACAGACCCGCGCCGGGCAGATTGGTTAACAGCATACCAAAGGCAATGGGCAGCAGCAGCAGCGGCTCAAACTTTTTCACGATCGCCAAATACAGCAATACGCATGCAACCGCCATCATGATGAGCGACTTTGGCTGCTCAAGCAATAAATAAAAACCCGTTGATTGAATGAAATCTACAATTGCTTCCAAGGTGTTGACCTCCTATTTGATTAAGCTTTTGGGTTACGAACAAACAGACGACAGCATAGGCTCATCAGCTTTGTCATAAACTGCAATGCGATCAGCCCGATGAATACCGTGGTCATTCCCAACGCCATTACGAACCAGCCGGAAATCTCCATACCTCGTTCCCCCCTTCCAGCCGTTTGGATTCCCCCCGTCCCCCTCCCCAAGGAGGCGCTGCGATACAGGCACACGAGAATCCGCTTAGGCTGCCGTTTCTTGAAAATCCTTTTTACAATAGCGGTTGCCATATACGCTATGACGACCCTGCATAGAATAGCATAACGCAATGCCGATATAGCCAGTTTTAACAGAACCTTAGCAGCGGAAAAGCTGTTCTTAACGAAACGCTAACACACGTAAAACAGGCTTTAAAAAAACGCTTTTTTCCAGATAAAATGGGCGTTTTCCTTAATTTAAAACGGTATTTTGAGCTGTTTGTGTTCATTTGACAGGAAACCGGGTTGTAGATAGTATTATAGTATCTGATATATTTTAGCGTTGCTTACAAGGAGGGTTCATCCGGCATATATACAGCCAACCTGTTGCTGTATACGCCAAGCCTGTTCAACAATACGAAAGCATATCCGTGCGACATGGCGGATGATGGTTCATTCCGCAAAATGAACGTTCATCGGCCGGTTTATTTTTTATTCCCTTTTTCGCACGGGTTGCATATAAAAAAGGAGGGTTTTGTCAATTATGGAAGATAAGAGAGGACAATGGGGTAGTAATTTCGGTTTCCTGATGGCGGCGATCGGTTCCGCCGTAGGCCTTGGCAACATCTGGGGGTTCCCGTACAAAATGGGTAAAAACGGCGGCTTCGCGTTTCTGCTGGTTTATCTGATTTTGGTTGTTCTGGTCGGCTTCGCCACGATGCTTGGGGAAATTTCACTTGGCCGTAAAACCGGTCGCGGCGCGGTAGGCACCTATGTAGCGCTCTCCAAGAAATATACTTGGATCGGGTACATGGGCGTAGCCTCCGGCTTCCTGATTCTCGCTTTCTACAGCGTGCTTGGCGGCATGGTGCTGCGCTACACCTTCGGATACCTCGTATCCATGTTTGGTGCGGACGGCTGGGCCGGTGCTGGCACGGGCTTCTTTGGCTATTTGCTGTATGATTACGGCGGAATGATGCTGTGGTATGCCATTTTCATGGCGATCAACATCATCATCGTTATGGGCGGTATCCAAGGCGGCATCGAGAAATTCACCAAGGTCGCCATGCCCGCTCTTGCCGGTATTTTGCTGGTGGTGATTGTCTACGTTGCGCTGCAGCCTGGCGCCGGCGAGGGCTACGCCTTCATGTATGCGCCGAACTTTGCAGCATACAGCGAGGTAGGCTTCTTCAACGTTTTGCGTACGGCAGCCGGACAGATGTTCTTCTCCCTGTCTCTTGGTATGGGCTGCATGATCACCTACGGCTCCTACCTCTCTAAGAAGGAAGATCTGGGACAGAACGCCATCATCATCCCCGTAGCCGATACCATTATGGCGATCATGGCCGGTATGGCGGTTCTGCCCGCCTGCGCCGCGTTCGGCGTAGATTATGCGGCAGGCCCTGGCTTACTGTTCGTTTCCATGCAGCAGGTATTCACCAACATGGGCGGCTTCGTTGGCAATCTGATGGGCTTCCTGTTCTACTTCTTGGTATTCATCGCGGCTATCACTTCCTCCATCTCCCTGTTGGAGGTCGTGACCACCTATGCCATCGACCGTCGTATCGATAAGGGGCAGGAACCCAACCGCAAGAAGATCACCGTGACCTACGCGTTGATCATCTTCGTGGTCGGTATCCCCGTTGCGCTGGACGCTCTTGGCAGCGGCGGTGCAGCCATCAAGGCGCCCTTCGAGCTGTTAGGTCTTGAGGCTGGCGGTCCCGGCTACGCTATGTGGAACGACTGCTGGCTGGATGTGTACGACCTGATCGCAGAAGGCATCTTCATGCCTCTGGGCGCGGCGCTGATGTCCGTTATCATTGGCTGGATCATTGGCACCAAGGCAGTCGCCGAGGAGTGCAGCGCCGAGGGCCACAAGCTCAAGGGCTACAAGTTCTGGGAGATCTGCTTCAAGTTCTGCGTACCCGTTATCATGATCATCGTGCTGGTTTCCCAGCTGATGGACTTCTTCGGTTAAGCAAAACATTCCATTCCGTTGCGGCGGAAGCAAACAAAAAAGGCCGAAAGGCCTTTTTTGTTTGTCTCTATTATTCTTCTATCATTCTGTAGCCCACGCCGACCTCTGTATGGATATATCTGGGTTCGGCAGGGTTTTGCTCCAGCTTGCGCCGGATGTTTGCCATGTTGACCCGAAGGATTTGGTTGTCGCAGTTGGCAAGCGGCCCCCAAACGCTTTTTAAAATATAGTCGTGGGTCAATACCCGGCCTGCGTAACGTGCCAGCAGCGCCACGATCTTATACTCGATCTGCGTTAAATGCACGGCTTTTCCGTCCACCTTGATGTAACGCCTATCAAAATCGATCGTCAAGCCGCCCACACAAAACACATCGTCCTGCACGGGCTCATCCTTGCTACGGCTGTGCCTGAGCGCGGTGCGTACCCGTGCCAACAGCTCTGAAATGCCGAAGGGCTTGGTGATATAATCGTCCGCACCCAAGTCCAGCGCCTCCACCTTGTCTCGCTCATGCCCCCGCGCGGATACCACAATGATGGGCACCGGCGACCATTCCCGTACCATCCGCAATATCTTTTGCCCGTCCACGTCCGGAAGCCCCAAATCGAGAAGAATGGCATCCGGGCAGTGGGAGGTCACCATAGCAAGCGCCTCCTGCCCGTTGCAGGCGATCAGCGGCGCATAA
Organism: uncultured Oscillospiraceae bacterium; assembly: GCA_964476505.1. Lineage (GTDB taxonomy): Bacteria > Bacillota > Clostridia > Christensenellales > CAG-138 > CAYZAW01. The sequence goes on along the minus strand of CAYZAW010000001.1, from coordinate 73,996 downwards.
CCGTTGGCAGATAGCGCTGTACTGATAAAATTACTGATGCTGGCTTCGTCCTCCACAATGAGGATACACGGTTTAGATTGCATGCTCCTCCTCCTTTCTTTCCAAAGGCAGCCAGAAACGGAACACAACGCCGTCGCTGACGTTTTGCGCCTCCAGCGTGCCGCCGTGCGCTTGCACGATGGCTGTACATACGGAAAGCCCAACCCCCATATTGCGGTTGGCATCCGCCTCCTGTTCCGCCCGATACAAATACCCCTTGAACAACGTGCGAAGCTGGGCATCCGGAATGCCCGCGCCGTCGTCCCACACCTCAAAACGGGCGGCTTGCTCCTCCCGATATACGCATAATGTGATACGCGTGGCGTCCTTCGCGTGTTTCACCGCATTTTCCAAAAGATTGAGCAGTACCTGCTCGATCAAAATCGGGTCCATAGGAATTTCCAACAGCGTGTCCGGCACCGAAACGGTAACGGGCAGCACATCGTAATTCTTGCGGAATTTTTGTACCGCCGCCGCTACGATCTCCTCCACCGCCTCCGGCTGCTTATGGATGGAAGCGATGCCACCCTGAAAGCGTGTGACCGAAAGCAGGTTCTCCACCATGCGGATCAGCCACTCCCCCTCCTGCTGGATATTGCGCAAAAGCTCCGTGCGCTGCGTGTTTTCAATGTGCCCGTCGTTTTCCAAGAGGGTGCTTGCCGCCCCTAAAATGGAGGTAAGCGGCGTACGCAAATCATGCGAGATGGCGCGAAGCAGGTTGCTTCTTAGCTTCTCCTGCTCGGCGGCAGCCCGCAGCTTTTCCTGCTCCTTGATACGGGTGGTCATAGTACTGGTGATGATGGACACGCACAGCATGCTGATAAACGTGACCGGGTACCCGGCAATGGAAAAGTTGAATGCGAAGTACGGGTAGGTAAACATGTAATTCACGCAGAACATGCCCAAAATAGAGGCGGCTGTGCCGTAAAAATAGCCGTTAGTAAAGCGGGAGATGAGCACCACCGCAAGAAAAAACAACATGGATACATAGGAATAGCCGCTGTCCTGCCCCTGCAGCGCAAAGCAGAACACCCCCGCAACGATCAGAATAAAAAACATGAACAGTGTGTCCCTCAGGCTTAAGGGAAACAGACTGCCCAGCCGCTCTTTTAATCTGCCTTTCTGCATGGTTGCGCCCCCCAACATAAGCTCCACAACAGCGTGAAGAACTTATAAAGATATTATAAAGAGTAATATGCAAAAGGTCTCGTTAAGATACTGATAAGACTTTCGCCCTGCCCGTGAACAAAGCGTCAAAATGCCCAAAACCCGGTTGTTTTGCCCGTTTGGGGGTGCTATGCTCATGATGTTGAGAATCCTTCCGTTCCAAAAGGGTCGGCTTGAGAAACCGGCCCGCCTATGAGGGAACTCCCCACATCTCAGAAAAAGTACCCGTGTACCGCAATACGCGGGTGCACCCTTTCCGGCGAACACGTCGGAGCGAAAAATTCCCGGTAAGCTTGGGCCGGGGATTTTTTATTTTTGTATCCGGCACACGGCATCATTTTCGCACCCATCCGGCTTCTGCCGCTATTCTATTGCGAAACGCCGCCTGCCGCAATAGAACCCCTATTCTTAAAACGTCGATTTTTATTTCATATTGTGCATTTCGGGTATATGATACATATAGAGTATAATTTTGGTATTGACCGCTGCCGGCCAAAGGAGATATGCATGGATTTTCAGGAAACGCTCAACAAAAAATGGCGCATCGAGCTGCTACGCATCTGTATATTGCTTGCCGCCATCGGCACCGTGACCGAAATCGCCATCTACCTGTACGATTCCGCGCACAACACGCTGTTTTTACCGCTGCCCCTTTATCGTGCGCGGTTTATTTATATTCCTTCATCATTAAACATCATCGTTATTCTGGCAACGGTTTGGGTGCTGAATTCGGCCCGGCTTTCCAATCGCTTTAAAAACACCTGCGCGTGCTTATTGATCTACTTTCTGTGCGCCAATACGCAGGTGATCCACTATGTTTACGGGCCGCTTCTGATGCTGCCCACGGTGGCGATTTTTGTGAGCATCCTGTTTGCAGACAAGGCTCTTACCCTTGGCATCAGCATTGCCTCCCTGTGCTCGCTGGGGCTGGCGGCAAGGCAGGCGTCTATTGAGCTTAGAAAGGGCGACCCGCAGCTTTTAACGGATATACTGCTTGCAGCGCTGGTGATCTGCATTTCCTATATCGCCGCGGCACTGCTGATTCGTTACGTGGCAGAACAAATTCAATACATTTTAAAAAGCAATACCCAGCAAAAGCAGTTGATCGAGGAAAGCAATCTTGACCCGCTCATGGGCATCCGCAACCGGCGGGCATTGAACCAGCAGCTTCCCAAAATCATTGAAGGCAGCTCGCATGCCAAGTCCAAGCATTTGTTGATGCTGGATCTGGATGATTTTAAGCAGATCAACGATACCTTTGGGCATGCCGCCGGTGACGAAGTGCTTGTGCAGCTTGCCACCTGCATCAAGCAGCTTCGGGCAAGCGATCATGTGAACGCCTACCGCTACGGCGGTGAGGAGCTCGTACTCGTGTTGGAGGAAATGGATAAGGAGAGCGCGTATATGCTTTGCGAGCGTCTGCGGGAAGCGTTTTCCGAATGCCGGTATTCCTTTGCGCCTTCCCTGCAAATTACATTCAGCGGCGGCTTTGTGACCCGGGAGGGCAACGTTTCCGCAAAAGAATGGATACAAAAAGCAGACTCTGTGCTGTATCGCGCAAAAGCGCAGGGCAAAAATCGCATCCTGTGGGGATAAGCAAAGCCGTTTGTCAGTCCTCTTCGCCCCGCCGGTAGGTGCCAAGTATACTGCCGCTTGCCAACACATGGCCTTTCATTGCCCGCAAAAGCGCGGGCTTTTTTTCTGCGGCTGAAAGAGACAGCGCGGTATCCAGCGCATACACCGTAAACCTGTACCGATGCCGATTTTTAATAAACGGCGGCTGTTTTGGCCCCCGGTAGCGATGCTTTCCGTACGCCATGCCCTGCACCGCGCCGTTAAGCTCTAACACCTTCTCCCCCGCCGGAATGCCCGCCGGGATATCCGCCATAGCCGGAATGTTCCAGATGGCCCAATGGTTATACGCGCGAAGAAAGGGAATGTCTAAATCGTCCAGCGTGATCGCAAGCGATACGGTGTTTTTCGGCATACCCTCGATATGCAGTGCGGGAGATGCGTCCTCGCCAAAGCCCGTGTTTTGCTTTGGCATTTTTCCGTCCGGTAAAAAGGCCGGGCTGGTTACAACCAGTGTTTGCTCCATGCGGTTCTCCTTCCCTATATACGGCTTCGTGTTTTTTTCTTATCGACTGTTGATCGCAGCGTCCGTTTGCTATATGCCTCGCGCCGCTACTATTGTACCTAAAACCGCCCAGTATTTCCACGGTCATTCTTTAAAAGCGTTTCAAGGAAAATTCATAATCAATTTGCAACTAACAGCGCCGTCCATGCGTTATAATCATGTATGAAAAACAATGCGGTGCTGTGTATACAGCCTGCCCGCATGAAAGGACTGAAATCAATGAAGAAGACCATTGCTATACTTCTTTGCGCAGCGCTTATGCTGTCGCTTGCAGCCTGTGCCAATACACAGCCTGCCGCCGTGGAAAACACCCCGCAAGCCGCAAGCGAGCAGCCTGCAAGCCCTGCCGTAAGCGACACGCCCGCCCCCGTAGCGGAGCCCCCCGCCACGCCGGATGCGCCCAATGCTACCAAATATCTAACATTTAACGAGGAAACGCCCCTGGAGTGCGACTTGGACGGCGACGGCGCAACAGAAACGATCATCGTAACCGTGATTCCCGAAGCGGATTACCTCTTGGAAAAGCGCCAGGTCACGGTAACGCCTGCAAGCGGCGAGCCCGCCAGCCTTGCGGTGGACATCGTGTACGGCCTTACCGGCTTTGCCTGCGATGTTGACAACGACGGCGTGATGGAGCTGTTGGTTTCCGGCGATATGGAATCCTGCGATTACGCCACTTGGCTGATGCGTTATGCAAACGGCGAGCTGATGCTGGCGGAATCCCCGTATGACGATGAAGAAAGCGGTGACTGGCTGCCGCTTTCCTGCTCCGGCGTTGTAATGGATATCGATAACGGTGTGATCACTGTGGAGGCCACCGTAGATATCCTTGGCACATGGGGTGCAAAGATCCCTTATAGGCTAAGCGAAACCGCCTTCGCACTGGAGCGCGTTCCCGGCAGCGTTTGGACGCGGGACACCTCCATGCTCGACCCGGAATACTGGGGGTACTGCACGTTGATCACCACCCGGGAGCTGCCCGTTACCTTTGACGGAGAAAGCGCCCCCTCCACCTTGGAGAAGGGCGTAAAGTTGGCTACTACACAAACGGACTTGGAAACCTACGTTGGGTTCGTTACTGAGGACGGGCGAGAAGGCCGCATTGCCGTTGTGCGGGATACGGAAAACTGGGGCTGGCTGATCGACGGCATAAACGAAAGCGAGTTTTTCGAAGTGGTTCCGTACGCCGGATAAGTCCCCGGCCGTCACTAATAATATATGATTGAAAAAGGCGCGTGCCTCCCTATGACGGCATGCGTCTTTTTTGCCCTATTTATGGCGCTTTTGCGACTGCTTTATATCGTCTTATCGCTTTCTTAACCTCTTCTTAACTTGCCTTTTGCTCCGTTTTATTGAATTCTATACTTGTGATTCAAATATAAGCATTGAGACTTCATGCATATTATAACTGTCCTTGGTTAACACATTCATTCGCATTCCCGCAACGGATCGGTACACCCTTGGATAACCGCATTCTCTCTTCGTCGGTTGGAGGTTCGCCGCCGCCTGTTTTTGCAATAGTGCAGGTGGGGCAGCTTCTTCCGTATAAACGTGGGGCTGACCGTCTCATGAATCATTCTATTTTTTAGGAGGCATATTGTGGAAACGAAGCAGAAAAGGAAACTGTCCCTGCCAGCATGGATCTTCATTGGCATGTTCCTTGGTATCTTAGCGGGCTTGTGCTTTATCAACGCCCCGGAGTTTACCACGGACTATCTCAAGCCCATCGGCACTATTTACATCAATCTTTTGAAGTTCCTTGTCGTACCGGTCGTTCTCTTCTCTATCTGCGACGGCGTTATCTCGCTAAAGGACTTAAAGCGCGTTGGCAGCGTGGGTGTAAAAACATTCGTGTATTACATGATCACCACCGCGCTGGCTGTTGTGATCGGCTTGATCTTCGCGAACCTGTTCAAGGGCGCGTTCCCAACGCTTCCCAGCACCGACCTTTCCACGCTGGAGTATGAGGCCAAGGAATCCCCCTCTGTGATGCAGGTGATCGTGAACATCTTCCCGGACAATCTCTTTAAGCCCATGGTCAGTGCCGACATGCTTCCCGTTATCGTGATCGCCATTCTCTTTGGCGCGGGCATCTTGGCTGCCGGTGAAAAGGGCGATAAGATCGGTTCCATCGTTAACAACATGAATGCCGTAGTCATGAAGATCATGATGATGATCATCAAGATCACCCCCATCGGCGTGTTCTGCCTCATGGCAAACGTGGTGGCCGTAAACGGGCCAAGCATCGTGGGTACGCTGGCGATCGTTATCGGCGTGGCGTACTTGGGTTATTTGGTGCACATTATACTGGTGTATGGTTTAAGCGTGCGCTTCCTGAGCAATATGAGCCCCATAGCATTCTTCAAGGGCATTGCTCCGGCTATGATCTGCGCATTTACCACCACCTCCTCCAACGCAACGCTGCCCCTCAACATCGAATGCTGCAACAAGATGGGCGCGGAGCCTGAGATCAGCTCCTTCGTGCTGCCCCTTGGCGCTACCATCAACATGGACGGTACCGCCATCTATCAGGCAGTAGCCACCGTGTTCATCGCGTCCTGCTACGGCATTACCTTAACACTTGGTGATATGGCAATGGTAGTGCTTACCGCCACGCTGGCTTCCGTAGGTACCGCAGGCGTTTCCGGCGCAGGCATGATCATGCTGGCAATGGTATTGACCTCCATCGGCGTGCCGGTAGAAGGTATCGCCATCATTGCAGGCGTAGACAAGATCTTCGACATGGGCCGTACCACGCTGAATATCACCGGCGATGCTACCTGCACCATGTGGATCTCCAAGCTGGAGCGCAAAAAGGCCGAGCGCAAGGCTGCGGCAAAATTATAAAACAGTACGGATATACAAAAAAACAGGGCTGCGGCAGTTTGCCGCAGCCCTGTTTTTTGAAAGAACCGCCTGTTTGCTGTTATGATTTGCATAACAAAGTTTATACTTATTATAAGGAATACTGTCATGTTTAAAGTTTTATCTCTTAAAAACAGCCAAACCAACGCTCTTTGCGTTCGATAAACAACAACCGCGCGACTGGAGGAATACGGATCATGTTCTGGCATATCGATACGGATATCGTAGGGCTGCTTGTAATGTGTGCGTTGTATTATTACACGGTACGCATGCTCCCCGAGGATCAGTACACGGCACGAAACAAAAGCTTTGTTTGGTGCCTGCGTGCCAGCATCATTATGACGCTTATCGATATCGCCGCCAGCGTTGCCATGGATTTTCCGGTCTCGCATTTCCTGTACCATCTGTTCATGATGCTCTACCTGCTCACGCAGGAGCTGATGATCGTAACCCTGTTTATGTATGCGCTGACCATCCTGTACGAGGGCAACGACTACGGTCGCAGGCATCTCGCAACAGCTATATGGGTGCTGTACGGTATTTACGGGCTGCTGGTGCTCTCTAACCCATGGACGGAGTTTTTCTATTCGCTGGGCCCCAATTTTGAATACACGCGCGGACCGCTGTTTCTCCTAGGCATGGTTGGGCTGTATTATTTATATGCCATCGGTATGCTGCTTTTGGTATGGTTTAGGCGAAAGCACATTCCCGAAAACTACCCCAAGGCGGTGCTTGTTTTACAGCCGTTGATACTGGGAATCGCCATTCCCGTGCAGCTGTTGAACCCCGGTTGGCTGATGATCTTCCCCGCCAACATGCTATGCCTTGTTTTGGCGTTCCTGTTCTTCCAAAATGTGCGCGTGCGCAGTGAACGCGCCCAGCTTAAGCAGCTTGCCGAAACCGTGGAGCATTTTGCCTGCGGCTTAGCCATCTGCGACGTTACAAGGGACGGGCGGTTAGACATCCAGTATCTTTCCGGCGGCCTTGCGGCCATCTGCCAAACGGACGCCGGCACCCTGCGGGAACGCATGCAGCAGGATATTTTAGCAGGCGTATACCCGGACGACCGGGGCATGGTGCAGGAAAAGCTGCTTAGCATGGCGCAGGAACGCGGCGAGCAGGAAATGACGTATCGTTACGTGACCGATGACGGCGGGCTCAAGTGGGTGCACATCCGTGCGGAAGCAGTTACGCATGCAGACGGCACCGCCACCGTATACGCCACCTATACCGACCTGACGGAGCTGAAAAAGGCCGAGCAGATCATTGACGTAGCTATGAAAAACACCAGCGTCAGCATTTGGGAGTACGACTTTAAGCGGCGCTGCATCATTCAATATCAAAACTCCACACAAATGCACGGCTTTCAGCAAGTGGTGCCTAACGTGCCCGAAAGCCTGATAGAAAGCGGTTTTGTACACCCGGACAGTGCCGCGGCGTTTTTAGAGATGTACAACAAGCTGTTTGCCGGCGAACCCTTTGCCGAGGGCGTATTCAAGGTGCTAACGTCCGACCGCAAGAGCTACTGGTACGAGCATATCCGCTACACCAACGCCTATGACGAAAACGGCAAGCCCTTCCGGGCTGTTGGCATGTCTACCGACGAGACCCAGCGGCAGGAGGCCGTTGTAAAATACGAACGGGAGCTGCAAAAAGAGCGGGATTTCATGGCGGAGGATAACCTCATTGCCCATGCAACCTTCGACCTTACCACCGGCGAAATGCTGGATTACCGCTATCAGGACGGCTCCGTGGTGCCGGAAGACCAGCGAACCGTATTCTCCTACGGGCAGGCAAACGCATCGCTTTTGATCGACGACGACGAACGGGCGCGCTTTCTTGCGCTAAACGATTCTGCCAAGCTCCTTTCGCGTTTTGCCGCCGGCGAAAGCGAATTCAAGCTGGAGTACCGCAGAATGCTGCCAAACGGCATGGTCACATGGGTACGCAATTCGCTGCGGCTTCTTCGAGACCCCGCCAGCGGAAACATACTGCTGTTCAGCTACTGGTACGATATTGAAGCGGAAAAGATGCAGGAGCTGATGTACCACAGCATCGCAACGGACAATTACGACTTTGTTGCGCGAATCGACGGCAGAACCAAGCATTTTGACGTGTTGGAAAAGGCAGGCCTGTACCACATGCCGCCGCAGTTCGGAGACGATGCGGATGCCGTTACGCGCTCTTTGTATAACGACTGCGTGTTCCCGGAGGATCGGGAAATGGCGATACAAAACTCGCTGATCGATACCATACATGCCCACCTGAAGGACGGCGGGCGGTTCGTGTACACCTATCGCATGCGGCGGCCCGACGGCACGGTGCGGTACAAGCGAATCACCCAGTATTATATCGATCCCCAGCGCTTGATCATTGTGATGATGCGCGAGGATGTGACCGACCTGATCCGCGAGGAAGCAGAAAAGAGCAGGGCGCTTTCCGAAGCCCTTGCCGCCGCAAATCAGGCCAGCAGCGCAAAGTCCCAATTCCTGTCCCGTGTGAGCCACGAGCTTCGCACGCCGCTTAACGCCATCATCGGCTTTATGGAGCTGGCGAAGGATTCGGACGCCGCGCAAACGGAGGCCTACCTTGCCTATTGCAATACCGCAGCAAAGCAGCTGCTGTCCGTTATCAACGATGTACTGGATGTGTCCTCCATCGAATCCGGCAAAATGAAGCTGGCGCATGCGCCCTTCAATTTTATTCGCCTGATCACAAACATTACCGAGCTTTACGAGCAGCAATGCCGGCAAAAGCAGCTATCCTACGAAACCGTTTATTTGACCTCCGTTGACGAATGGCTCATGGGCGACTCGCTTCGGGTCAACCAGATCCTACTCAACCTGCTCAATAACGCCCTCAAGTTTACCGAGCAGGGCTCTATCCGGTTATGCATCAGCCAACAGTCGGTGCATAAGGACAAGGTCATCATCCATTTTGAAGTGGTAGACACCGGCTGCGGCATGAGCGACGAAATGCAGGAGCGCCTGTTCAAGCCCTTTGAACAGGAAAACGCCGTGACCGCGCAGAAATACGGCGGAAACGGCTTAGGGCTGTCTATCGTTGGCAGCTTGGTCAGTATGATGGACGGGGTCGTGACCGTAAAAAGCAGTCAAGGGCACGGCACAACCTTTATTGTTGATCTGCCGTTCATCAAAAGTGAGGCGGAAGCCGTCACCGGCATATTAGAGGGCGCGCAGAACCTGCACGTTCTTGCCGTGGACGACGAGGCTGCCGACAGGGAGTATCTTTCCGCCGCGCTGGGGCGCATCGGCGTGCGCCACCTGTGCGCGGAAAGCGGCGAAGCAGCGCTTACGGAGCTAAACCGCGCTGCCAAGACGGATGATCCCTATAACGTGTGCTTGGTAGACTGGAAAATGCCGAACATGAACGGTTTGGAAACCACCCGCTGCATCCGGGAAATGCTGGGCAGCGAGCCCTACATTATCGTTACGTCCGCCTACGACCATTATCAGTCCGACGAAAGCATTCAGTCTGCGGGCGCTAACCTGTTTTTATCCAAGCCGCTGTATCAATCCACCCTGTTCGACCTGTTCGCAACGCTCTCCGGCGGGCACACCGCCCAGCCGGAATCCGTGCCTTCAGCGCACGATCTTAGAAATATGCGCATCCTTCTGGCGGAGGACAACGCCATGAACCGCATGGTAGCGGAAAACATCATCCATGTAAAATTCGGCGCTACCTGCGATTGCGCGCAGGACGGTAAAATAGCGCTAGATATGTTCCTTGCCTCTCCCAAGGGGTATTACGACATCATCCTTATGGACATTCAAATGCCCAATATGGACGGTTATGAGGCCACGCGCCTCATTCGTGCCTCCTCCCACCCGGACGCGCACAACGTGCAGATCGTTGCGCTGACCGCCAACGCCTTTAGCGAGGACATCACAAAATCCCTCTCCTCCGGCATGAACGCGCATGTTTCCAAGCCCATTGAGCCGGATGTGCTTGGCATAGAGCTTACCAAGGCGTATGCCAACAAGCACCGGAATATGCTGTCACGGCAAGACGAATAAACAGCATAACACAGTAAAGACAAACAGCCTGCTTTTGTTAGGTGCGGTACAAACCCGCACCTTCTTTTTTGCTACGAATCCTCTTGTGTTGACGCGCTTTTACAGCATACAGCAGATTTTTCTATATAATGTTAAATTTCACATTTTCGTGGTATGAATATGATGTATTCGTTTATCGTGCGAAATCGTTTGCGGGTTGCCGCATCAAAACATGTATTTTAACAGAAAGGCAAGCTGTTATGAAAAAAACGCTGCTGATCGTTGATGATATTTCGCCCAACAGAAAGCTTTTAAAAGCCGCACTCACCCCCGAGTATACGGTTTTGGAGGCTGCCTGCGGCAAAGACGCGCTTTTATCGCTAGCCGATCACTACGCGTCTGTTTCCGCTGTACTGCTGGACATCGTAATGCCGGAAATGGACGGCTACGAGGTATTGAAGCGGATTCGGGAGAACCCGCTGCTATCGCAGATTCCCGTTATCATGATCACCGGCAACGAGGACGAAGAAGCCAGAAGCAAATGCCTCACGCTTGGCGCAAACGATTACATCATGAAGCCCTATAACCCGGAGGTTATCCGCCACTGCCTGAAAAACAACATTGCCCTTCGGGAAGCCGCCGCAACGGTCAATACGTTACAGCGGGACAAGCTCACAGGGCTTTACAGCCGGGAAACCTTCTTTGAGAAGGCGCAGCAAATGGTACAGGCGCAAGCACCCGGCTATTACATCATGGCCTGCTTTGATATCGACCGCTTCAAGGTCATCAACGATCAATACGGCACGAAAAAGGGCGACGAGGTATTACAGTACATCGCCAATGTGTTCCGGGAGGGCTTTGAGGCACACGGCGGCATTGTATGCCGGGTTGCCGCGGACGATTTTGCCGTGCTGTACCCGTCCAAGCTGCGGGACGCAGAAGTCTTAAAAAACATGCGGATACAGGCAAGCACCGTAAACGGGCTTGTCTCCCCCGTTACCTTCAGCATCGGGCGGTATCTGGTAGACGACCTGTCCCTTTCCCCCAGCGCCATGTACGACAGAGCCATGCTTGCGGCGGATTCCATCAAGGGCCGGTACGATGAGCAGATCGCCAACTACGATGAATCTCTTCGCAAACGCCTCATCTCGGAGCAGGAAGTTGTAACAGACATGGAATCGGCACTCTCCGGCGGTCAGTTTGAGCCGTGGTTCCAGCCCCAATACAACCACTCCACGGGCGCACTCATCGGTGCGGAAGCGCTCGCCCGCTGGCGGCACCCGGAAAAGGGCTTGATCCCGCCCGGCGTGTTCATCCCCATATTTGAGAAGAACGGCTTTGTTTACGAGCTGGATAAATGCATTTGGGAGCGAGTCTGCCAATATTTAAGGCGCTAGATCGACGAAGAGCGAAACCCGCTTCCGGTATCGGTGAATATCTCCCGCTACGATATTTTCAGGGATGATATCGTGGATGTGATCACGGGGCTGGTAAAAACCTACCGGCTGCCTGTGGATCTGCTGCGCTTGGAGATCACGGAATCCGCCTTCAGCAAGTCTGCCGAGCAGATCATTGCCGTGGTCAAGCAGCTTTTAAAAGCAGGCTTTACCGTGGAGATAGACGATTTCGGCAGCGGATACTCGTCGCTCAACACATTAAAGGATGTTCCGGCGCAGGTCATCAAGCTGGACATGAAATTCTTGGAGAGCACCACCAACACCCAGCGGGGCGGCAACATCGTGGAATCCATCGTGCGGATGGCAAAGTGGCTGGATATGTCTGTGATCGCAGAGGGTGTGGAAACGACAGAGCAGGCGGATTTCCTGCGCTCCATCGGCTGCGATTACATACAGGGCTATTTATACGCGCGCCCCATGCCCGTAGCGGAGTATGAAGCGCTTTGTAAAGGCGCGGGCAAGGAGGAACACCTGCTTGCGCTGGAAACGGTGGAGAATTTGGATAACAACGCTTTCTGGGACCCGGAAAGCATGGATACCCTTATTTTCAACAGCTATGTTGGCGGTGCATGCATTTACGAATACCATAACGGAAAGATAGAACTGCTTCGCGCCACGGAAAAATACGCTCAAATGATAGGCGGCGTTGGCATCACCGTGGAGGACGCGCTAAAGCTCAACTGGTCGGAGCATGTTGACGAGGAAACGCTGCGGCGAATCACCGCAGCATTAGAGGAATCCATCGCAGCAAAGAGCGAGGTCACCGAGGAATATATTTTCCGTGATCTGCCGGGCTGCCCCGCGGAAACACACCTGCGCTCCACCATGCGGGTCATCGCCTCGGCGGGAGACCGCTACCTTGTGTATTGCACCAACGAGAATATCACCGCCCAGCGCATAGCAGAGCAGGCGGAGCGCCAAGCGGCAACGCGGATGCAAACCATTATGGACAATGTAGATATCGGCATCATCGCGGCTGTGGTAAAGGACGGCGCAGCGCAATACCTGTTTGCCAACGACCATTACTATACCATGCTGGGCTACACAAAGGAGCAGTTTGAGGAAGAGGTGCATTCCCCCTACCAAACCATATCCCCCAAGGATCGCCCGTGGGTAGCGGACGAAACCGCACGCCTCAATCATACAAAAGCCACAAGAGTAGTGGAATACGATGCGGTCACCCGGGATCACCGCAAGCTTCGCCTGCGTTCCTCCATTTCCATCTGTCAGCTCTCTGAGGTCAGCGAGCCCGTTCAGCTTTCCATCCTGCGGGATATCACCGAGGAAAAAGAGGCGGAGCAGCGCGAACGCAGAACGGCGGAGCAAATGCAGGCCATCATGGCGGACGTAGGCTGCGGCATCACCGCAACCGTGCTGGATCAAGACGGCAGCATTCAGCTGTTGTTCTCCAACGAGCAATTCTTTGCCATCCACGGCTACACCCGGGAGGAATACGAGGCGGAGGTCACAGACAAATACGCGCCCGTTCATCCGGACGACCGCAAAAAAGCGAAGGAAGACATCGTGCACGCCTATCAGACCCGCATGCCCGCACAGCTGGAATACCGGCTGGTACGGAAGGACGGCTCTGTTCGCTGGGTGCGTGTTGGGCTTTCCTCCACGCATTTTACCGGCATCGAGCAAAACGTGCATCTTTGCATATTTACGGATATCACCGAGCAAAAGCATGCAGAGCAGGAGCTGAAGGATACAGACGAGCAGCTACGCTTCCTCAACGAAACCGCGCACGCGCTGCTGGCGCAGCCGGATACCTCGGTTGGCATCAACGGCACGCTGCGTAAGCTCATGGAATACTTTTGCGGTATCCGTTCCTACATCTTTGAGTTCGATTTTGACCGCGGCGTTACCGACAATACCTATGAGGTATGCGCACCGGGCATTAGCGCCGAGCTGGAAAACCTGCAGGGCATTCCGCTTTCCATACTTGAATTCTGGTTCCATGCCTTCCAGGCGCGCGGGTATTACGCCATCAACGACGTAGCAAAGCTTTCCGATGCCCGTGCGGACGAAAAGGAACGCCTGCTGGCACAGGGTATCACCTCGCTGTTTGCTGTGCCGCTCAACCGCGACGGCAAGATGGTGGGAATGATCGGTGTGGACGACCCCCACCGCCCGCTTACGCAGGTGAACCGCCTTGCGGCGCTTGGGGATTACATTGCCGTGATGCTGACTAGGCGCGATCTTACCGCGCGCATCAACAGCGACAACGAAAATTTAGCCAGCATGATGCGGGATATGCCCGGCGGCTTTGCAAGGCTGTGCATACACCCGGACGGTGCCGTAACCCCGGTGTACTTTAACGAAAGCTTGGTAAAGCTTACCGGCATGAGCTACATCCGTTTAACGGAGTTATACGAAAACAACGCGCTGGCAAACGTGCATCCCGAAGACAGCGCCGCTGCCAAAAGCTTTTTGTCTCAACTGCGGCAGAGCAACGACGCTATCACCGCTCGCTACCGTATCAGGCGCGGAAACGGCGGCTATATTTGGACAAAGGTATCCGGACGAAGCTCGAAAGATGCCCTCGGCAATACATTTTTGAATTTTTACTTCACGGATGCCTCCGAGCAGATCAAAGAGGAAAAGCAGCAAAAGGAGCTGTTGGATAACCTGCCCCACGGCGCTGCCCTTTACGCGTATGACGGAGAACAGCTGTCTGTGATCCACTTCAACAAGCGGTATTGGGAGCTGATCGAACGGGAGCCTGCGGACTATACGTCCCCCTCCGTTCTTTCTGCCGTGTACCCGGACGACCGAATCGTGATCACGCAGGAGATCGACGCTGCCATCCGGCAGAAGCGCGATGCCGTTTGCGACTATCGCATCCTCTGCGGCAAGGGCGTTTATAAGCCCTTCCATGTGGTAGGGCGAATCATTCCCAAGGAGGAGGGCGTTTACGCCATTTACGCCTCCTATACGCCCATTTCCAACGAGGTAATGTCGTACCAGCAAATGCTGCCCGTGGTGCTTTCCACCATTATGGACTCCACAACGGATCTTGCCTTTGCCAAGGATAAAAACTTCCGCTACATCTGCGTAAGCCGCGCATTCGCGGATATGGCGGGGATCGACGATCCGAAGGATATCGTTGGAAAAACGGATTACGAGGTGTTTGAGTCGGAAACCGCCGAGAAATTCCGGCGAGACGATACCCAACTGCTGGAGAGCGGCAAATCCATCGTGGACATGGTGGAATCCATCCCCTCTGCAGACGGTATTCCGCACTATTCCAGCACCTCCAAGTATTTACTGCGAGAATCCAACGGCAGTGTGATCGGCTTATACGGCATTGGGCGCGATATTACGGAATACAGAGATGCGTTTAGCAAGCTGAAGCTTCTAACAGACAGCATTCCCGGCGGCATTGCCACCTACGAGCTAGCGGGAGAGCGTATCCGGCTGATCTACCGCAACGACGGGTTCTGCAAGCTGTTTGAAGCCACGCGTGACAACAATGACCCGGGAATCCTCATCAACCCCGCCAAATGGGTGTTCTCGGAGGATCTGGACGAATTGCAGTCGCAGCTTGACGCGCTTGTAAAGCGCAATACGCCTATGGACTGCGTGTATCGCATCCATACCAAAAACGGCGGGTATCGCTGGATCAGCCACAAAGCCGTGGCAGCAGACCGCCGGGGCGGAAAGCTGATCGTACACGCTATTTTGCAGGACGTAACGGATCAGCATGATATCATGGATCAGCTGCGCCAAAGTGAGGAAGAAAACCTGCTTGCCATACAGCTGGGGGGCAATATCATTTGCCATTACACCGTTGCAGATAAAAGCCTTACCATGTCCGCAGAGGTGGCCGCCTCCTTCGGGCTGCCGGAAAAAACCATGGACGTGCCGTACGAGCCCGTTCGCCTTGGCTTTGTTTCCAAGGAGTGTGCGGAGGCATATGTCGACTTTTTTGAGGCCATCCTGCACGGCAGTAAGGCCGGTACCGTATTGTTCCAGCAGCAATACCTAGGCGAATGGCGCTGGATGGAGGCAAGAAGCTCCACCATCTTTTCCGAAACCGGCGACCCCGTAAAAGCCATCATCACGTTTATTGACGTGACCGAGCGCTTGGAAAAGGAAGCCGCTTACAAGCGCTGGCAGCAGTCTCTTGCAAACAGAAAGCCGGAGTCTTATACGCTGATTCGAAGCAACCTGAGCAAGGACGTTTCTTTGGACGTAATAGAAGGGTCGCTGTTAAACATCGGCTTCAGCAAAGACAAGCACAGCTTCAACGAGCGAACGGATCTATACGCGGAGCAATGCGTATTCACGGATGACCGGGAGCGCTACCGCGCCTTTGCCAATTTGGAAACGCTGCTTGCCAATTACTATCGCGGCAAGCGTGCAGACAGCCTGGAGTACCGGGAAAAGCTGGAGGACGGCAGCACGCGCTGGCTGCTGCTTTCCATCGAGCTTGTGGAATATCCCAACTCCAACGATGTGGAAGCATACCTGATGTATGAGGACATCAACGAGGCCAAGCAGGCGGAGCTGCAAACCAAGGAGATGTCCGAAAACGATCCCCTCACCGGTGTATACAACCGAGCTACCTTCGTTTCCAAGGTCAAGCAGACCGTGCAGGCCTCCAACGAGAACGCAAAGCATGCATTGATCATGCTGGACGTTGACGGCTTTAAAACCGTGAACGACGTATTCGGCCACGGCGCCGGAGATCAAACGCTCATCGAGGTGGCGGATATCCTGCGGTCTATCCTTCGCCGGGGCGACCTTGTGGGGCGCATCGGCGGCGACGAGTTCGTGGTGTTCTTAAGCGACATTCCAAACAGCGTGATCGCCGCCAACAAGGCCAAGCAGATCTGCGCGCTCACCCGCAAGTCCTTCAGCCCCGAGGTGCGCATTTCCTGCAGCGTTGGCGTTGCCGTAGCGCCGCTGGACGGCAAGGAGTTCGACACCCTGTATAAAAAGGCCGATCTTGCCCTGTACTATGTAAAGGGCTCCGGCAAAGACAATTACGCGTTTTACCGGGAGAGCATGAAGAACCAGCACCTCGAGGAGGAGGAATACGCGCCTGTGCCCGTAGCCGTTGGCAAGCCGGAGAAAAAGCGCCGTATGCTCATTGTGGACGATAACGCCATTGACCACGCGCTCATGGCAAACATCTTCAAGGACGAATTCATCATTGAGAAGGCGAAAAACGGCAGCTCGGCGCTGATCCGCCTGCGGCATTACGGCTCCGCCATCTCCGTGGTGCTGCTGGATCTCATGATGCCCAATATGGACGGCTTTGCCGTGTTGAAGCAGATGCAAAGCTATCCGGAGCTGCAAAACATTCCCGTCATCATCGTCAGCGGCGACGACAGCCGGGATACCTGCCTGCAAACCATTCGATGCGGCGCAACGGATTTTGTAACAAAGCCGGTTGACCCGGATCTTTTGCGCATCCGTGTGCGTTCCGCCATCAGCAAGGCCGAAAACGAGCGGCTTCGCGCCACAAACAGCCTGCTGGAGCAAAAGAATTTTGACGTGACCCGCTATGAAGCCGCACTGGAATGCTCCGGCGTTGCCATCATCGAATGCGACTGGCTCAGCGGCGAATTCATCTATGATCCCTCCATTGGCAATTACATCGCGGGCACCTACGATAACCGCAAGTTCTGGTATCTGCTGCTGGCGGATATGGTAGCCGACACCCTCACCGTTAAAAAGATGCAGGAGCTTGTGCACCGCATTGCGGACGACAGAACACTTACCAACGGCAGCATCATCGTGCAGCTAAAAACCCCCAAGGGCAAGTCTCACGAGTTCCGTATGAACGTGCATAAGCTGCCAAACGACTTCCAACTGACCACAAAGCTCATCATTACGCTTCTGGATATGCATTACAATCCCGATCAAATGCTTTCCTAAAAAAACGAATTTTCGAGCCTACTATCAAACAGCAAAACGCAGATGTAACAAACCACATCTGCGTTTTACTGTTTCTGTGTAATTTTAGCCTGTTTATTACCGCTTGATCAAAAGCACGGATACGTCGTTCACGTTGGTGCCCGTGGGGCCGGTGATGATCAGCCCGTCGCATTTCTCCAAAGCATGGTATGCGTCGTTATCCTGCAATACGGCGGCAATGTCTATGCCAAGCGCGTTCAGGCGGCGCTTGGTGGTGCTGTCGCAATAACCGCCAGCGGCGTCCGTTGGGCCGTCCGTACCGTCGGAGCCCACAGAGAACACCGCCGTATCCCGCAATTCTGCGATCTCATTGGCGGCGGAAAGCGCGATTTCCTGATTGCGCCCGCCAAGCCCGCTGCCCGTTAACTGCACCACCGTTTCCCCGCCCGCAATAAACGCCACGGAGTGGTCGCAATCCGCATAATACTGGGCAACAGAGGCCAAAAAGCTGCCCGCATCCCGCGCCGTGCAGCGCAGGCTTGCCGTTAATACCTGCGGCGCATATCCAAGGCGGCGGCAGGCTTCCTCGGCAGCGGCGCAAAGCTGCCGCACACTGCCGGTGATCTGTGTTTTCACGTTGGAAAGGGATTTTGGCGTTTCCTGCCAAAGAAGTGCCATGGCCTGCTCCGACAGCGTAAGACCGTATTTTTTTACGATTGCAACGGCCTGCTGTGCCGTGGAGCTGTCCGGGTATGCCGGGCCGGAGGCGATCATGTCCAGCGGGTCGCCCAGTATGTCTGACAGCACGATGGAATACACCTGCGCAGGCGCACAGATGTTTGCAAACCTTCCGCCCTTCACCGCAGAGAGGCGCTTGCGGATGGTGTTGATCTCCACGATATCCGCCCCGCAGGACAGCATTTGCTTGGTGACTGCCTCCAACTCGGCAGCGGGAATCAAGGGCTTTTCAAACAGCGCCGAGCCGCCGCCGGATAACAGGAACAGCACAGCGTCGTTTTCTGTTAGGTCAGACACGGCAAGAATCGCCTGTTCCGTTGCTAAAAAGGAGTTATCGTCCGGCACGGGATGCCCCGCCTCGTATACGCGCACATGTGGAAGGTCGCCCATTGCGTGACAGTATTTCGTGATCACGACCCCGTCGTTGATCTCGTTTCCTAAAATATCGCATGCGGTTTTTGCCATCTGCCACGCGGCCTTGCCTGCGGCGATCAGCACCAGCTTTCCCGCCGGGCGCGTAAAGTCCTTCAGTGCCTTTGCGACTGCCGTATCCGGCTGTGCCGCCAACAGCGCCGCGTCAATGATCGTTTGCGCGTCCTGCCTGAGAGCATCCATACAGAACACCGTCCTTTCCGATTTGTTTCATTTTACACCTAAGCATACCGTATAAACAAGCCAGCCCGCCGGTAAACCGGCGGGCTGTGCCCTGTACTGCTGTCAGCCTAGCACTAACACGCAAATATCTGCCGTATTACCAAGCCGTACTAGACGAACAGAGAGATGATGAAGAGGATGATGATCACGCAAACGCCCATAACGGCTGTCATGCCGGTCTGGCAGCGATACGCATCGCTCGTTTTCATGTCGGAGAACTGAGACACCACCCAGAAGTAGGAGTCGTTGGCATGAGAGGCTACCATGGAGCCCGCGCCGATGGCCAATACCACAAGTACACGGCCGAATGGCGATGTCATACCCATGCTGGCCAGCATCGGGAACACCATGCTGGCGGTGCTGATCATAGCAACGGTGGACGCGCCCATAGCCAGCTTCAGGATCATTGCGATCACGAAGGGGATCAAAATACCAAGGCCGGTTTGGAGCAAGCCTTCCGTAGCCGCAGCGATGGGCAGCTTTTGCAGGATCGCGCCGAAGGAACCGCCGGCACCAGTGATGGCGATAATGGCAGCGGAGTCTAGAACGCCCTTGGTGACCCAGTCCAGCGTGTTCTTTTTCTCGGAGGAAGGGATCAGCGTCATGGAGAGGAACACACCCAGCACCAGCGCTACCACCGGGTTACCGATGAAGGTGATAAACGTGGACAAGAAGCCTTCGCCAAAGGGCTTAGAGGGCAGCGCAGCCACGGAAGCGAGTGCGATGAGCAGGATGGGCAGCAGGATGGGAGAAAAGCTGTGCAGCGTGCCGGGGAGCTTGCCGTACTTTTCTTGCAGCTGTTCCATGGTGTACTCGGGGTTCGCGTCGATATTGATCTTGCTAGATACCTTCTTTGCATAAAGAATGGCGATCAGCGTTGCAGGGATAGATACCAAGAGGCCAACGATGATCACAAGGCCTAAATCGGCTTCCAACGTACCGGCCATAGCAATGGGGCCGGGAGTGGGAGGCACCAAGCAGTGGGTGGCGTACAAGCCGCCGGAAAGCGCCGTTGCCATTACTGCAAGGGAGGTGTTGCTTTGCGCCGCCAATGCGCGGTTGATGGGAGAAAGAACCACGAAGCCGGAATCGCAGAATACGGGGATGCCGGTTACATAGCCCATAGCGCCCATAGCCAGAACGCTGCGTTTTTTACCGACCACCTTGAGAATGGCGTTTGCCATGGTCAGCGCCGCGCCGGTCTTTTCCAGGATGGTACCAATGATCGTGCCGCAAAGTATCACGATACCGATGTTGCCCAGTATGTTGCCGAAGCCGGATTTAACCGTGTTGATAACGGCAACGGGCGTCAGTTCCAGAGACGGATCAACAGCGCCTGCAACGAGGCCCACCAGTATCGCAATTACCACCATTACGATAAACGGGTGCAGCTTTAACTTGGAGATTGCAAGCACCATGGCTATTACAGCCACCACAATGAGCGCAAACAAGAAAAACGTTGACATGGTGTTACCCCCTATGTTTTTTATAATAAACCCGCTTGGGATTTATTCCGCCGATGCTTGTGTTCGCTGATGGCAGCCGATGCAAAGCCGTACCAGAACCTCGCGCTCGAACGGGTTCAAGTCCGCAATGCCAAGGGCATCCCATACACGCCGAATGCGGTATTGCAGCGTGTTTTTATGGATGTGCAGCGCCTCCGCCGCCCGGGTCACGCTGCCCTGCGCGTTATAGTAGCTGTCTGCCGTATGCAGCGCAACGTTTACTTCCTTTTTCCCGAGGTTTTGCACCAGCCTGTTGTACAGCGCCGTTACATATACGCCGTTATTGCGCTCCGCCCGGTACATCAAATACCGCACAAAGCAGGCGGGGTCCGTCATATCCTGCAATTCGCCGCTTCCCGCCTCTAACAGGGCGGCGGCCTCCGCGGCAGACTGCTGGATCTGCTCCAAGCCGTTGCATATATACCCCGCACAAATGCGGAAGGGCAGCTTAGAGGACTCCTCAAGCAGCGCTTTTACATGCGCCAGCCGCTGCTGATCGTTGCCGTCCATATCGCTTTTGATCACAGTGATTCGATTGTCGTGAACGCCCCAGATATCCCGCTCGGGTATCAAATACCCCTGTGTGCGCAGCTGGGTCAGTATGGGGTTGAAGATGTGCAGGCTGCCTATGGTATCCAACTCGTCCCGCATGCTGATCATAATGATGCGTACCGGAAAGGACAGCTTGATATGCAGCGCCTTCATCAGCGTTACGGCGTTGCCGCTTTCCTCCGCATTGAGGTTCAAAAGCAGGCTGATGAGCTTGTTTCTAAGCTCGTTTTCCACCATTTGCTGCTGCAAATGCGCGTTATGCTCGAAATACTGCACCGTGTAAGCGCCAAGCAGCCTTGCCGTATCCGAAACCTCCGCAGGATTGCCGTAAATACCCACAACGCCCAGTATTTTTCCGCCGCTGTACATGGGCATGTTGCAGCCCTCTTTTGTGCCGGGATATTGGGAGACCTGCTCTTTTTCGATTGCCACCGGTCGCCCTGTTTTGATGGCAATGGCAGCACCGCTGTGCAGTGTGCCGATGCGCTCCTTCTCCGTGGACGCAATAATGATACCGTCGGTATCCATAATGTTTACCGTGCGGCCGCTTACCAGAGACGATGTGGCCTCCACCATCTGCTGTGCAATTTTAGAAAACTCCGTGTCTGGCATCTGTTACCGCCGTTTCTTAAACGCAATACAGTCCCCAACCGCAAGATGGCAGCATTGTACCGCCGCATCCTGCTTTACCATTTCCTCCGCCAACGTACCCGAGCAATGGGAAAGGCCGAGAATCGCAAGCCCCATTTCCTTTAGCGCCGCAACTGTTTTTTGAATGCGCAAGGGCTCCGCCTCCACTAGGTGGGTGCCGCCTAAAATCGCATAGATCGGTTTTTGCATGCGCGCATACACGGTGTTTGCAATGTTCAATATGCCGGGATGCGAGCAGCCCACCACGATCACAATGCCCTGCTCGGTATCGATGGCAAGGCATATCTCATCGTCGAACAGATCCGGCGTCAACGCCTGCAGCGTTCCCTTTACGAAGCGCTTGGGTACCGTTTCAAAGGCAACACCGCGGGAAAAGCCGCCGATGGCATACACGCCGGGCACGATTTTCTCGCAGCCGGTGATTACCTGTTGGGATATGCCCTGCTGCTGTAAAAAATCGGCAGTAAAGCCGCAGGAAAGGTCTGTATACTTGGGGGCGTTATTGGCGTACTTGCGTTCAAAGAAGCCCTCGCCGGTATACAGCGTTTTTCCGCCCATGCCCTGCTCCGCCATATCCCGAAAGCCTGCGGCGTGGTCGTAATGGCTGTGGCTGCAAACCGTAAACCGTACGTTTTTGAGGTCGATCCCCAGCTTATGCGCGTTGAATACGGTGCTTTCCCCGGAGCCGCAGTCAAATAAGAAGGACGCGTCCTCCGTTTCTATATAAAGGGACAACCCGTGTTCCGCACGCAGCGCTTTGTTTTCCGATGGCATGTTATCCATGAGGCAGGTCAGCTTGATCATATTCATTACGCTCCAAAGAGAATGTGCTATATAACGAAAACCAAAAAATGTATATTTTTGATTTGCATTGTTTTCTTATAATATAGCATCTTTCCCCTTCTTTTGCATTGGTACATATACCAATTTGCGTGTGTCTTTCCACGGGAAATTTTGAGCCGATTACTCAAAATTCTCTTTTCCCTCAAGAATGCTTGTATTTCCGTACGGTTATGTGTATGTTGGTAGTGTTTAGAAATGTTTTTCACAAACGCAATGTAATATGGAGGTATCCCAATGATTCGCTGCTTTCGCTCGTCTAAATGGATCGTTGCCATCGGAACGGCTCTTTCGCTGGCGCTTTGCGCGGTGGTCATATCCACCCGCCCCAATACCGCCATTTGGCTGAACCTGATCACCTGCGTGCTGATATTGGCGTTAGGCTTTGTTGTTAGCACGCTTACCGCCAACATGGCTGCAAGCAACGCCAACGCAAAGTTGCTTGGGATTTTGCACGTAGAGCTTGATCCGGAGCGGTTCATAAGCACATACAGCAGTATTCCCGGCAAACTCCCTGCAAGCAGCCATCTGCGTACCGTTACCTCCTCCTATCTTGCGGCGGGGTACGCCGCCAAGGGGGAGTACGCGCTTGCAAAGCAAACGCTGTTTATAGACCCCCTTCCCACCCGCAACGCTAAAAACGATTTGGCGGTACAGGCGCTCATTCACGATACGCTTTGTGAGCTTGCGCTGTTATCCGGCGACGCGGAGCAGGGCAGTCAGGAGCTTTCTTCCTTGCGGGAGGTACTACAAAAGGCCGCCGTGCTGAACCGGGATTTAGCCCGCAACTACCGCAATACCGTTGTGCTGTACGAACAATGGCTGCTGGTTTTAGCGGGAGAAGCGGCAGACGATAAAGCACTTTCGGAGGTACTGTCTCATACGCCCATCAAGCTGCGGCGGCTGGAGATTCAAATGCTGCTGGCAGATGCCTATGCCCGGCGCAAGCAAAACGGGCTGGCAAAGGATACCTATCAGGCTGTGATACAGGAGGCCGGAAAAACCCATTTTGCGGCAGACGCAAAGAATGCGCTTGATGCGCTTCTTAACAGCATGAAATAACCGTAGCAGCGCCTTTGCAAACGCCGCTTTTATTAATGCATGTATCGCGGGTTTTCCGCAATGCCCAAGTCTTTACTTTATTGCCGATTCGCGTTAAAATATAGTTACAAAATACTTATTTTGTGAAAGGAATGATACATTATGAAACTTAGCGCACCGAAAAACGGAACCTTTATTCTGGCGCTCATTCTGGGCGTGCTTGGCATCGTGGCAAATTTCGTAAAGATCCCCGTTGTTTCCGATTACAACTATTGGTTTGTGGTAGCCGGCTACGCCCTGCTGCTCTTAGGCTCCTTCTTCAAGGGTCTGTAAACCGAAACACCGAACGCATAAAGAGGCTGCAGCTTATTCGTTTTGCTGTAGCCCCTTTTATATTTATTATCGCAATACAGCCTACTATACCGCTGTTACTTTTCCAATATCCGTTTGATATTCGTAACGTCCAGCAATAAATTCACCGTTTGAAAAGCGCCCTTGTAAAACACGCCCCAGTTATTGAACACGCAGGGCAGCTCCTTTGCCTGCTTTAGCGATGTTACCTGTATCAGCGACAGGGGAACCTGCCGCTCCTCGCAGTACTGCCGCACGGTTTCGATGCTTTGCAGCATATACGGGCACTGCATATCGTAATACACCGTAAGCGCTTGATCCTCTATTGCTGCTGCCTTTGCCTTTTTTGTAAAGCGCGGCGTTGTTCCGTCAAAGGAAAGCGCCAGCAGCTCATATCCGTTTTCCGTTTCGTCCACGGCTTGAAATCCGAAGCCCTTGGCAAACGCCTGATCCGTCAGCCATGCCTTCTGCTTTTTTGCCCCCAACATGCAAACGCCGGATTTTCCCTTTTCCTTTGCGTCCGCCAAGCAGTATTCCAAGAGCGCTTTGCCGTACCCTTTCCCCTTATATTCGCCGGAGACCCACAGGCAGTAAATATAGTAGTAATTCTCTCCTATAATGGGCGTCCACGCGGTTTCAAGGGGCGCATACTCAATAAAAACCGTTGCCTTTGCGTTCAGCTTCCGAAAAACATGCCCCTCGCTTAGCCGTGCAGACAGCCATTCCCGCTTGGCTTCCACACCCGGATGGGGCTTTTTGCTGCGGATGATGCAGCACAGATGCTCGCAGGCTATATTTTCCGGGGTGATCGTGATAAAACCGGCAGGCTGGTTCTCCATGCGTTATCTGCTCCTAACAGTGTTTTCTTTTGTATTGATTATACCACAAATCAAGCGTTCTGTTTGATTGCCGTATCCCCCGCCTCGGGCGGCTTCCCATCAAAAAACGTCCGCCATGAAAACGCGTCCTGAAACGTCCAAAGGGTTTGATAGCAGCGGGAAAACAGGCTGATCACAAATCCGTTTATAAGCGCGCAAAGTATCGTGCCCCATTTTACGCCCACAAAGTTGCCCGCACCAAACAGCAGCAGGCTCATTAAAACGCCCAGCGCACAGCTGATGCAGTCGTACACGGTCTTGCACTTGTGGATGTTCCAGCAAAACCGCCCGGCAAGCTCCTTTACAAACAGCTCATAGGCTTCCGGCGGCAGATACGTGCGAAACATCATTGCCACCCCCGCCGACCCCGCTGTTACGCCCAGCGCATAATACAGCACGCGCTGCCATACCGCGCTGCAGGGAAGATAAGCGCCCAGCGCCATTAGCCCGTCCAGCAAAAAGCCGTAGAGCACAGCCGTTACAAAGGACAGCAGATAGCTCAACTTGAACCGCCCTACTGCCAATGCCAGCACCGCAAGCAGCACCGCTTGCAGGCAGTATTCCGCCATGCCAAAGCTGAACGTACTCCACATGGGGTTGATCCAGCGGTACAGGATGTATGCCGGCGCTACGATCATGGAAACGCCGAAATCCGCCTTTTCCATCCATACAACGCCCATGGCGATCAATACCATCCCGGCAAGATATGCGGCCTCCGTATAAAAAACATGCTTCTTCATAACCCGGCTCCTTCAAAAAAAGGCCCTCTCCGTTTGATACAGAAACGGAAAAAGCCAGTACCGATATCATAGCATGTACTGCCGCCTTGCACAAGCGGCAAACAAAGCGCGTTCGTCCGTCCTTGTTATCCGCCGCATTCGGAAAACTGCCTGCGGTACGTTATGGGCGTAACGCCCGTGGCATTTTTAAAGCTTTTGCTAAAATGCACGGGATCGGGATATCCCACCTTTATGGCAACGTCTTTTACCGGCAGCGTGGAGCCCTGCAGCAGCTTTTTTGCAATGCTCATGCGGTAATCCGTTAAATAGCGCACGGGCGAAACGCCCGCATGCTCCTTAAAGATTTTAGAAAGATACGCAGAGGAAAAATTATAGTTTTGCGCCAACTGCGTTAGATCGATGGTTTCCGCATAATTATGGCGCAGATACGCCATGATGCGTTCCGCGATCTCCGCCGGGCTGTCCTCCCGGCGCGGCAAAAGCGCCTTTTGCTCCGCCAACAGGTCGTTTTCCAGCTTTTGCAGCGTGCGCTTCAAGTCCTCCGGATTAACAGGCTTTAACAGGTAGTCTATGGCGTGATTGCGCAGTGCGGAGCGCGCCAGCTCAAAATCGTCATAGCCGCTGACCATTACGGTTTTGATGCTGGGCATCTCCTGATGCAGCTGGCGGATAAGCGCAATGCCATCCATCTCCGGCATTTTGATGTCGCTGAACACAACGTCCGGCAGTAGATTTCGCGCCAGCTCCAACGCCTCCAAGCCGTCTCCCGCCAGCGATACCACTTCAAAGGCGGTGCTTGCCTTTTCTATGCTTCGCGCAATGTTCTTGCAAATAAGCTTTTCGTCGTCTACCACCAGCACCCGAAATGTTTTAGGCATGAAAAACCTCCCCCAGCGTGATATACGCGCCGCCCGTTTTTCGGTTTCCGAACCGGAAGATCACATTGTCTCCATGCAGCAGCCAGTACCTGATATACACGTTCAACAGCCCCATGCCGTGAATTTCCAGTGAGGGCAGTATGCCGGTTTCGTTGATGGTGGCGATCTGCTTTTCCAAAAGCGTTAACGTTTCCTCCGAGAAGCCCGGCCCGTTATCGGTGATCGTGATCTCAAAATGCGAATCGTCCGCATCGCCCTCGATGCTGATGAAATACGGCGGGCGCTTTGCGGAGGTAAACTTGATGGCGTTTTCCGCCAGCAGCTGGATGCAAAGCTTGGGCAGCTTGTATTGCTGCACCTGCTCCGGCACGTTAACGGTATAAGACAGATCGCCCTGATACCGGGTGGCCATGCAAAGCAGGTAATCCTCCGTATGGCGAAGCTCGTCCTTAACGGACACCTCCTGCTCGGTGTCGGAGGAGATATAGCGTAATATGCGGGACATGGACTGGCACATGACCGTGATCTCCCGGTTCATGCCCTCGTCTGCCATGGCTTGGATGGCTGCCAAGCTGTTGAACAAAAAGTGGGGGTTCATTTGGGATTGCAGCGCCAGCATGCGGGATTGCATTTCTTGGGTCTGCAAAAGCATCTGCTTATCCACGCTTTCCTTCAGCTTGTTCTGCATGTGATAAAACGCATCGTACAGCGTTTCTATTTCCGTAAGCTTAGAGTCGGCAGGCGAAAGCGCAACGGCGTGAGACAGGTCTACCTCGCCCAGTTGAGCGCAAAGGGCATTGATGGGCGCGGTAATTCGTCTGGCAATAAAATACGTTGCCAATAGAGAAAAGATCAGCGCACCAACCGTAATGGAGAGGATATTGAGCGTATACGCCCGCACCGGCTGCAGCAGTTGGCTTTCCCCAATGCTCAGCACGGTTTGAAAGCCGCCCCGCTTGGAGGGGATGCACAACACCGTGCGGTCTTTGTCGGTATATGCGCCGGAGGATAGCGCCTCCTGCTCCTCCGGATCATTGATCAATGCCAGCAGCGAAGCGTCGGGCTGTGCGTCAAGCGGGAAAAGGCATGTGCCGTTGCTGTCGAAGATATACACCTCTTCACCGTATACGCTGCGGTATTCTATGGCGGCGGAGATCACCCGGCTCAAGCGCTGCTTGATCTCGATATAGCCGTAGGGATTGTTGAAGGTATCATAGTTCTGCATGGCAAAGGAAATGAACTGTTTGCCGTAAACGCCGGTGGAGTATTTGGAGATGATCGGGTCTTGGGCGGTAAAAAGAAAGGCCTGATGCTTGGGGGAGGCGGTCACCTCCGCATACCACGGCAACAGCGACGGGTCGCCGTTTGCAATGCGGTTATACAGCCCGGAGGAGGCTACCGCGCCGCTTTTTCCGTACAGGTTGATCTGGTCAACAGGGCGGTTTGGAAATATCAGCGTGGTCAGCACGTCCGTTAGTATATACGCGTCCTCCGAGGTGGGAAAGTCCCGCGGGGTGAGAGACGCGCTAAAAAAGTGATCCTTGATCTGCGTAGAATAGGCAATGTTGAGCGCCACGGTGCTCATCTGCTCCAGCTCCAAGTCCATAGCGGAGGCAATGGCACTGCTGTTCTGCGTGAGTACCGCAAGCGTCTGCTCCTTGAGCTTTGGCACCTCTGTGGCGATATACAGCACAGCCACGGCGCAAAAAGAAAGCAGGATGATGGCGGAGCATCCAAATAACAATGCAGTTCTAACAGAGCGGCTGTGTTTCATGCTTGATTCTCCTAAACGCCGTATCGCCGTGTGCGAAAGAAAGGATCTGTGCAATTCATTCTAGACAGATGGTAAAACGTTTGTCAAGGTATTCCATGCGCCGGAAGGGAACAGGCATGCTGTTACACACGGTTAAAAAATCACAAGAATCTGACGAGGAATATCCATTCCAACCGGCAAAACCGCAGGATACAATAGCAGCATAACAGATATGAGCTCAATCTATGTTACAGACCACTGTTTCCAACAAGCAAACATCTATCATTCTAAACCGTCAAATCGAGGAGGAAGCTATGAAAAAACTGTTAACCGTTATTCTGGCTGTTATGCTGCTGATGAGCCTAGCCGCCTGCCAAGCTGCGCCCGCACCCGCGCCCGCCGCCGCAGAGCCTGCCGAGGCCCCTGCCCCTGCCGCCGCCCCCGAGGCTCCGGCTGCCGCGCCCGAACAAAAGCAAGACATTACGCTGACGTACATGGCCAGCCAAGACTGGGTCATGGACGCGGAGATCGAGCTGGGTGAGAAATTCACACAGGAAACCGGCATCAAGGTGGATTACCAGATCGTACCTTCCGATCAGTATTTCAATCTGCTGCTGACCAAGCTGAACACGGGGGAATGCACGGATCTGTTCGGCTCACAGGCAGGCCAGTTTGATATCATTTCGCAGTTGAACGTGGAAAAGAACGCAGTTGACCTCTCCGCTGAGGAATGGACGACCCGCTTAGACCCCTTGGCGGCTGCCGAGGTCTCCGTGGGCGGTAAGGTATACGGCCAGCCGGTACAGGATGCGTCCGCCGTTTGGGCCATCGCCTATAACAAGAAGATATTCAGTTCGCTCAATTTACAGGTTCCCAAGACCTATGCAGAATTCAAAGCAGTTTGCGACGCGATACTAGCCTCCGGCGTAACGCCTGTGTACGAGGCAGTTTCCGACGGTTGGCATCATACCCTGTGGTTCCCCGAATTGGGGCCCGCCATCGAAAAGAAGGAGCCGGGCATGGCCGCTAAGCTCAATGGAAACCAGGCCAAGTTTGCGGACAGCGCAACGGCAAAGCTCATCGTAGAGCAGATCAAGGACATGGTAGACAGCGGCTATTGGGGCGACAATTACATGGACAACGCCTTTAGCGATGCCGCCAAATACTTTGCCGAGGGCAAATACGCCATGGTGCTGTGCCAGCAGGGCTTCCCCACCGAGGTAAACGCACTTGACCCGAACTTCCCGGCGGAGGATGTTGGATACTTTGTAATGCCTCTGGCAGATAACCAAACGCTCAACATGAACCCGGTGGTTCCCACCCGCTTCGTGTTCTCCGGCTCCAAGAACATCGATGCCGCCAAGGCGTACATGGCGTTCCTTGCCCGGCCCGAAAACCTGCAATACATGATCGACAACGTGCCTAAGTACAACATGCTCCCCATTTCCGGCGCGAACGACAAGTATTCTGACGAGATCAAGGCCTTCTATGCCGCATATCCCGACCACGGCACCGTTTTCCAGACCGCGGTGAAGTACGTCAATCCCCAGTGGATGGAGATCGGCAAGGAGATCACCAACGTGATACTTGGCCAGAACGACGCCATGACCATGCTGGTCAACATCGATAAAAACCGTGCCGACCAAGCTGCCGCCGCAGGCGACGACGCTTGGAAATAAACAAGTGTTCTTCATGTGATTTCCCTTTCAAGAATACGGACAAGTGACGCTTCACTTGTCCGTATTCCATAAAAGCAATACCTTATGAACAGAGAGTAACTGCTATGAAAAAGAAACAATATCCAACCTACTTCGTATTGGGCGCATTGATTTTATACACGCTGTTATATGTGCTGCCGGGCTTGATCGGCGTGGGGTACTCCTTTACGGATTGGTCCGTGTATTCGGATACGCTCCACTTTGTTGGCTTAGACAACTTTCGGGAGGTGTTTTCCCCCGAAGAGAATTACATCAAGTACTTAGGCAATACCGTGCTGTTCACCTTTGTTACCACCATGCTAAAGAACGTGCTCGGCTTGCTTTTGGCGCTGCTGCTCACAAAAAAGATCAGGCTTTTGAACTTCCACCGTGCGGTGATGTACATTCCTGCGGTGCTGTCCGCGCTGATCGCAGGCATGATATTCAAATCGATCTTAAACCCGGAAATGGGTCTCATGAATACATTCCTGCGCATCTTTGGCATCAACGGCCCCAAATGGCTTTCTAACCCCAAGCTCGCCTTCTGGTCGGTCATGGGGGTGGACGTTTGGAAGGGCATGGGCTACATCATGACCATATTCATTGCCGGCATTTTATCCATCTCCCCCACTTATTATGAAGCGGCCGATATCGACGGGGCAAACGGCTGGCAAAAGTTCCGTTCCATCACGCTTCCCATGCTGATGCCCACCATCACCGTTACCACCGTATTGAACGTGATATACGGCCTGAAGGTGTTCGATATGGTATATGCGCTTACAAACGGCGGCCCCGGGTACGCAACGGAGGTGCTGTACACAACGGTGTACAAGGAGTTCGGGCTGGGGCGGTATGCCATCGGCACCACGCTGTCTTCCATTATGTTTGCGGTAATGGTGATCGTAGGCTACTTCCTTATTAAACTGATGACCAAAAACGAGGTGGCGGAATAATGAAAACGAAAAAAAGGTGGCAGGTACTCCTCGCAAACATTGCCGCGTGGATCATATCCATCGTATTATTAACACCGTTGATCTTGATACTCTTCAACGCCATGAAGGACAGCGCCGCGGCCTCCGAAATGTCTTTGCAGCTGCCGCAGACCATCCAGTGGGACAATTTTTCCACTGTTATTGAAAAGGGCAAGCTGGGCACGGCGTTTTTAAACAGCCTGCTCTACTCCGTAGGCAGCGTGGCGCTTACAACGCTGTTAGCGGCACTGGCGGCGTATTCTCTGTCTCGCCGCCGCAGCAAGCTGCATAACTTTTTATATTTCTATCTGGTGCTTGGTATCACCATGCCGGTAAACTTTGTGGCGCTGATGCGCGTCATGCAGTTTTTCCAGCTGAACAACAGCCGCATCGGTATTATCCTTTTGTATTCCGCCATACAGCTCCCGTTCAACATATTCCTCATCTATTCGTTCATCGGAAAGATACCGCAGGATATCGACGAAGCGGGCATTATCGACGGCTGCTCGCCGCTGCGCCTGTTTTTCTCCGTTATCGTGCCGCTTTTAAAGCCGGTGCTGGTAACGGTGATGGTGCTTACCTTCCTCAACACATGGAACGAGTTTGTTATGCCGCTGTATTTCTTGGGCGAATCCACAAAGTGGCCTATGACGCTGGCGGTGTACAACTTCTTTGGCATGTATTTTAAGGATTGGAATCTGGTCTGCGCGGACATCGTTTTGACCAGCCTGCCGGTAATCCTTGTGTACCTGTTCGGGCAAAAATACATCGTGTCCGGCATGACAGCGGGCGCCGTAAAGGGATAAATATGAAAGAGCAGTATTTACAGATACAAAGCAATATCGTGCGGTGCAGCTTTTCTCCCGGCAGCAGCATCCAAAACATTCCCTGCGTTGTGGATGCCGGCTATTTCAATGGCACGCCCTGCAACGGCAGCGCCGCGCCTGTTACCCAAGTGCGCTTCACGCCGCGCAAGGTCTTCCACGCGCTGCCGGAGGGCAAGCCCATGGTGAAGGTAATCAAAACGGTGGACGGACAGCGAACCGTTATCGAGAACCTAAAAAGCCGGTTTGTGCGTACGTCCTATCGGGCAGAGGTTTCCTTCACGTTTGCCGAGAACGAAAGGATATTTGGGCTTGGGCAGGACGAGCAGGGCGTTTTTCAAAAGCGGGGCACCATCGAATACCTGTATCAGCATAATATGAAGATCCCCATGCCGATATTTGTGTCCAGCCTAGGGTATGCGGTGTTGTTCGACTGCGCCTGCCTGATGGTGTTTGACGACAGCGCCAGCCCCTGCCGCGTTACCCTTGCCTGCGTGGATCAGGTGGATCTGTATGTGATCACCGGCTCCATGGACGAGATCGTGGCGGGCTACCGCACGCTGACAGGCCGCGCGGCGAAAATGCCGCCTTGGGTGTTTGGTTACTGGCAGTCCAAGGAACGGTATGAAACGGCGCAGGCGTTGTTGGATGTGGCAAACAGGCACCGGCAGGATCAAGTGCCGCTTGACGTTGTGGTGCAGGACTGGAAAACATGGGAGGGCGATCTTTGGGGGGATAAGCACTTAGACGCCGCCCGGTACAAAGATATCAAGCCGGTCACCGAACAACTGCATGCCATGCACGTGCACAGTGCCGTATCCGTTTGGCCTAACATGAACGCGGGCGGCTCCGACCATGCCGCATTTGCGGCGCATGACTGGCTGCTGGGGGATTATTCCACATACGATGCTTTTGATGAAAACGCAAGGGCACTCTATTGGCAGCAGATGGAGCAGGGCTTATACCAAAACGGCTTTGACGCGTGGTGGTGCGACAGCACAGAGCCCTTTTCCTCACCGGACTGGTGCGGGGAACACAAAAAAAGCGAGCAGGAACGGTACCGCTTGGTGGGAGAAGAGCATGAAAAATACTTAGACCCTGCCGTGGCAAACGCCTACGCGCTTGTTCACGCAAAAGGCATATACTATAACCAGCCGCAAAAGCCGGTGGTCAATTTAACGCGCTCCGGTTGGGCGGGCATCCAAAAATACGGTGCCATCCTGTGGGCGGGCGACACCAGCGCCAGCTGGGACGAGCTGCGCCGGGAGATCGTGAAGGGCATGAGCCTTTGTATGTGCGGCATTCCGTACTGGACGGTAGACACGGGCGCGTTTTTTGCGGGCGGCACCGCCTGCTGGCGCAAGTGGAAGGGCGACACCAACGCGGAGCCTGTTTGGTTCTGGCATGGGCAGTACGATAACGGCGTAAAGGACAAAAGCTATCAAGAGCTTTACACCCGCTGGCTGCAATTTTCCTGTTTTTTACCTATATTCCGCTCCCACGGAACAGATACGCCCCGGGAATACTGGCAGTTTGAAGAGCCCTTTCAAAGCGCCATCATCGAAACGATTCGCCTTCGCTACCGGCTGATGCCCTACATCACTGCCATGGCAGAGCGCGTATCCTCCGCACACGATACCATGATGCGCTGCCTGCTGTTCGATTTTCCAGACGACCCTCGCGCAAAGGATATTGAGAACGAATTCATGTTCGGGCGGGATATCTTGGTTTGCCCGGTAACGGAACCCATCCTGTACCCCGCCGTGCAAAACCCCGTTTGGCGCTGCTATCTTCCCACGGGCTGCGATTGGACGGATTTTGAAACCGGCCGGGTCTATCCGGGCGGGCAGGAGATCACAGTGCCCGTTACCATCAGCCGCATTCCCGTATTCGTGCGGGCAGGGGCTATTATCCCCCTTGTAGAGGGCTTGCAGTACGCAAGCGAGTAATGCCCTCTTCCCTTAAATCCACAAGTATATGCATCTCGTTTGTTGTGTTTTGTGGATTTATGCGTATTGTTGTTGACTGTTGTGGCGCAACCTGTTATACTGACCGTAACATCATCCGGGAATAACGGAGGGTTACGGTTTTGTTATCTGTTCAAAGAAAAAACCTGATACTAGAGCGTTTGGAGCGGGAGGGCAGCGTTAGCATCCCGCCCTTAAGCGAGGAATTTGGCGTGTCGGAGGAGACCATCCGCCGCGATCTGGAAAAACTGGAGCGCGAGGGCTTTGCAAAGCGCAGCTACGGCGGCGCTACCTTCATTGGCGAGCAGCGCGTATTGCCTTACCCGGTGCGTAAAAAATCCAACGTGGCGCAAAAGCAAAAAATCGCCGCCGCCGTAGCCAACCTGATCCCAAACGGCGCGAGTATCATGCTGGACGAAAGCTCAACGGCGCTGTACGTTGCCCACGCGCTACTTGGCAAGGAGAACATCACGCTTATCACAAACTCCATCGAGACCGCCATCACCGTTCGCGGCGGCAAGGGCTGGAACGTGCTGTTGACCGGCGGCAGCCTTGTGGGCGACGTTATGGCGCTTACCGGCCGCCGGGTAGATCAGTTCTTTCGGGAATACCATGCAGACTTTGCCGTGCTTTCCTGCACTGGCTTAAGTAAGCATGCAGGCATTACGGAATCTACGGAGGAAACCGCTGTGATCAAGCGTGCCATCATCGCCTCTGCCGAGCGCGTGATACTGGCGGTGGACAGCCGCAAATTCAACCGAACGGCATTTGCGTCCATTGGCAGCCTTCATGACATTTCCGTTCTTGTGACCGATGCCGCGCCAAGTGAAGCGTGGGCACAGGCGCTTACGGACGCTGCGGTAACGCTGGTTTGTGAATGATTTTTATAGTTTTTTAGGAGGGTATCACCGTGGATTTTGAGGAAGCCAAGCGGCTGTCTGCCGCCAATGTGCACAAACGCTCCAACCATCCCGGCAGGCTTTGCGGCAAGATCACCGTCATCACCGGCGGCGCGCAGGGCTTTGGCTACGGGCTGGCGGAGGAGATGTATCAGGAAGGGGCGGACGTTCTCATTGCCGACCTCAATCCGGAGACCGGCACTGCCGCAGCCCGGCGTTTGGGGGAACGCGCGCAGTTTTTCCCCGTGGACGTATCCGACGAAAGCAGCGTGCGGGCGCTGATGATAGGCGCGGTGGAGCTTTTTGGCGGCATCGACATATTTGTATCCAACGCCGGCGTACTGCGGGCAGGCGGGCTGCCGGAGCTGACGGCGGAGGATTTTGCCTTTGTGACCCGGGTAAACTACACCGGGTACTTTTTGTGTGCCAAATACGCCTCGCAGATCATGCGCGCCCAGTTTGAAGCAGACAACAGCCGATGGCACGACATCGTGCAGATCAATTCCAAATCAGGCTTAACGGGCTCCAAAGCCAACTTCGCGTATGCGGGCGGAAAGTTCGGCGGCATTGGCCTTACGCAAAGCTTTGCGCTGGAGCTTGCACCCTATCAAATCAAGGTAAACGCCATATGCCCCGGCAATTATTACGACGGCCCGTTGTGGAGCGACCCGGAGCGCGGCTTATTTGTGCAGTATCTGCATGCGGGCAAGGTGCCGGGGGCAAAAACCATAGAGGACGTAAAGAAGTATTACCTCTCCAAATCCCCCATC
Source organism: uncultured Oscillospiraceae bacterium (assembly GCA_964476505.1). Classification (GTDB taxonomy): domain Bacteria; phylum Bacillota; class Clostridia; order Christensenellales; family CAG-138; genus CAYZAW01. The sequence goes on along the minus strand of CAYZAW010000001.1, from coordinate 38,738 downwards.
CGTCGCGGCTGCCTGCCATCTGACGTAGCCAAGGCGCTGTTTTACTGCGTGGAGCAGTTATACGAAACCGGACAGGCGATTCCTGTCAGCGGCGGGCAGGTGATGTTGGGATGAATAACGAAAGAGCGCTATTGAACGCACCGGATGCCGCGTCACGCCTTGACGCGCTGAAGCTGCTGCTTTCCCGCGAGAAAGAGCCGCCTGCGGTGAAGCCCGCGTTTGCCAACAATCATATTCATACCACCTTTTCCTTTTCGCCCTATTCCCCCACGGCAGCCGTATGGTTTGCCCGGGCGGCAGGGCTGCCTGCGGCAGGCATTATGGATCACGACAGTATAGGCGGCGCTGCGGAATTTCGGGAGGCCGCGCGGCTGACGGGTTTAGGCGCTACCTGCGGCTTTGAAATGCGCGTGACCTTAAACGGTACGCCTTGGGAGGGCAAGCGCCTAAACAGCCCGGATCAGCCGGGCATGGCGTATCTTACCTTTCACAGCGTTAAGCCGGAATACTTTGCAGCGGCAGAAGCGCGTTTAGCGCCGCTTCGGGAACTGCGGAACCTTCGAAACCGCCGCATGACGGAAGCCGTGGCGGCGCAAACCGGTATTCCCTTGGATTTTGAGAGGGACGTGCTGCCGCTTTCTCAATACCAAAACGGCGGCGCGGTAACGGAGCGGCACATTCTATTTGCACTGACAGGCAAGCTGCTGTCGGAGGGCGGCGACGAGCGCTACGCGCTTCTGGGCAAGCTAAAAAAAGACCTGCTGCCGCAAATCTACATCCCCGCCAAGGAGGAATTAATGACGCTTGCAGATGCCGTTTCCTTTGCAAAGGAGATCGACGCTGTGCTGTGCTACGCCTACCTTGGAGACGTGACCAATTCTCCTACGGGAGATAAAGCGGCGGCGACCTATGAGGACGGGTATTTAGACGAGCTGTTAAGCTTTATGGCGGAGGCGGGCGTATCCGGAGTAACGTTTATGCCCTCCCGAAACACGCTTGTGCAGCTGGAGCGGGTGATGGCGCTTTGCCGCCAACACAACCTTTGCCAGATCTCCGGCGAGGACGTAAATTCGCTTGGGCAAAGCTTTATCTGCGAGCAGCTGCAAAAGCCCCAATTCCACCATTTGATCGACGCAACATGGGCGCTGGTTGAGCGAGAAAGGAAGTAACAACATGAAAACGAGAGCCATTCGGTTATACGGGAAAGAAGACCTTCGCTTGGAGGAATTTGACCTCCCCCCCATCGGGCAGGACGAAATACTGGCCCGCGTGGTATCCGACAGCCTTTGTATGTCCAGCTATAAAGCGGCAAAGCAGGGCGCGGCGCATAAGCGCGTGCCGAACGATGTGGCGGAAAACCCCGTGATCATCGGCCATGAGTTTTGCGGCGAACTGATCGAGATAGGCGCAAAATGGGCGGGGCAGTTTTCGCCGGGGCAAAAGTTTGTAATACAGCCCGCGCTGAACTATCAGGGCTCGCTTGCCGCGCCCGGGTATTCCTATCGATATATCGGCGGAGATGCTACCTATGTTATTATCCCCAACGAGGTCATGGAAATGGGCTGCCTGCTTCCCTATAACGGCGACAGCTTCTTTTCCGGCAGCCTGACGGAGCCGTTAAGCTGCGTGATCGGCGCATTCCACGCGGTGTATCACACCACGCGCGGCAGCTACGAGCACCGCATGGGTATCCGCGAGGGCGGCTCCATGGCCATCCTTGCAGGCGCAGGCCCAATGGGCTTGGCGGCAGTGAATTACATTACCCATTGCGACAGACGGCCCTCGCTTCTGGTGGTAACGGATATAGACGACAGCCGCCTTGCCCGCGCGGCGAAGCTGGTTCCCCCGGAGGAGGTCGCAAAAAACGGCGTAAAGCTTATTTACCGCAACACGGCGGCAGTTGGCGATGCGAAGGCCGACCTCTTAGCGCTCAATAACGGGCGCGCTTATGACGACGTTACGGTGTTTGCGCCGGTAACCGCCGTGTTTGAGCTGGGAGACAGCCTGCTTGCCGAGGACGGCTGCCTGAACTTTTTTGCAGGCCCCACAGACCCCGCTTTTTCCGCAAAAATGAATTTGTACAACGTGCACTATGCGGGCACGCACATCGTTGGCACCTCCGGCGGCAACACAGACGATATGAAGGAAGCGCTATTGATGATGTCCCGCGGGCAGCTCGACCCCGCAGGCCTTGTGACCCACATCGGCGGGCTGAACTGCGTACCGGAGGTCACGCTGCACCTGCCCGAGATTCCCGGCGGCAAAAAGCTGATCTATACCGGCATCGACATGCCGCTGACGGCGATAGCGGACTTCGCGAAGCTGGGCGAGACCGATCCCTTGTTCCGTCAGCTCCACACCGCCTGCGCAAAAACCAACGGTCTGTGGAACGCGGAGGCGGAAACGATTTTATTGAATGCCAAAGCCCCAAAGAACTAGGCTACTACGCAATTAAACGGACGCAAAAACGCCGGGCAATCGTGCCCGGCGTTTTATCTTTTGCTTAACGTGTACTGTCCTTCGCGGCATAGCTGCACAGCCGCCCGTATGCATCCTCCCATGCCTGTTCGTCCGCAGGCTCGTAGGCTTCGGTTGCAAAGGAGATACGCACTACCTCCCGAAGCTCCTGCATGCCCGCAATCGCGCCCACCGCTATCGCCTGCATCAGCAGGTTACCGACGCAAGCCCCCTCGGTGGGGCCGGTGATTACAGGCCGTTTTGTAGCGTTGGCGGCAAACTGGTTCAACAGCCTGTTCTGGATGCCGCCGCCCACGATATGCAGCGTATCGATACGCCGCCCTTTGATATTTTCCAATGCCTCCAGCGCCTGCCTGTACTTGAGCGCCAAGCTTTCGTAAATGCAGCGGGCGGTCTGGCCAATGGTTTCCGGCTCCGGCTGCCCCGTACGGCGGCAGTAGGCACGTATTTTTTCCGTCATGTTGCCCGCGCCGTAAAAGGGTGCCTCGTCCGCATCGATGATGGAGCGGAAGGGCTCCGCCTGCCGTGCCTGCAACACGATATCGTCCCAGCTGATGCGCTGCCCGTTTGCCTGCCATTCCCGCCTGCATTCCTGCACAAGCCACAGCCCCATAATGGTTTTGACCGGGCGAAAGCCGCCCTGCACAGAGCCCTCGCTGCTAAAGCCCGCAAGAAACGCATCCTCCGTTAATACCGGCTGCTCCGTTTCCACGCCAAATACAGACCATGTGCCAGACGAGCAGTAGGCAAAGCTTCCCTTTCCGGGAATCGCCGCCACTGCCGACGCCGTATCGTGCCCGCCTGCCACTGCATAAGGCACGCGTTCTACGCCGCAGTCCTCCGCCACCGCAGTAAGAAGCCTGCCGCGAAGCGTTCCTGCACGCTCCACCTCCGTAAATATCTGTGCGGGAATGCCAAGCGCCTCCATGGTTTGGGTATCCCAAGCCTGCTTTTCGCCCCGGTACAGCATGCTGGTTGCGGCAATGGTATACTCCGTGCACTTTTCTCCCGTTAAAAAGTACGCGTATAAATCCGGGGAGAACAGCAGCGTTTTTGCCGCCAACAGGGCGCTGTCCTGCTCGGCAACGCGTTTTTGCAGCTGATACACCGTATTAAAGGGCATGCTGGCAATACCCGTGCGGTCAAACAGCGTTTTTGCCGGTATTTGCAGGTGCACGCGCTGTACGTCCTGCTCGGTGCTGTCCCGGTAGCAACGGGGATTGCTTAATAGTGCGCCGTTTGCATCCAAGAGACCGTAATCCACGCCCCAAGTATCAATGCCAAAGCTTGTAAGCGCGCCGTCCCCCGCCGCCCGGTAAGCGGCAAAGCCGGCCTTTAGCTCCCGCAAAAGATACAGCGCATCCCAATACTGCACGCCGTTTTGCCTCACGATGTGGTTCTCGAAGCGGTGCCGCTCCGTCAGCGTGATGCGCTCCCCGTCAAACGCGCCCGAAACAGCGCGTCCGTTGCTTGCGCCCAAGTCAAATGCCAAGAATTCCAGCGTTTTCATATAGCAGGCTCCTTTTACCGAAAAAGCAGCCAATGGCTGCTTTTTCGCGTTCCATTCGTTTACTTATACAGCGGGCCGAACGCGGCGCAGGCACGGTAATCGGCACCCTCCGCGTCCGTAGTGCCAAACGCGCTCCACGCAGAGGGGCGGAATACCTGCTCCTCCGGCACGTTATGCATGCATACGGGGATGCGAAGCATGCTGGCAAGGGTGATGAGCTGCACGCCAATGTGCCCGTAGCAGAACGCGCCGTGGTTCGCGCCCCAGTTTGCCATCACGCTGTATACGTCTTTGAATGCGCCCTTGCCGGTGAGGTTCGGCGCAAACCATGTGGTAGGCCAAGTGGGGTCTGTGCGTTTGTCCAAAATACGATGTACTTCGGGGTCCAGCTCGCAGGTATAGCCCTCCGCCAGCTGCAGCACCGGCCCTAAGCCGTGCACGATGTTCATTCTTGCCATGGTCACAGGCATGCCGCCCTTGCTGCCGCCAATAAAGTGCGAGGAGAAGCCGCCCCCACGGAAGTAGAACTGATCCGCCGCGCACCAGTCGGTAGCGGCAAGGCATTTCTCGGCATCCGCCTGCGTCATATCGTAGAAGGGCTTGATGGTGGGCGTGCCGTTTTGATCGGCTACCGCGCCGGTGCCGTCCAGAGACGCCGCGCCCGAATTGATCAGGTGGATAACGCCGTTTTTCGCGTAGCCGGTAAGCGTTTTACCCGTGACCCGCTCGACTGCCGCCGGGCTCCAATAGGTGCGCACGTCCGCAAAGATACCGGGTCTGTCGGATACCAAATGCTCAAAGAGCATGGTCAGCGCGTTGCAGGTGTCGTTTTCCGTGCCCAGTACAAACGCCTCGCGCACACCGTTCCAGTCGAACTGGCTGTTGAGCATAGCCTCGGCAAAGTCGAAGTTGGGCTGATAATCCGTCCACTGGCGCTGCCCCTGCACGCCGCCTACGATGGCGTTATGCCCGTTGGATTCCTCCACAAAGCCCATTTCTGCGAGCTTGGGGTTGCCGATCATCAAATCGCGAATGATCAGGAAGCTCTTGACCACAAACGCCCACTGAGCCTCCTTCTGCTCCGCGTTAAAGCGGATGCTGTCCGGGTTTTTATCAAAGCCCTCCTTGCAATGAGCTTTTGTCCACGCCAAGGCCTTTTCAAACTCCTCGTGGTCGTAAATGCCCTTGTCGATGCGTCTAAGTATCTCCGTTTCGTCCACAGACTCGCTTCTTAAGCCAAAATAATTGTACAGCATCTGCTGATCCAAAATGCTGCCCGCAATACCCATGCACATGGAACCGATCTGCAAATAGCTGTTTTGGCGCATGCATTTTGCTGCCACGGCAGATTTTGCAAACAGCAGTATCTTTTCTGCAACATCCTCCGGAATTTCCGTGTCTGTTGCGTCCTTCACATCGTGCCCGTAAATGCTGAATGCGGGCAAGCCCTTTTGCGAATGCGCGGCCAATACCGCCGCCAAGAACACCGCACCCGGGCGCTCCGTGCCGTTAAAGCCCCAAACGGCCTTGATGGTCAGCGGATCAAAGTCCATGACCTCGGTGGAATAGCACCAGCAGGGGGATACCGTTAGCGTTACCTGCACGCCCTCGCGCTCGAATTTTGCTTGGCAGCGCGCTGCCTCCGCCACACCGCCTATGGTGGTATCCGCAATGACCACCTGTACCGGCTCGCCGTTGGGATACCGCAGGCTGCCGGTGATCAGCTTTGCCGCCGCCAGCGCCATGCCCATGGTCTGCTCCTCCAGAGATTCCCGCACGCCGTTTCTGCGCCCGTCGATGCAGGGGCGAATGCCGATCTTGGGAAGCGCGATTTGTGTTCTGTTCATATGCTACCTCCTGAATATCGTAGATTGTTATAGAAGCACGCAGACCCCCTGCGTGTTTTAGCCGAATTGTTGTTTGCGCCGACGTTACTATGCTATTGTTTACACACGCGCTTTTGCCATACCTGTGTGATGATGGGGATGCACAGTGCGCTGATCAGCGCACAGCTTACCAGCTGCGCCGCAGCGGCAGACGCATATGCCTGCCATGCCGGGTCTATCATGGCTACCGCGGCGGGTATCGCCACCGCATTCGCGCCCGTGGCTCCCGCCATCAGCGCACAAACGCCATCGTTGTTCTTGGTTGTGCCCTTTAAGAAAAGCGCCTCTATACATGCAAGTATAATGACCGCAAGCGCTAATAACAAGCCGGAAACGCCCCCCTGCCACAGGCAGGACAGATCCATGCCCGCCCCTAGCGCGAAGCCGATAAAGGGTAACAGCAATGCGATCATCGGCTGGAGCTTTTGCGCTACGGGTTTATATACCCCCGCCGCCGCCATGCCTAACAGCATGGGCAGCACGGTCGCTATCAGCAGCTTTCCCGGAAATGCGGAAAACCCCGAAAGCCCCAGTATCAGCAAGGTAAAAAACGGGCCGTTGGACAGCGCCAGCACGGGCGTGCAGGCCATATCCGTTTTTCTGCCGTGCAGCGTGGAAAGCGAAAGATACAGGCTTCCGTTGCTGTTGGAAACCGCCGCCACGGCGGACAAAACGCAAACGCCGCCTACGGTATTCACGGGCGCAAGCAGTAAGAATATCCCCGCCATGAGAAAGCCCGCAAGCAGCTTTACAAGCAGCAGCAGTCCGCCGTGCCGAAGGGTACCGCCAAGCGCCTTAGGTTCCAGCTGTGCGCCCAAGCAAAACAGCTGTAAGCCGATCAGCGTTGCGGCGGCGCTGTTGGAAAACAAGGCCGTTGTAAAGGCCCCCAATTCCAGCAGCCCCGGCGCAAGCGTTTTGATGAGCGCCCCCATCAGAAGGGGCAGCAATATCCCGCAGGCAGGTATCTTTTTTACCGCCCGGCAAATCGTATCAACCATTTGGCGGAAAATCCTTCGAATTGCCTCGACCAACGTGCTGCTCAATAGTAGGTGTCTATCACTTCTTTGATGCGCTCCTTGATGAGCGTTTCGGCGCTGGCAGTACCGTTATCCTGCAACAGCGCTTCCTTTTGCCCCGGAAAATACTGGCTGATCAGCCCAAAGGGCAGCGGCTTGGCGTTGATGTTATCCACCAACCGGCGAATCGACGCCTTGATCTCCGCGTCCTCCAAATAGTACCGGCATCTGTCCGACAGGCTGTACCGTCTGGCAAATGCCAGATCGCCCTCGGTGCCGTGATAGTATCTGGCCCAGTATTTGGGCTCCTGCATCAGCTTTTGCTCCAGCACATCGGCAAAGCGGGAATACCCGCCCTGCGGCGAGAAGCGATACAGATCCTTCTCCATGCTTTCCAAGGCAAACAGGGCTTCCCTAAGCGCAAACGTCAGCGCCGGGCCTACCTTTAATATGGCAATGCCGTCCTGCCGCATGGCGGCAAGCGCGGTTCTGGGCTGATAATCCGTGGAATGCCCCTCCAACACGATGGGCAGCGTTTTTGCAAAGTCCGTCAGCGCCCTTGCCTTTGTGGCGTTGTAGCAGATGATGGTGTTATCCGCAAACTCCACCCCCGGCTGCACCACCACGGCTACCACTCGGGAAAACGCATCCTCTAGGCCGGCCTTAGAAAATGCCTGCCGAAAGGTCTCCACGGTGGCGGCAAGGTCTTTTGGCGAGGTGACCGTTAAGCTGTCCTCGTTTTCCGTTGCGCCGCCGGGAATAGGCACCTCGCTGCCGATCACATACACCGGTTTCTCCCCGCTGCCCGCGGCTTGCTCCGCCGCCTCGCACAGGCTGGCGGCGCGCCGGGCGATCACCGCGTCCGACAGGCGCTCCGTTTTGGAATCGCTGTTTACGCGCATGCTGGTATCCAGATGAATCTTGGTAAACCCGGCGCGAACAAATGCCGTTACCAGCTCTCGCGCCTTTTCCATAGCGTCCGCTTCATCCTCGTTGCTCCACACCAGCGGCCCCAAATGGTCGCCGCCCAGTATCAGCATGTCCGTGTCGAACCCGGCCTTATGCGCTATGTTCTTTACATAGCGCATAAAGTCCGCGGGAGTCATGCCCGTGTATCCGCCGTACTGGTTCACCTGATTTGCGGTGGCCTCCACCAGCACCGGCAGATGCTTTTCCCGGCCGTATTCCATGGCCGCCTCGATCACATACGCGTTGGCACTGCAAACCGAGCAGATTCCCTCGGCCTTTCCTGCCTTTTGCGCCGCGATCAGTTCTTGAAAATAGCTGCTGCTTTTCATGCCCGCTCCTATTTGGTAATGGTACCGTCCTCGTCCCAAAGGTCGTGCCAATCCTTAGCGCCCGGCCACAGGAACACCTGCCCCTTGATAAGCCGGCAGTCGCGGTCAGCAGCCTTGAGCTTTGCCATCTCCGCGTCCGTTAAGGGGTCTTCCGTTACGCACTTGAGGTTGCTTACATACTCGTTCTCATGGATAGAGAACGGAATAGGCGTTTGCCCGCGCTGCACCGCCCATTTCAGGCAGATGATTGCAGGGTGCACGTTATGCGCACGGGCGATCTCCACTACCTCGGGCATCTGGATGTCCGCAACGTCGTCCGGGGTCTTGTCGCGATCCGGACGCGTGGGGGAACCGATGGGGCAAAACGCGATGGGCTGTATGCCGTGCTCTAGGATATAATTGAACAGCTCCGGCTGCTGGAAGCTGGGATGCAGCTCCATTTCGATGGCAGCGGGCTTGATGCGGCACAGCGGCAGCACAGCCTCCAGCTTGGGGATCGTCATGCTGGACATGCCGATGTACTTCACCAGCCCCATGTCTACCAAGCGCTCGCACTGCCGCCATGTTGCCATAAAGGCATCCACGGAGAAGGGCGTGCTGTCCGGATTGCGCGCGTCGCCGTCGCATCCCGGTGCATGGTAGTTGGAAAACGGCCAGTGGATAAAAAACAGGTCGATGTAGTCAAGCTTCAGGTCTTTCAGGCTCTTGGCGCAAGACAGAAGAACGTCTCCCTGCCCGTGCATATCGTTCCAGACCTTGCTGGTAATAAACAGTTCCTCGCGCTTTACGGTGCCTTTTTCAATCGCGGCCTGAAATACGTTGCCTATCAAGTCCTCGTTGCCGTATACTGCCGCGCAGTCAAACAGGCGGTAGCCCGCCTCGATGGCCCCCGCCACCGCGCTGCTAACCTGTTCTGCGTTAAAGCGGTCGGAGCCAAATGTACCCATGCCGATAGCGGGCATGGTATTCCCGTCAAAAAGCTTTCTTTGGGGAATCGAATTGGCATTGATGCGTTCCATATTCTTACCTCCTTATATTTTCGCCGCGCCATGCGCGTCAATGCTCAGTGCTGATAGTAGGGCTCGTTCATCAATAATATCTTCCCGCTGGCGGCACCCGGCGTGTCATACAGCATAAACGCCTCCTGCGCCCGTTCCATGGGGTATCTCGCGCCGATAAAGCCCTCGTCGAACAGCAGCCTGCCGTTTTGATAGTACTCTGCCGTCATCGTCCATTCCCTGCCCGGGAAGGGAGCGCTGTAGCTCATCCAAGAGCCCGTCATGTAAAATTCCTTCCGGTTCAGGTTCTCCCACTCCTTGGGCGTGAACGTAAGCTCCGTGTGGGGTGTGCCGATAAAGCAAAGGTGCGCCTTGTTGCCCGCCAAGGCATAAGCCATTTTGATGGTGGGCACTGTTCCCGCCGTTTCGAACACATAGTCAAAGCCGCCCTTGGAAAACTCCATGGCTTGCTCTTGGTATCCCTCCTGCATGGTGTTGATCACAGCGTCCGCACCCAAGCGCGTGGCAAGCGAAAGCCGTTCCTCGCTGATATCGAACACCGCCACCTTTTTTGCGCCAAGCAGCCGCGCCCACTGCATGGTAAACATGCCGATGGTGCCGCCGCCTAAGATGGCGACCGTGCCGCCGCCGCGGTAGTTGCATTGCAAAACGCCGTGCAGCGCCACAGTGGAGGGCTCGAACATCGCGCCCTGCTCAAAGGAAACGGCGCTGTCGAACACCACGGCGTTTTTCTCCGGGATCACGATATAGTCTGCATTGCTGCCCTGCTGCCGGGAGCCGATAAAGCTGTAATGCCCGCAAAGCGAGTAATTGCCCTTCTGGCAGTTGGCGCATTGCATGCAGGGCAGAAGCGGCGCGCCCGATACCCGGTCGCCCACCTTTACGCGCTGTACCCGGCTTCCGACCTCTACCACCTCGCCGGAAAACTCATGCCCCAGCACGATGGGGTAAAAATGCACGCCGTTGTGCAAAAACCTTGGCACATCCGAGCCGCAAATGCCCGAAGCCGCCACCCTTACCAGCACGCCGTCCTCGGGGACAGGCGCTAAAGGATACTCCTGATACTCGATTTGTCTGTTTGCGACCAGTACCGCCGCCTTCATGATACATGCCTCCCATTTAACGCCATCAGCTCGCGCAGATTATCATACAGGGCGCGATAGGTCTCGTACCCGTTTTGGTAAGCCTCCCGGTCTCTGTCGCCGGGTAAAAACGTTCTTGTAACGCGCACGGTGCGCTGTACCGCCTCGTCAAAGTCGCGGTACGCGCCAACGCCAACGCCTGCCAATATTGCCGCGCCCAAGGTGGTCGCCATGTCGGACTGGGGCACCTCGATGGGCTTGCCCGTAACGTCTGCCTTGATCTGCGTCCAAATGCGGGAATTTGCCGAGCCGCCCACGGCGCGAAGCGTGCCTACCGGTGCGCCCACAGCCTCCGCCGTTTCGATGTTATGCAACAGCGCGTATGCCACGCCTTCCATCAGCGCCCGTACCATATGGGCGCGCTTTTTTCCGTAATCCAAGCCGTAATACACGCCCTTGGCACGGCTGTCCCAAATGGGGGAGCGTTCCCCCGCCATGTACGGCAAAAATACCACACCGTCGCTGCCTGCTGCCACGCTCTCCGCCAAGGCGCTGAGGCATTCGAAGGAGTTGCAGCCAAGCTTTGCCGCCTGTTCGCGCTCCGCCGCTCCAAGCTCCTGCTCGAACCAGCGCATCGCGCCGCCGCCGCCGGTGGTGCCGCCTTGCAGCAGCCAGCAGTCAGGTACAACGTGATAGCCTAATATCAGGCTTTTTTCTGCGCAGTAGGTGTCCATGCAAACGCTCATGCCGCCTGCCTGCCCGCCCTGCTCCTGCGTTTCGCCGGGATGCAGCACGCCCGCGCCAAGCGTTGCACAGGCTGCATCCAGCCCACCCGCCACCACCGGCGTTCCGGCGCAAAGCCCCGTCTGCGCCGCGGCAGTTTCGCTTACGCGGCCAACCACCTCATGGCAGCCGCTAAGCTCCGGCAGCATATCTCTTTGTAAGCCCATTTGGGCGCACATAGCATCGTCGTACCGGCCCTTTCGCATGTCAAAGCAGTGCAATCCGTAGCCTTGGCTGATATCCATACCGCAAACGCCGGTAAGCTTATACACGATGTAGCCGTTGGACTGCATCACTTTATCGCAGCTTTCGTAGACCTCCGGCATGTGCTTTTTGAACCAAAGCAGCTTGCCGGTGGTATACTGCGCTTTTAGCGGATTGCCGGAAAGAGCGAATATCGCGTCCTCGCCGATCCTTTGCTCCAATTCCTTACAAACAGCCTCGGAGCGCGCGTCCAGCCAGATAGGGTCGCCGGTCAATACCCGGCCTGTTTTATCCATCATGATGGCAGACCAGCCCTGCCCGTCTACCCCCACGCCGGCGATCGTTTTGGGATCGATGTTTTCCTGCTCCAGCATACCGCGAACAGCCCGGCAAACGGCATCCCACCAGTTCTCCGGGTCCTGCTCCACGTAGCCGGGGTTCGGGTACGAAATGGGATAGGGCTCCGTCCGGTACGCCGCTGCGGAGCCGTCCAGCCGAAACAGCACCGCCTTACAGGCGCTGGTGCCGATATCGATACCCAACAGCAAAGTCTGGTTCGTCACTTTACTACTCCCTTTTGTATCATCACATTGGCATAAACGGCTTCTTCGCCTGTTTGCACGATGCAATATGCCTTTTTTGCTGCCTCATAGAACGCGAAGCGCTCCGTAAAGCCCACGGCCTTTTCGCCGCGCGGGTCATGCCGAGCAACGACCGCCTTGTATTCCTCCCATATGGGAATTTCCATATCCCGGTCGCAATCCATTTTCTGCATCAGCTGCACGGGAGCTTCCACATAGCTGTCCAGCGGGATCATACTGAGCACCGCCTCTAAGAGCGCGGGGCCGGGAATGCCGTCTGCCCGCAGGAATTTGCAGCCGCTTTCCTGTGCAAAACGCTTGCCGGGAAAGTTTGCATCCCCCAGCACGATCACATCGCTGTGGCCCATCTCGCAAAGCACCTCCAAGAGCTGTGGCGACATCAGTTTGGGTACGTTCAAAAGCATGGTCATTACCTCCGTGTATCTATGGCAAACCCCTAGGGGTTCAGCTTTCAATGTTATTGGGTATAACGTGTATTGCCGCGATTTTATTCTGCGGGGCAGCCGATTGTCGGCTGCCCCGCCAATGCTATAGGGTTATGTTTTTCTTAGTCGTACAGAAGCTGCGCGATGCTGGGTTCTTCCATGTTCTCGCTGGTGTAGAACTGGCAGCCGGTGTCAACGATCTCATCGACCTTTTCGCCGTTGAGGGATTTCACAGCCAGCTCGACGGCATAGAAGCCGATCATGTAGGGATCCTGGGTAACAGCGCCGTAGAACCACTTGTTGCGGATGGCGTTGAGCAGGGTTGCGCCGGAGTCGAAGCCGACCACGACCATGTCCTTATAACGGCCGTTGGCACGATCCAGATCGGAACCGTCGGCGGTGGCGGCCAGCATGCCGTCCACAGAACCGGAGTTGGTGCAGAACACGCCAACGGGTGCACGCTGGATCACAGCCTGTGCAGCCGCCTGGCAGTCGGTCACGCTGGTGGTAGCGGCGATGGAGACCAAGATCTCAACCGCAACGTCGCCGGAGGCGGCCTTGTTCCACTTGTCATGGCCGGTCACAGCAACCATGCCGGACTGCTTCGCGTCGCAGAGCTTAAACATTTCGTTAACGAAGCCGGTGGTACGGCCGGTGATGGAGGCGGAGGTAGCATCCTGGCTGATAACGCTGATCACAACAGGCGCATCCTTGGTTGCAGCGGCAACGGCGGAGGCGATGCTTTCGATCTTGAACATTTCGTCGGCAGCAAGTGCGCCGGCAGCTTCGTTATCGGTGGAAGCGGTGGATACGATGGAACCGGCAGGCGCATTGGGAACGCCGGAGTCAAAGCCGATTACGGGGATGCCGTTCTTCAGGCAGGCCTGCAGCTGCTCGTTGACGGACTCGGTATCCAGAGCTGCCAAGCACAGCGCCTTGGGGTTCTTGGCGAGCGCGGCGTTCAGCATATCAACCTGCACGCTGATGTCGGACTCGGAGGGAGGGCCGTCGAAGGTGATCTCTACACCGTACTTCGCGGCGGCATCCTGAGAGCCGGCCATAACGGTCTGCCAGAACTTATGCTGGAAGCCCTTGGAGATGACCGGAATGTAAATGGCCTCGGCTGCAGGCTCGGCAGCGGGAGCTGCGGGAGCCGCGGGTTCTGCAGCAGGAGCTGCGGGTTCCGCCGCCGGTGCGGCGGGCGCTGCGGGCGCCGCGCAGGCAACCATGCTTACCAGCATGACCGCAGTCAGTACGAAAACTAACAGTTTCTTCATGATTCTTTCCTCCATTTTGTTTTATCTCAACGGGTCGCTCCCGTCGGAATCAGTGGATCACCTTGTTGCCCTGCTTTACGCGGTATTGATCGAGAAGCACCGCGCCTATCACCACAAGGCCGGTAAAGAATGTTTGCCAGTGGCTTTGCAAGCCCATGGACATCAGGCCTTGCTTGAGCACGCTCATTACAAACACGCCTATGATGGTGCCAACCAGCGTTCCGGTACCGCCGCTCATGGAGGTACCGCCAATGACTACGCCCGCAATGCCCAACAGCTCCTGTCCGTTGCCGGTGCTGGGGATGATGGACGTGTACACCGCCGCATAGAACACACCGGCAAGTCCGCTGCAAAAGCCGCAGAAGGTATACACAGCCGTAAGCCAAGGCTTGATCTTGATGCCGGACAGCCGCGCAGACTCCGCGTTGCTGCCGATGGCGAAGGTGTAGCGCCCAAAGCGCGTTCTGTTGAGGATGAGATAGGCCACAAAGAAGAAGGCCGCCAGCCACAGCACGCCTACCGGGAAGCCGCCTGTGGTTTTATAAAACACGTTTTTGAACCAGCCGTCCGCCGTGCCAAAGGTGGGGTAACGCATGGTCTGCACCTTGGTAACGATGGCACCAAAGCCCATGCCCATCATCTGCGTGCCAAGCGTGGCAATAAAGGGCGGCAGCTTTAGGTACGACACCATCACACCGTTCAAGAAGCCGATGATCGTTGCTACTAAGAGCACCACCACCAAGCACCAGCCCATGGGCCAATGCCAAGTGTTGTATGCCGCGCCGCCCAAAAGCGCCGCGCACATCATGGTAGTGCCTAACGACAGGTCGATACCGCCGGTGATGATAACGAAGGTAACGCCGATGGCCATAAAGCCGATGTAGTACGAACCGTCTAAAATGTTGATCAGATAGTCCGTGGAGAAAAAGTTGTTGCCGAAGATGGAAAAGAAGATGTACAGCAGTACCAATACCATCGGAGCAAGAAATTTTGTTAAATCAAATTTTTTCGCGTTCATGATCGTTTCCTCACCCTCACATATTCATTGTTGCGTATGTCATGATCCTTGTTTGAGAAGCCTCCGCAATGTCTATCTCGCCGGTAAGCGCACCCTCGCTCATAACCAAGATGCGGTCAGACATGCGCAGCAGCTCCGGCATTTCGGAGGAGATCATTATGATGGATTTGCCCTCCGCCACCAGCTGGTTCATCAGCTTGTATATCTCGCTTTTCGCGCCCACATCGATGCCGCGGGTTGGCTCGTCGAATATCAAAACATCGCAGTGCTTGATGAGCCATTTTGCGATAACGATCTTCTGCTGGTTGCCGCCGGAAAGGTTCCTGAGCAGCTGCCGCAGGCTGGGGGTCTTGATGGAGATTTTGTCGATGTACTCCTGCGTGGTTTCGTCGATCTTTTTATCGTCCATGAACAGGCCTTTGCGGAAATTGGGGATGTCCGCCATCACGCAGTTGTCCCGCACGGAAAGCCCCGTTGCAACGCCGAAGGTCTTTCTGTCCTCGGACAGATAGCCGATGCCGTGATTGACCGCGTCGCTGGGCGAATGGATCTCCACCTTTTTGCCGTTTAAGAAAATCTCGCCGGCAGCCCGCGGGTCTGCGCCAAATAGCGCCCGCATGGTTTCCGTTCTGCCAGCGCCCACCAGCCCGGCAAAGCCCAGTATCTCGCCTTTTTTCAGCTGGAAGGATACGTCGCGCACGTTGTTTGCGATAAGCCCCTTCGCCTCCAGCACCACCGGCGCGTCCGGCGGAACCGTGCTTTTCTGCTTAGGCTCCTCGTAGATCACGCGGCCAACCATCATGGAAATGATCTCGGGCTTCGTGACCTCGTTGGTGTTAACGGTGCCCACATACTGGCCGTCGCGCATAACGGTAATGCGATCCGAAATACGCCAAAGCTCATCCAGCCTGTGAGAGATATAAATAATGCCGTGCCCCGCCTCTTTCAGCTGGCGGATAAAGCGGAACAGCTCCTCGATCTCGGTCTCCGTTAAAGGAGAGGTGGGCTCATCCATTACCAGCAGCTCGCTGTTGTTGTTGAGCGCCTTGGCGATCTCGATCATCTGCTGCTTGGCAACCGTCAGCTTGTTGACCATGGTGGTGGGGTTCACATCCAAATGCATGGAAGACAGCAGCTCTTTTGCCAGTTGATTGGCCTTTTTCTTGTCCAGCAAAACGCCCGCCTTCATGGGCTCCTTGCCTATGAAGATGTTTTCCGCCACAGACAAATGCGGCATTAGGTTCAATTCCTGATGGATCATGCCGATGCCCCTGCGCTGTGCGTCCAACGGCCCGTGCAGCTCGATCGTTTCGCCCTTGTAAACGATCTCGCCGCCATCCTTGGAGTAGATGCCGTTTAGCACCTTCATCAGGGTGGACTTTCCCGCGCCGTTTTCCCCTACCAGCGCGTGCACCTCGCCCGCCTTAACGTCTAGGCAGGCATTGTCCAACGCGTGAACGCCCGGAAAGTATTTCTGGATATTTTTCATTTCCAGCAATGTTTCCGCCATGTTCTCACCTCAATCCTTTCATGCTTCCTGCTTGCATACTTTTGAAGAAAAGCGACCTGACGCCGCGAAAATGAATATCACAAGAATGTGCTGTGTGCCATAACATCAAAATACAAAACCCGGTTTGGATTGTCAACGAATTGTGTAAAATATTTATTAAATCGTTTCAATTTTAGAATTCATTTGCTGTTTTACAAAACAGCCGCTATAATAGAGGCAGATTGATGTCTGTGAGGACGGGCTATGAGTACGATTAAAGACGTTGCAGCGCTTGCGGGCGTTTCCGTGGGCACCGTATCCAATTACATGACCGGGGCGCGAAGCGTATCGGAGGAGGCAGGCAAGGCCATCCAGAACGCGATCGACGAACTGAGCTACCGGCCCAATTCCTATGCCAAAAACCTGCGTGCAAGCAACAACTGCGAGGTTGGCGTTATATTACCGAACGCGTACGATCAGTATTACGCCTTTATTGCGGCGGGGCTGGAGCGGGAGCTGCGGCAGGCCGGGTATTACATGAACCTTGCGTTTTCCGGCGATGTTGCGGAGGAGGAAAACGCCATACTCGACGCATTCATGCGTAAAGACGTGTGCGGGCTTATCGTGATCTCCTGCCAAAAGGATTATCACTGCTACGAAGCGCTGCAGCACACGCCTACCGTATTCATCGACAGGCGATTGACGCAGGACGACTGTAATTTTGTTGCCTTTGACACATACGAGACCACCAGCTATCTGCTCTCCCAATTAGAGCAGCAGGGGTACGGGCAAAGCGTTGCGTTGTTTGCCGGGCCGGAGCAATTCACCTGCGAGGCGGAAAGCGCCAGCGCGTTTTATAACTTCTACAAGGAGCGGGGGCTCACGCCTCTCACGAACGCCGTGCATCATCTGCGCCCCACCAAGGAGGAGGCCTTCCGCGTGGGGATGGAGTACTTTAAGGATCACCGCCCGCAGGCTGTGATCTCCACCTCCCGCAACATCACAAACGGGCTGGAGCAGGCGTTGGCGCTTCTTTGCATTTCCACCAGCAGCGACATTCGCATGATCTCCTTCGGGCAGGAAAACTGGAACTGCTCCGTGGTAAGTAACGGCATTTTATACACCATGCGCCCGGCGCACTGGATGGGTAAAAAGGCGGCGCACCTGCTTATTGAAAACATGCGAAGCCCCTTGATGTTTGAAAAGCAGCAGCTGCTTTTACGGGATAAGATCATTGGCGAGCCTCTGTTTCAGGAGCCCAGCCCGTCTATTTCCTTAAACAAAAAAAAGAAGCCGCTGAAAATACTGCTTCTGGATTCTCCCAACGCGCATGCCGTGCTGCAGGCCAAGCCAGATTTTACAAGAAAGACCGGCTTGGAAACAGAAATAGAGCTGTGCGAGCACAGCGCGCTGATGGATATTCTTCTGAACAAAAGCGAGGAGCTTTCCGCCTTTGACGTTGTGATGTACGACAACCCGTGGCTAGAGCTTCTGGTGCGAGACGGCCTCCTAAAGGACGTTACGGAGCTGGTGGAAGCGCCGGAGTTCCCCTTGCAGGCGTTTTTGCCAGGCTTGCCGCAGAAGGTGGGCATGGCGGGAGAGCGGTATTACGGCGTGCCGTTCCTGTTTGGCCCGCAGCTGCTGCTGTACCGGAAGGATCTGTTCGAAAACAAGCAGCTGCAAGAGCAGTTTGAAAAGAAGTACCATTCCAAGCTGCGCGTGCCGCGCACATGGTTTGAGTTCAACGTGATCAGCAGCTTTTTTACGCAGTCTCTCAACCCCAACTCCCCCGTGCAGTACGGCACCGCCATTGCCGCAGGGAACGAATTTGTGCTGCTGCCCGAGCTGATGCCCCGCGTTTGGGCATACGGCGGGCAGGTGTTCAACGAAAAGGGCACCGCCGCCACGGATTCCTCGTCGTTTACCAAGGGCGTTGCCAATTTCATTGAAACCTTTTCCTATGCCAACCCCAATGCGCGCCATTACACCGTTGAGCAGACCGTGTCCGACTTTTACACCGGCAATATCGCCATGCTCATCGGCTTTGCGTCCTTCGTAGCGGACGTTAACAACGAAAGCAAATCCAAGGTGATCGGCAAAATAGGCTACGCCAATATCCCCAGCGGGTATTCGGTGCTTGGCAGCTGGGGCCTTGGCATTCCGCACGGCTGCCACCGCAAGGCCGAGGCGTTCTCCTTTATCCAATGGACGTGCGATCCTTCCATGAGCAGCTTTTTTGCCATCATCGACGGTCAGTCCCCCTTGGAAACCGCCTACATCAACGACGAGCTTGCCAACCATTACCCGTGGCTGCCGCTTGTGTATCATTCCTACGATACCAACCGGCAAAGAAAATCGCTGCTGCGGGAGGACGGGGTATTCCTGCCCATCACCCGCGTGGAAAGCGTTATTTACCAGTACATCACAGCCATCCTGCAAAACCAGTATACCGTGCAGGACGCGCTAAAGCGCCTGAATGAGGAGATCACCTCCATGATACAGCAAACCGCCGCGCAGTAGCCCGCACGGCGGCAGTATTGCATCCTTTTTGTTATTCCCAGATGTTTTCCCGGGGAACGATCTTCATCAGGCAAACATCATCCCCGCATTTGATGCTTTTTAGCATGGTAACGTCCACAGCGCAGCCAAAGGCTTTTTCAAACAGCACCTTGCTGTACCCGGCGCTGCAATGGCACCACGCCATGGTAGGTAAATGCTGCACCTCCTGCAGCATGGGGCAGGGACAAAAATTGAATTGCAGGTGCAGCGCACCGTTTTGATAAGACAGCCCGGCCGCCCGGGCTTTTTCAGACCTTGCCAGCTCCTCCATGGAAGAAGCCGCGCCATTTAGCTCCTGCAGCAGCGCCAGCTTTTCCTCCATGCCGTAACCGCACTGGCACTGCATACGGATTTGCTTTACGGATTCTTGGTCAAAGGCTTGCTCCAGCCTGCACATGGTGGATTGTACCCACGCAAGGTCCGCCTCGCCCTTGGCCTCTTCCTTCTCTCCAAACACGACCGTGCTCGCGGTCTTTTCGTCGCTTGCCTGCTTCACAGCCTCAAATATTGCCTGTTCCTGCAGCTTTCTTACGTTAAACATATGTGTTTCACCCTTTCAAACAGTTTTTTGCCGTTTCCGTTCGGTTAACGCCATCATAGCAAAAACCCTTTATCGCGGCTTCTGAATTCCTGCCCTATTGAATGGGAATGCACAGATCAAAGCTGACCGTAGGGCTTGTATCATCCATGCTGCGGTAGATGTTCAAGCCGTAGCGCTGATCCATCACACAGCCGCTTTGCGGCAGCCAAACACAAAAAACGCCCTGTACGGAACAGAAAATATCCTCGATTTTCCCCTGATAATGATAGACCGCATATTTACCGCCCGGAATCACGGCGGTGTTTGCAGGCGCATCCCCGGCCTTAACCGTCATGCAGATATCATAAATACAGCCGTTTGGGTCTGTCACGGCAGGGTCGTCGTAAAAGCGTTCGATATACAGCGTGTCGGGTCGGCAATAGCGGCGGTTTTCTGCAATAAACGCCGGCCATTTTTGCTTCAGGTGGATGTAATTTCCCACCACCCGTTCATACGCCACGGTCATATCCCCCAGCTCCCGCAGGAAAATCATGCTGTCATACCGCGAAAAGCTGTCGAACCCGCGCCGCCCTTGCGGATAAAAGGGGCTTTCCATCCCACTGACGTTGGTGGACTGGCGAAATTCCGCCGGAGACAGGCGGTGGTGCTTTTTAAAGGCGGTGCTGTAATTGGTGGCGCTGTATCCGTAATCCAGCCCCACCTGCGTAATGGGCTTGTTTTTTTGCAGCTTGATATCCACGGCGCTTTGATCCATTTTGAGGCGCAGGATAAATTCATACACGCTTTTTCCTGTAGCCATTTTGAAGCTACGGTTAAAATACGCCTCCGAAAAGTGGAAATGCTTCGCTACGTCCCCAACCGTTACGCCCTCGTGAAAATGCGCCAGTATATAGTCGATACTGCGGTCTATCAGTTCCTTCTCCATACCCGTTCCCCTCGTAACAACCCGCCTGTTCTTTTAGCTGTTTACCCTCTGCCAAAGGCCGTCCTTTGCCAAAAACGCGGTTCGTCTATTCCGTTTTTCCCGCCATCATCGCATGGTTGTCCGCACCCGCGCCCTTTTTCGGCATATCCGAGGTGTAAATCCTAAATGTGTTTCGCCCGCTTTCCTTTGCGGCATACAGCGCGGTATCCGCTTTTTCATAGAGGGCATGGCTTTCCTCTCCGTCGTTGGGGCAAACGCAAATGCCAAGGCTCACAGTCAGCTTCATTTCTGCGCCGAAGGGCTTTTGCAGCTTCTGACCGATCAGCTCCGCCTTTTTTGCAAGATCCATATCATGCGGGATGTTCCTTAACAGCATCACGAATTCGTCTCCACCCAGCCGACCGATCAAATCGTCCTTGCGCAGCAGCGCCTGCAGCTTGCGGGCGGTTTCCGTGAGCGCCTCATCCCCCTTGGCGTGCCCAAAGGTATCGTTGATGTCTTTAAAGCCGTCGATATCCAGCATGAAGAAGGCGTGCATGGAACCCGGAATGGAATTTTGAATGACCATGTCCGCGATCTCAAAAAACGCTTTTCTGTTAAGAAGCCCCGTCAGCGGGTCTGTTTCCGCCATGTGCCGGGTTTCCAGCTCGGCTCTCTTTTGTTCATCGATGTTTTCATACAGCAGGTATACCTCCACATCCGTAGAATGCGGAGACTCCACAAGATCCACCGTCAGCCGCAGCCAGCGGATACCGCCGTTTTCCAGCTTCTGCCGGAATTCCAAGGAGTCTGTGCGATGCCCCCGGTGATACTCCGCCAGCATGGTGTCCGAATTCACAAAGGCCGCATACCGCTCCCGGTCGCCCTCATACACGCATTGCTTGATGAACGCGGCAGTTCTGTCGTTAAAGGTTTTTACGGTATCGTCAAACTTTACGGGTATCAGCGAGCCTTCCCATACGTCAAACACCGTAGTATGGTTAAGGTTGCTTCTAAACAGCGTATAGGTCTTTGGATCTCGCTCCTCGATCGACTGCTGCCACTTTTTATAGGCCAGCTCCTTTTCCTGCTGCTCTGTTACATCCGTATAAGATATGATGGCGGAAACCGGCTGCCCCTCCTCGTTGAATATGGTGGTGGCATGCTCCGTGATCCAGCGCCAGCCGTTGGACAGCAGCTTGCGGAAGGTAACGGTGCCCTCCGCTTTGCCCTGCATAATGCTTTCATAAAAGGCAATATAGGCAGCGGCGGTATCCTCGGACACCCTGCCAAGCCTTACTCTGCCGTACGGCACATCCGGAATGCATTCCGGAAGCGCAAGCCTTGTTGCGGCGTCCTCCGTGATGGTAAGGGTACGCGCCTTGATGTCGTACCGTCCAATGGTATGCCCGCTGTGCCTTGTGGCAAGGCGGTATTCCTCCTCGGCAAGGCGCAGGCTTTCCTCGCTCTTTTTCTGCGCGGTGATATCCACCAGCGTAACAAAATGCCATGCCTTGCCGGTTTCGTCCGTTACTTTTACGCCCTCGTCATGGAACCAGTGCAGCTGTCCGTTAGCCGCCTCCACGCGGTATTCCAAGCATCCGGCTGCGCCGCCGTCCTCCTGCTTTAGTATTTCGGCCTGCGCTTTTGCCCGATCCTCTTGCCAAACCATTTCTAGAAAGCGGTTATGGAATTTATTGCGGAACTGTTCCTCGGTATAGCCCAAGGATTCCATGAAGCTGCGGTTGATATAGGCAAACGTACCGGTTTCGTCTGCCGCGTATTTCAGCACGCCGCTTGGAATAACGCGTAGCAGCGTGTTCAGCTCAAATTCCATGGCCTTTTCCTTGGTTACGTCACGGCATATGCTGTAGATACCAACCACTTTTCCGCCTCTATCAAGCAGCGGATACTTTGACGTACAGAACACACCGGTTGCGCCGTCTTTGGTTGGCAGCTTGACCAGCCTGTCCAGAATAGGCTTGCCGGTTTCCCAAATGGAATGATCCTCCTCCATAAACTGCGCGACGGCACTTTCTCCAAACACCTCAACGCTTGTTTTTCCGATCACGTCTTGTTCGTTGGTAAGGCCAAAGGCCACAGCCGCCGTTTTGCTGCAAGCGATATACCTGCCCTCCTGATCCTTCACAAAAGAAATATCATCGGAGGTGGCCATCATGGCAGACAGTGCAATGGGGAACATTTCCTGCACGGACATGGCCTTTTCGGAAAGGGGCGTGTGCATGGCGTACAAGAGGTACTTCCCGTTCTTTTCCCGTTCAACCGTTGCCGTAACGTGGAAGGGCGCATATACGCCTTTGCCGTCGACCGCGCGAAGATCGCAGGCGCAATCCCGGTTTTGCCGGATACTGGAGACGATTTCCTGCACCAGCACAGGCTTATCCTCCGGATGCACCAAATCCATGATATTGATCTTGTTCCCGTCCTTGGGCTCATGCCCCAGCAGCTTCCAATAGTTTTTATTGTAATGCTTTACCGAAATGCCCGTTCCGTCAAATTCATACAGCGCAAGGCTGCAGGTAAGGTGATCCATCAGGCTTGTTTGCAGCTCCTCCGCCGTTTTCTGTTCGCTAATGTCCGTGAAATACACGTTCAGATAGGCATTGCCGTCCTCCACGTGATTGATGAACCTGCCAAAAGCCATTACCCAAACGTACTCGCCGTTCTTTTTACGCATACGGCACCTTACGGAATACTGCTGTTCGTTGGCGCGCGCATGCCTGGCCTGCATAACAGAAGCCGCTACATCCTCTTTTACGAAGCACTTATACGCATCATCGCTGCATTGCGCGCGTACCTCTTCCTCGGTCATGTCAAGCATTTACCGAACGTGGTTTTCGTAGAGAACACATACATCAACAGTACGATCACAAGCGCCAGTACCAGCGGCAGCCCTATTACCCCGAAGGAGGTCTTATACCAGTTGATAGCGCCCCACATGGCCTTAGGCACGGATATGGGCGCTTCGGAGATCAACAGCGCCGTGGACTGCCATACGGACATAAAGCCCAGCGAGGCAATGAAGGACGGTACCTTCAGCTTTACATGCACCACGCCCAGCATACAGCCGGACAGCAGCCCAAAGCCGAGGGAGATCAAGAGCGCTGTTAGCGTTGCTATGCCAACGGAGGGCATTTGCTCGCCGTAATCGGTCAAAAACTTTACATACAGCACATTGGATACCGAGCAGACTGCGCCCATGGACAGGTCAATGGAGCCAAATATCAGCACCATGGTCATGCCAGCGGACATGATCATCAACGGCGCGGTATCCCTTAACAGCGTGGTCAAATTCGCCTGCCCCAGAAAATGATCCTGTGTGATGCTAAAGCCCAGCACCAGCAGAATGATGGCGGAGAAGCTGAAGTACTTCATGAAATTCTCGCGGAAGCTCCTGCCGCCCAACGGTTTCTTTACGGATGTCACTTGTTTTTCCATTGCTGCCGCCCTCCTTACATCATCAGGCTGACAACGTCAACCTGACTGGGCTTCACTTCTACCGAGGCGTTGAACTCCCCGGTGATCAGTCCGTCTCTTAGCACGATCACGCGGCTGCTCATGCCAATGCATTCATCCAGCGTATCGCCCAACAGTATTACGGATTTCCCCTCCCGCACGATATCGCGGATGAGGGAATAAATTTCTTCCTTTATGCAGCTGAAAATCCACATGCTTGAATACGCCCTTAAGGCCAAGGTCTTTTACCTCCAGCACCACCTCGTCGGAAGGCGAAAGCTGCTTATCCAAGTGATAATACTCGGTGGTCGTGGTGCGGCCCACCATCATTTCGTACAGCTTTGCCTCGTTGGCTTCGCTGGTGGGCAGGTGCCCCACGCTGGTGCCGTCCTTATAAACGTATATGTGATCCGTAACCTCCAGTATTTCGTCCAAGCGATGGGAAACGAACACCACCGCATGCCCGCGGCTTGCGATCTTTCGCATTTGCTTGAACAGGTTTTGCACCTCGCCCTCGTTCAAAACCGACGTGGGCTCATCCAGGAGAATCAGGCACTTGCGCCCGTCCTCCGTTTTGGTTACGTTCATGACCTTGGCGATTTCCACCATCTGGCGCGTGGCAAAGTTTAGATCGGACACCTTTTTCTTGGGGTTGATATCCGTAACGTCCACATCCGCAAGCACCTCGGCTGCCGCGGCGTTCATGTTTTTCCAGTTGATAAAGCCGTTTTTGCGGAAGGCTTTTTCATGCCCGAAAAAGATGTTTTGCGCCACGTTCAGATTCACGATGAGCGACTGCTCCTGAAACACCATGCCAATGCCTTCGCGGTTGGCGTCCATGGGGTTTCTTGGCGCATATTCCTTCCCGTGCATAACCATGCCGCCGCTGGTTTGCGGCTGTGCGCCGATGATGATCTTCAACAGGGTGGATTTCCCCGCGCCGTTCTCGCCAACCAGGCCTACGATCTCTCCCTCATGCACATCCAATTCAACGCCCTTGAGCGCCTGCGTGCCGGAGAAGGATTTTGTGATATCCCGCGCGGAAAACAGTAATTTTTTCTCTTCCATTGCTTTCTCCTTCCGGCTCACTTGCTGATGATCTTCCCGCCCTTGGGGATGGTCAGTATCACAGCGATCAGAATGATCAGCCCTTGGATACCGGTACGCACATAGGGGTTCACGCCTAAGAGCAGCAAGCCGTTGTTGAGCACCGTCATGATCAATACACCTACGATGGTATTGATCACGCCGCCCTTGCCGCCTGCAAGAGACGTTCCGCCGATGACCACTGCCGCCTGCGCAGGGAACATCATATCGTCCCCAATGCCCACCTGCCCCTGCCCAAGGCGGATAGCGCCAAGCACGCCCGCCACGCCAAACAGGAAGCCCGCAAGGGTAAACACCTTCACCTTTACCAGGTCTACATTCACGCCCACGGAGCGGGGGATGCTTTCGTTGGTGCCCACGGCGTAGATATACCGGCCAAAGGCGGTGTATTCCTGAATGAACCAGCATAACAGCAGCATCAGTATGGCGATCCACGTGATAAACGGAATGCCCAGTAACGTAAGCTTAGGCAGCGCCACAAACACAGGGTCGAGAATGGTAGGCGGATGGCCCTGATACGAAAGCATGCCGATGCCGCGGCAGATATACATAAACGCAAGGGCGATCATCAGCGCAAAGGCGTAATCCGCAACGGCCTCGCTGTTTGCGCCTACCGTGCGGGACACCTTGATTCCCCGCTGCTGTGCCGCCGCAAGATCGATATTGTCTACCCCCACGCCATACTTGGCAATGGCGCGAAGCTTGGGTGCCGCCGCCATCACCTCCGCATCCATGGGGTCTACGCCCAGTATCACGCCGTCGCAGCCGGCAATAGCCTCCATGATCTGCTCCCGGCTCATAATGTCGCCGGTTTCGTTTTTTACCACCGTTATGCCCTTATCCTGCAGCATACCAAATACCGCGGGATCGGTTTTCCCGTAAGAGCGCGGCGTTACCAGCACCTTGACAGGCATATGGATCAGTCCTCCCATATTTGTATATTGTTCCTTTGTCATGTCATTACTACGTTCTATAATAACGCCTGTTTTTCAAGGATGCAAGAAAAAAATCTATGTATACAAAGAAAAGGCGCACGCTGTTCACAGCGCACGCCGTATGTATGGTATCATTCTCCGGTTTCCACGAATACGTCCACCTCGAATTTGTTTTGATCTCCCCGGTAGCGGGAAATGGAGTATTCAATGGGTTCGCTGTTGCCGTTAAAGCCCGTGGTGTGGAAAAAGTGTACCGGTTTTCCCCGTTTGATCATCAAAAGCTCTGCGTCCTTCGAGTTCGCAGCCACCGCCTCCACAACGCGGCACACGCGGCGTATCTGCGTTTCCTCCCGCAAGGAGAAAATAGAATACAGGGCTTCTTTTTCGAGATCGTGCTCCAGCACGAATGCGCATTTATCGTAAGGAAGGTACGTTTCCACCGTTACAACAGGGATGCCGTCCGCACTGCGCAAACGGGAAATGTATATGGTTTTGTCCCCCAAGGAAAGAGCCAGCGCCGCGGCGACCTCGTCCGTTGCGGGAACGGTTTTCATGTCCAGCAGGCGGGTGCTTGGTACACGGCCCGTGCGGCGGATGGATTCATCATACGATTCAACGCGTTTGATAAAATCTTGGTTGATCTTCGGTCTGGCTACAAAGGTGCCCTTGCTTTTGATGCGGTACAGCTTCCCTTCCTGCACCAGCTCCGTGATCGCCTGCCGTACCGTGGTGCGGCTGATATCAAACATGTCGGACAATTCGTTCTCAGTTGGTATCATGGTATCTACTGGAAAATCGTTCTTCTCGATCTCCTCCAGAATGATGTTTTTTAGTTGGAAATAAAGCGGTATCGGAACAGACTTATCCAACCTTTTGCTTTCAAGCATATAACTCCTCCTGTGCTATCGCTGTTTTGTAGTATCATTATACCATTGATAATTATACGGCATAAAGCGGGTTTGTGCAAGCTTCTTTCGCAAATCCCGGCAGTGTGTTTTTCCCTAACTCTCCATGTTGACAACGGGAGCAGTCGGAAGTATTATATCGTTATGTAGTATCATTGTAATATAACTTCAATAACCGTATTTTAACAGCATATGATGAGGAGGGTATTATCATGTCTTACGTTCCAGCACCGGCGGTGCGCGCCTGGGGTTCCCCCGGTCGATACATTCAAGGGCCGGATGTGATTCGCCAGCTAGAAACATATACCAGCGTTTACGGCAAACGCGTGGCGGCGGTCATCGATCAGTTTTTCTTTGAGAGCATGACCCGTATGCTCAAGGAGGATTTTGTAAAAACCGACTCTAAAATTGAAACCATCATTTACAATTCCGAGGTAACGGAGCAGCGCATCAATGCCGCAACAGACGCTTTTCGTGCTTTTGCGCCGGAGGTGATCGTTGGCATTGGCGGCGGCAAAACGCTGGATACCGCCAAGGCCGTGGCAGATAACTTCCGTGTGCCGGTGGTGATCGTTCCCACCTCTGCCTCCACCGATGCGCCCACCTCCGCCCTTTCCGTTATTTATAAGGAAAACGGCGAGCATTCCCACGCGCGGCATTACACCAAAAGCCCCGATCTTGTTTTGATGGACTCCAAGATCATTGCAAAAGCGCCCATCCGCTTTTTGATCTCCGGCATGGGGGATGCGCTTGTTACCGCCATGGAGGCACGCTCCAACGATGCTGCCGACGCGCCCAACTACATCAACGGCAACACCGGCTCGTACCGCCGCCCCAAAACTGCTTTGTATGTGGCGCAGGCCTGCTACGATACATTGATGGAAAACGGCGTGCAGGCAAAGATCGCGGCAGAAAACGGCTTGGTAACAGAGGCCTTGGAAAACATTATTGAAGCCAATACGCTGATGAGCGGCCTCGGCTTTGAAAACACCGGCTGTGCCGCTGCCCATTCCATTGGCGACGGCATCACAGGGCTTCCCGAGGGAAAGCTTTCGCTGCACGGCGAGCGCTGCGCCTTTGGTGCCATCTGCCAATTGGTTGCAGAGGGCGGCAGCACCGAGCAGTTGGAGGAGGTCATTCAATTCTGTTTGGCAGTAGGCCTTCCCGTTACGCTGGAAGACCTGCATGTGCCCGCAACACCCGAAAACATCCAGACCATTGCAGAGGTATCCCTCCATTCCTTCTGGGACGAGGAGCCATTTAATATCTCTTTGGAGCAGATCGAAAACGTTGTTCTTGCAGGCGACGCTATTGGGCGTTACTATAAGAATAACCGATAATGCTGCCGGCCGGGCGCATGCGGTATGCGTCCGGCCTTTTTTGCAGGAAAGGACACATCTATGGAAGCGATCAAAAGCTATATCACAGGCATACAGCACATTGGCATTCCCACGGCAAGCGTAGCGGATACCGCCGCTTTTTACGAGTCGCTTGGGTTTGCCCGTCAATGGGAAAACGCGGACGGCAGCGTTTTGTTTTTGCAGCTTGGCAGCTGCGTGATCGAAACCTATCAATATGATGCGCCTGCTGGAATTGCCGGTGCGATCGACCATATTGCACTGAATGTGCAGGACATTGAGCGGGTGTTCTTTCTTGCAAAGGAGCTTGGGCTGCCTATGCTGGACGAACAGATCAACACCCTGCCCTTCTTTAAGCACGGCGTACGGTTTTTTACCGTGCAGGGCGTAAACGGCGAAAAGGTTGAGTTTAATCAAATCATCTAGGAGGAAAAACGATGCGCGCCATTCTTTACACCAATCCCAAGGAGTTCTCCGTGGCGGAGGTGCCTACACCGGAATGCAAGCCCCATCAGGTTTTGATCAAGGTGATGGCCTGCGGTATTTGCAAAACCGATCTGCACATCCATGACGGCAGCTTTATTTCCAAGTTTCCGCTGATCAACGGGCACGAGTTTGCAGGCACCGTTGCCGCCGTTGGCAGCGCCGTTACCGAATGGAAGGTGGGCGACCGCGTGACCGCGGACAATACCGAGCTTTGCGGCTACTGCCCCGCCTGCCGTGCAGATAAGCCCTTATACTGCGAGAATTTCGATTCCCACGGCTGCAATATGCCCGGTGGGTTTGCGGAGTATGTGCTAATCAACCACGACAAGGTGTTTCCCATACACGATTTGTCCTTTGCGCAGGCCACGTTTACCGAGCCTACCGCCTGCGCGGTGCACGGTGTTGACCGCATCCGCCCCCGCTTTGGAGACAGCTGCCTGATGTTCGGCGCAGGCCCAACGGGTATCATATTGGCACAGCTTTTACGCTTGGCAGGCGTTTGCAAATTCGTGATCGCCGATCCCAACCAGCGCAAGCTGGATATACTTAAAAAGCTGGGCTTTACCGACTTGGTGCTGATCGACCGAAAAAACGCCGCTGTGCATGAAGCCGCCATCAAGGCCATCCAGCCTGAGGGCTTTGATATCGTGATAGATGCCACCGGCGCGGCACCTGTTACCGAAAGCTGTTTTGGCTATGCCAAGATGGGCGCAAAGATCGTGGTGTACGGCGTATGCGCCGAGGATGCTAAGATCTCCGTTAGCCCCTATGAGATATTCAGCCGGGAATATCAGCTCATCGGCTCCTTTGCGCAGACGCATTGCTTTGGCCGCGCCTTGGAGTACTTAGAAAGCGGCAAGGTCGTGGTGGACGACTTGATCTCCCACCAGCTGCCCCTTGCAGGCTACGGCGACGGCTTACAGCTCATTATCGATAAAAAGGCCGTAAAGGTCGTTATTCTACCGCAGGAATAAGGAGTACAGCTATGAAGCAGGCCATTATGACGCAGCCCGGCAGCATTGAATACCGGGACGTTCCCGTACCCGCCGTGGGAGAGGATCAGATCGAAGTAAAAATGAAGGTGATCGGCGTTTGCGGGTCGGATATCCATGTATGGCACGGCAAGCATCCCTACACCTCGTACCCGGTGGTACAGGGGCATGAAATGTCCGCCGTAGTCACAAAGGTCGGAAAAAGCGTAACCCAGTTTGCCCCCGGCGACCACGTGACCATCCAGCCGCAGGTGGTGTGCGGTGTTTGTTACCCCTGCACCCACGGGCTGTATAACGATTGCGAGGCGCTAAAGGTGATGGGCTTTCAAACCACCGGCATGGCAAGCGAGTATTTTGTGACAGAAGCCGATAAAGCATTGAAGCTGCCGGACAGCATGAGCTTAGAGCATGGGGCAATGATAGAGCCTCTGGCGGTAGCCGTACACGCGGTGTGCCGCTTTGGCGATCCTGCAGGAAAGAATATCGCCGTGATCGGCGGCGGGCCAATCGGCAACTTGGTGGCGCAGACCGCCCGCGCCATGGGCGCAAAGGGCGTGCTGCTATCCGAAGTATCCGCATACCGCTTGGAGGCGGCAAGGCGCTGCGGCATTACGGCCATAAACCCCAAGGAGCAGCCTTTGCGTGATGCCATCCTTGCCCAATTTGGAAGCGACGGTGCGGACTGCATTTTGGAATGCATCGGCAGCCCCGCCTGCTTGGGAGAGGCCGTAGAGATCGCCCGAAAGGGCAGCGACATCATTGTGGTTGGCGTAGTGCCGGAACCGGCGCTCATCAATATGGGGTATGTGCAGGATCATGAGCTGCGTCTTTCCGGCACGGCCATGTACCGCACGGAGGATTATGTGGAGGCCATCCGGCTGGTGGGAAACGGGCTGATCGATTTTGACACGCTCATTACCCACCGGGTTCCCTTCTCGGAATACGCCAGCGCTTACCGTTTGATCGAGGAACAAAAAGACCGCGCCATGAAGGTATTGATCGATATGGAGCGGTAAAAAACGAAAAACAGACGGAAAATACCGTCTGTTGCACCAAGGAGAAGCCCAGCAACAAAAGGGCTTCTCTATTTATTTGCTCTGTATTGATCGAAAAAGCTTAGTATCACATCGCTTGCGCGAATCCCTGAAAAGCTTTCCACCGGCCAACCGCCGCAGCTGTCTTGAATCTCCACATACCAAACGTAGTCCTCCTTGTCCGCGCCGGAATAGCAATATGCCGTAGTCCGAGGGGATAGCTGCTTTTCCTCCATGGTATCCAGCCCGTTTGCATTGACCCAATACGCAATAATGTCGTGTATCACGGGGGCAAAGCTCGTGGAAACCTCTAAATCGACGATTTCGTCTTTGCTGCCGTTTATTTGCAGTACACCTACGGAGGCAGTCTCCTTTCGCTGATTCCAGTCGTTCGTTACCATGGTTCCGGAAACGCTGGCTACCGCCCGGAATACATCGGGCGCATTATTGGCTAGATAGTACGCCATAAATCCGCCGTTCATGTACCCTGCCACAAAGGTGTTTTTTGTGCTGAAGCCGTATGTTTTCTGCAGATACCTGACCAACGCCGTTAAAAAGCCGAGGTCGTCGTTTCCGGTATCCTTTGCGCCGGAGTTCCAGCCGCCCGTTGCGCCCACCAGATTTTTATCCTTGAGTGTCTTAGGATATACCACCGCGTACCCGTGCTCCTCCGCCGCATCGTTCATGCCGGTGACGGTTGGCATGGCAACCACATTGATCGCCTCATAGGCATGCAGCACCACCAACAGCGGCGCGTCCTTCCCCGCGCTTTCGGGTATAAACAGGTTGAACTGGCGCTCCTCCCCTTTATACTCGCAGGTACGAAAGCCGTATTGATCCGGCTCGGACACGTTTTGTATGAGATTTGCCGGCTGCTGCCGCCAAAAAAGAAACAGCAAGCCGATCAGTACAAGCAGCCCTGCCAGTATCAACAGGATAAGTTGTTTGGACGTGTGTTTTTTTTGCTGCAAAACGGCAGCGCCGCCGGTTTGCGCCGTGTTGTCTGTACTGTTCATACATATTCTCCTAGCATATGGAAATTAGTATCATTGTACTGTATTACGGTAGGAAAGTCCAGATATGGGCGCGTGTTTGCAACGCTTTGAACAATGCAAATGCATTGGTCAGCCGTTCCTTGCATATTGATCAAAAAAGTCCAGCATCACGTTGTTGATGATGATACCGGAGAATTCTTCGCTGGGCCAAGTATGCGTAGCGCCCTCGATTTCCAGATACCAAACATGCTCCGCGCTGTTTGTGCCGGAATAACAGCGCATAGAGGTAATATCGGAAAGCGTCTTTTCCTCCATAACGTCCAAGCCGTTGGCATTCTTCCAGTAATCGACCACATCATAAACGGCGGGGGCCAAGCCTTGCGCATCCTCCAGATAGATCATCCTGTCCTTGGTACCGTTTACCTGCAAAATGCCCACCGCAGCGGTTTCTTTACGCGCATCCCAATCGCCCTTGGTCATGTTAGAGGATATACTTGCTACCGCCCGAAAGGTATCCTGCGCGTTATTGGCGAGGCAATACGCCATGTACCCGCCGTTGATATAGCCCACGGCAAAGGTGGCATCTTTTCTAAAGCCGTACTCCTTTTGCAGATAGTTTGCCAGTGCGCAAAGAAAGCCCACGTCGTCCACGCCGGTTTCCTCAAAGCCGGAGCTCCAGCTAGCGCCCAAGTTCAGGCTTTTATTCAAAATATCCTTTGCCGCCTCCGGATACACAACGGCATAGCCGTACTTCTGCGCGGTTTCGTTCATACCGCTGCCGGTTTGAAAGGAAAAAGCGTTTTGCCTTCGCGCATGCAGCATGAAAACAAGCGGTGCATCTTCTTTTGCGGTTTCCGGCACATATAGGATGAACTTTCTTGTGAGCCCGTCGTACGCACAGGTTTGATATCCGTATTTATCCGGTTCCGAAACGTTGGTGATGCGCTTCGCCGTATCCTGACAGGCGGCAGTCCAAAGAAGCACCGTGCTCAGCAGCAAAAGCAACCCAAGCAACGCTCGGTAATGCGTTTTATGTGATTCTTTGCAGCCGTATGGTGTACAATCGCGATTCATCATAACGCTCCATTTCTGCAATATGCACATAATCCCTGCGGTTACGGCAGCAACGCACATTCCTTTTCACCGCCGCTTATATAGTTACTGTACTGTTGGTAATAGCATACGGTAGGTTTTACCAGTACCAGTATAGCACAGGTAGTCAGGCTACAGATACATGGTGTCAGGGCACTGATGCGTATTGCCATTTTGTCGTGCGGCATGCTTTCTTGACGCGATCAGAAAGCGAATGGTATGATGAACGCGCACAATTGAGTTTACCATACCGCATAACATACCGATACTTTATACCGCCAGCAGGAAAGGACGCTTATGAAACAGGCACTGATCATTATTGACATCCAGAACGATTACTTCCCCGGCGGGAAATGGACGCTCTTTGGCGCAGACGAAGCGCTCGAAAAAGCGCAGCAAATATTAGCTAGGTTTCGTACGGACGGTCTGCCCGTATTCTTTATACAGCATATTGCCGCTCCCGGCGATACATTTTTCGAGCCGGATACGCCAGGCGTTTTACTGCACAGCGCACTCCTGCCGCAAGAGCGAGAGACAGTAGTGGTAAAGCACTATCCCAGTAGCTTTCGGGAAACAGTTTTGCTGGAGGAACTGCAAAAGTGCGGCGCGCATGAGCTTGTGTTTTGCGGCATGATGACGCATATGTGCGTAGACACCACCGTGCGCGCAGCAAGCGATTTAGGCTTTTCGAACATATTGATTGCGGATGCCTGCGCAACCCGCAGCCTTACGTGGAACGGGCAGGAGGCATCTGCCCCGGCAGTACAAGCGGCTTATTTTGCCGCGCTGAACGGAAGCTTTGCAAGGGTGATATCCGCTTCGGAATATCTCGCGGAGGCGGCAAAGCAGCGCGGTTGATACCCGTGTATTCACCGATATACGATCACGCCGTTCCCGGACGGAAAAGGATGCTGCATGCAGGTGCCGCCCCAATACTCGTATGTTGTATCCATGGAGGTTTGCCCGTTACAAAGCTCTTTTGCCGCAGTTAAAAGCTCATCATAAAGCGTTGCTTCCTCCAGCCCGGCAGCATGCCCGTGACAGATATAGTCGTAGTCCTTTCTAATAGCGCCCAGTGCTTCCAAATTCTCTACAAAGGTCGCTATCGGCAGAGCTTCTGCAAGCTGCATCCAGCAATGCCGGTTGATGCCATCCCCCGTAAACAGGATTCTGTCCTCACGGTCAAGAAAGCACATGCCGCCCGGCGTATGCCCCGGCAGGCTGTAAGCCGTAAGGGTCACGCCGCCCAAATCAAAGCAGTCGCCTTCCCGGATATCCGTAAAGCGAACATCCTTTAGCTGATTTCTAAGCTTGATATACTGATACAGTATTTTTTTATAGCCTTGCTCCGCAATAACCCAGTCCGCTTGGTTCAGGTACGCTTCCCCAAAGTATCCATCACCCCAAACGTGGTCGGTATGTCCATGGGTATTGATCACAATGACCGGAAGCTCCGTGATCGCCCGAACGGTTTTTCTCAAATCCTGATAGCCGTTCATGGTATCGATCACCGCCGCCTGTTTTTCCCCTACCACAAGGTAACCGGTGGCTTCATTGTTTTCGTTTAGCAGCCAGATGTGGTCTTGTACCTTCACAGCATCCACAGTTCCTTTATCCATTTTGCTTTGGAAAAAGATGCATAAACCAATTGGTATCAAAACCAAGGGCAACAAGGATAACAGCGTTAGTTTCAGTTTTTTGTTTTTCATTATCTACTCAGTTCTTTCGTGCAGATTTAAAGTTGCGATAGTACATACCGGCAGCGCTGTGCGTCCAGCTTCGTAAATCCGCAGGACAGCAGCGCTTTTTGCGATGCTGCGTTTTCCGGATCGACATCGGCAGTTACCCTAATAGCGCCGGGAAGTGCAAAAATCCGCTCCACCAAAAGATCGATCATGCTCTTTCCAAGCCCCTTATGCAGGTACGCTTCCTCTCCGATCATGTAATCGATCCCGTAAGAGCCCGCAAGCGGCAGGGAACCAAAGTCCTCGTCCTTACTGTCCTCGCAGCGATAGTACAGGCACAGCCCGATGGGATCATCCTGCCACTGTACAATGCAGTAGTTGATCCAGCGAAATTCGCCCTTGTACGCTTTGATCTCGGCAATCCAGTCGTCTATCGTGATCCCCAGCCGCGGGATCTCGTACCACCGTTTTACATGCGCTTTACGAAGCCAGCATTCCACCAGCGGGATATCGTTGTCATGAAGGGGGCTTAATATTAACATTGCATCTGTCTCCTGTGCATCTTAGTTATGTTGGTTGCTTGCCAATGATTATATCATTAATCGGCACGGCTTGCATAAAGCTGCACCGTTGTGAACGTATGCGGCGTTTATGTACAATATTGCAATTGGCATGGTATACTAGCAAGCGGATCAATTGGAAGTAAAAGGAGCAGGCATGATAACCGAGGAGTATGGAAAAGAAAACAGCCAAACCATCGTGATGCTGCATGGCGCACATTTTGTGCATGCCTTTGGCAGGCAGTATGCGCTTGCAAAGAAATATCATATTATCGTTGTGCACATCATGGGGTTCGGATATCATACGGAGAATGTGTTTGAAACAGACGCTTGTATACAAGAGCTTGCGGCGTTTATACAAACGCTCCCCAAAAAGGTGTGGCTTGTTGGGTTTTCGCTTGGCGCACAGTTGGCCTATAAGCTGGTGTCGGAACACGAGGAATTGTTTGAAGGCGCAATCATTGTCAGCCCTTGGCTGATCAAAGAGGAGCCTATGCTTTCGGAGATATACGCGTTGAACCTGAAGCAGTTTCACGCATTGCAAAACCGATTCCTTTGCGGGTTCACAGCCGTCATGAACGGTTTGCCGCCGAAGCAATGTAAGGAGTTCGTTTTACAGATGCAAAACGTAAAGGAAGAAACGGTTCGCAACCTTGTGTATAATGGAATAACGTTGGGAAGCGTACCGGCATTTAGCAACATATCTATCCCTGTAATGGCGCTGGCAGGCGCAAGGGAAAGCCGCGAATTGACAGACAGCGTAAAGAAAATGTCCGAAATGAATGCGCATTGCAGGTATGAGATCTGGGAGAAAGCGGCACATAACATCCCCCCGCTTTTTGCAGGAAGATTCAATCAACTGATTTGTGATTTCATAACGGAAAACACGGTGCCGACCGGCGAATACGGCACACCAAACAGAAAGAACGGAGAAGCGCAGAAATGAAACTTATACTGAACGGGGTAAAAAAGAGCTTTGAAAAAAAGGAAGTGCTAAAGGGTGCCACCTTTACCTTTGAAACCGGCAAAATATACGGGCTTTTGGGGCGCAACGGCGCGGGCAAAACCACGCTCTTCAACTGCGTCAACGAGGACCTGCCCATTGATGATGGCAGCTTTTCCATCATGGAGAACGGTGTAGAGCGCCCTGTTCGCGCAGAGGACATAGGTTACGTGCTTTCCACGCCGGTGGTGCCGGAATTTTTGGCAGGCCGGGAGTTCTTGAAATTCTTCATTGACATCAACAAGGACAGCATCCGCGAGGAGAAGAGCATCGACGAATACTTTGATATGATGCGTATTGCCGCCGAGGATCGGGATCGGCTCATCAAGGACTACTCCCACGGCATGAAAAACAAAATACAGATGCTGGTGAACTTTATCGCCAACCCCGGCATCCTGCTTCTGGACGAGCCCCTTACCTCCTTTGACGTGGTGGTGGCGGACGAAATGAAGCAGCTGCTTCGAAGCATCAAGAGCGAGCATATCATTATATTCTCCACGCACATCATGGAGTTGGCGCTTGATCTTTGCGATGAGATCGTTGTATTGAACGACGGCGTGCTGGAGGAGATCGACAAGGCAGATTTGGACAATACCGCGTTTAAGGATAAAATCATTGCTGCGCTTAGAGGTGAGGAGGATGCTTAAAACCTTTGCGGTTGCATTCCGCCTTCGCAACACCTATAAAACGAACAGTATCATCTGGGCGTTAAAAGGGATTCCTCTCATTAAAAAACTCCTTCCGTCCTCCTTGTATGCAAGCCGCGGGCTCAAAGCCTTTGCCAACATCGTGAGCGGAATATCGGAGCTCTTTTCCGTATTTTTAGGGAAGGCGCTCTATCTGTTCCTGATCTGGACGCAGCTTGCCGTTATGCAAGCCAACGCGCCGGACAGCTTTGCACATGTGCTGATTTTTGCCACCATCGCCGGCGGCTTCCTGAATACATACATCTTTAACCCCACCAAGGACAAGTTCTATGCCATATTTCTGCTACGAATGGACGCGAAGCGCTATACGCTAACGGGCTATTTCTATTTCCTTTTCAAAATGCTTTTAGGCTTTACAGCGTTCTCCTTCCTGTTTGGCCTGTTGGCCGGTGCGTCCGTGCTTACGTGTTTGGCGATCCCGGTTTATGTGGTCTGCGTAAAGCTCTGCTTTACGGCGCTTAGCCTTGAGGATTGCAATAAGCAGAAAAAATCATACAACGAAAACAAATTTATGCCGCTTATGTGGGTTGGCGCTGCTGCTCTGTTGGGCTTGGCGGCTCTCCCCTATCTTGGATTCGCCCTGCCTGAAATGGTACTATGGGTGCTCACGGCAGTACTATTGATTCCCGCCGCCTTTTCGCTTCGGCGTATTTTACGATTTGACGATTACCGTTCCATTTATAAGGAGCTGTTAAAGCCGGAGAACTTTATGGGCAGCGCCGGCACGAACGCGGCAGGCGCTGCACAGCAGCTTGCGCTGCAAAAAAAGATGACGGCGGACTTCTCGCAGACCAGCAATAAAAGCGGCTATCAGTACTTTAACGAGCTGTTCATGAAGCGGCACGCAAAGCTTTTGACCCGCTCCGCGAAACGCATCACCGTTGGCGCGGCTGTACTGTTTGCCGCAGCCTTTGTAGCGCTGTACCTGTTTCCCGATGCAAACGATGAGGTCAATGAGCTGTGCTTGAATTATCTGCCGTACTTCCTGTTCGTGATGTATCTCATCAACCGCGGCAGAACCATCACGCAGGCCATGTTTATGAACTGCGACCACAGCATGCTGGCCTACCGCTTTTACCGCCAGCCAAAGGCGCTGCTTACGCTGTTTGTGGCACGCCTGAAATATGTGATTTTGATAAACCTTATGCCTGCCGTCGTGATCGCGCTGGGGCTTCCCATGCTGCTGTATATCACCGGCGGCACCGTGGAGCCGTTAAACTATGTGGTGCTGTTTGTGTCCATTATTGCCATGTCGGTTTTCTTTTCGGTACACAACATGGTGCTGTATTATCTGCTCCAGCCCTATAACGTGAATTTGGAGAGCAAAAGCGCAACCTTCGGTATCCTCAACTGGGTAACCTACATGGTGAGCTGGCTTGCCATTCAGGTGCAGCTGCCCACGCTGTATTTTGGCGCGGCGATCTCGGCGTTTTGCATCATCTACGCCATTGCGGCATTTATCCTCGCCTATCGTTTGGCGCCAAAAACCTTTAAGCTCAGAAGCTGACAGCGGTTAGCGTGCCGGGGTGCGTTTCCTGTTTTCATATGCGGTACGCCCGTGATCGTGTTACCGTTCCCGTCTTCGCCGCTCCCGCTTTGCCGGGCGCTCGCAGGCAGGCGGCTTTTGCTTTTCGTCCCGATGGTGTTCCCGGCAGGCAACGCAGTTTCCGTGACGGGAGCATTTCGTCCGCTTGCACGGGCAATCGGGATTGCGCAGGCGGCACTCCATGGGCGTGAAGCGGATGCCGTCTGTGACCTGCTCCGGTGCCTCGTACTGCTGAAACACCGTCCATGCCAACGCAAGGCCGGCGTCAAATTCTTCTGTTGTCAGTTCCCGAAATTCCATGATTCCAATCGCTCCTGTGTTAACTATTTATACCCTATCACCTTTTACGGCGGTCTTCCGTTTTGTTTATCTCCCCATATAAACGTGTTTTTAGCTGGTATATCAAGCTTCCTTTTTAAATTGAGGGGTGTGCTTTTTCAATTGTTTCAATAGCTTGTTTATCATGCACAATCCATTATGTATTCAGCACCTTCGTTTTATAAGCCTCCGGGCTGATTTCTACATTGGAACCGCATATGACCTCTTCAAGCCGGTCGCAGCCGCCAAATACCCAGGAATAGATTTTCTTCATGCCTGCGCCGCATACCACTCTTTTCAGGTTCTTGCAATCCTTGAAAGCGAAGGGAGGAAGCGCAATCACCTTGTCCGGCAGTACGATTTCTTCGATCCCGCTGCGGCAGAAGGTATACCTGTAATCGCCGGAGTAAAATTGACCGAGAACGCCAGTAAAAATTGACCCACTCA